>NZ_CP025086.1:930000-1268369 GCF_004135935.1 Methylovirgula ligni | reverse complement strand
GTCGCCGTCGTCGAAAAGAACAAGACCTTCGGCGGCACCTGCCTCAACATCGGCTGCATCCCCTCGAAGGCTTTGCTCGCGGCCTCGGAGAAATTCGCCGAGGCGGAGCATGATCTCCCCGCCTTCGGCGTCATCGTCGGCAAGCCCTCGCTCGATCTCAAGGCGATGATGAAGCACAAGAGCGATACGGTCGCGGCCAATGTGAACGGCGTCGCCTTCCTGCTGAAGAAGAACAAGGTCGATCCGTTCATCGGCACCGGCACGATCACGGCGCCGGGCAGGATCGAGGTGACGGCCGCAGACGGCGGCAAGCAGACGATCGAGACGAAAGCCATCGTCATCGCGACCGGTTCCGATGTTGCGCCGCTGCCGGGCGTGACGATCGACGAGAAGGACATCATCTCCTCCACCGGCGCGCTCGAACTGGCGAAAGTGCCCGGCCGATTGCTCGTCGTCGGCGCGGGCGTCATCGGCCTCGAACTCGGTTCGGTCTGGCGCCGTCTCGGTGCGGAAGTGACGGTCGTCGAATTCCTCGACCGGATTCTGCCGGGCCTTGATGCCGAGACGGCGAAACAGGCGCAGCGCATGCTCGAAAAGCAGGGGCTGAAATTCGTCCTCGGCCACAAGGTCGCGAAGATCGAGAAGCAGAAGACTGGCCTCAAGGTTGCTATCGAGCCGTCTGCGGGCGGTGCGGCATCGGAGATCGAAGCCGACGTCGCGCTCGTCGCCATCGGCCGCCGCCCCTACACCGAGGGGCTCGGGCTCGAAAATGCCGGCGTCGCGCTGGAGCGCGGGCGGGTCGTGATCGACGATCGCTTCGCCACCAATGTTCCGGGCATTTATGCGATCGGCGATGTCGTGCGCGGGCCGATGCTGGCGCATAAGGCGGAGGATGAAGGCATTGCGGTCGCCGAAATCCTCGCCGGCCAGCATGGCCATGTGAATTACAACGTCATCCCGAGTGTCGTTTACACGAACCCCGAGATCGCCTCGGTCGGCGCGAGCGAGGAGGAGCTACAAGCCAAGGGCATCGCCTACAAGACGGGCAAATTCCCTTTCAGCGCCAACGGCCGCGCACGCGCCATGCGTGCCACGGAAGGTTTCGTGAAATTCCTGGCAGACGCGACGACGGATCGCGTGCTCGGCGTGCATATCGTCGGGCCTTTTGCCGGCGAACTCATCGCCGAAGCAGCCGTGCTGATGGAATTCTCCGGTTCGTCGGAGGATCTTGCCCGCACCTGCCATGCGCATCCGACCTTGTCCGAAGCGATGAAGGAAGCTGCGCTCGCGGTGGACAAGCGCGCGATCCATATTTGAGCCCGGCGGAACCTGGAGGGGCTATCGGCATTATTGCGGCGGCGGCGCTTCGCTCCGCTAACAACCGGGTTCGACACCGCCATGCCTTCTGCGCCGTTTGACATCACAATGTTCCGATCGCCCGCCGTCCTCCTGTCCGGACCGGTCGATTACGCCATGTACAACAATTTCCGCATCCAGTTCGGCAATGCGCCGCTGGAGGGGCTTGTCGTCATCGAATTGTCAACGCTCGGCGGCGATCCGGAGGTCGCTCGGATGATGGGCGAGGATATCCGCTACCACAGCGATATCAATCCCAACCGCCGTTTCGTCTTCCTCGGCAAGGCGGCGATCTATTCGGCGGGCACGACCTTCATGAGTTTCTTCCTGCCGGAAAATCGTTATCTGACGCGCGGCACACGACTCATGATCCACGAGCGCAAGCTCGCCAAGTCCTTCAAGATCAATGGCCCGCTGACGACTTGCGTCGCGACGGCCAGATCGCTGCTGCACGAGATCGAGGCGTCAATCATGATTCAGAACGAGGGCTTCGAAAACCTCGTCCGTGGCTCGCAAGTCACGATGGAGCAAGTGCTCGAAAGAGCGCCTGGCGACTGGTACATCGAGGCGCAGGAAGCGCAGCAGCTCGGTCTCATCGCCGCCGTGATCTGAACTCTAGCGCCGCCGCCACGCGCGCGGCGGCCTGCCGGCCCATCGGCGGAAGGCGCGGGTGAAATGCGCCGCATCCGAATAACCGAGTTCATGACCGATAGCCGTCACCGCCACGCCCGCTTGCGCCAGAAGTTCGGCTGAGCGATCGAATGACGCGCGCCGCACGATTTCTTCAAAGCTGACGCCCCGCGCCGCGAGCTTGCGCTGCAGGCTGCGGCGCGAGAGATTCAGCCGCCGGCAGAGCCAATCGAGCCGCGGCCGGCCGTCGAGCAGGGCGAGCACCACAAGCGCATCGACGCAGGCGAGAAGATCGTCGGGGTCGGGTACCGGGCCTTCGTCATCCGCCAGGCGCGCGACGGCACCGGGATTTTCGACCTCAAGCAAATCCGCCGGGAAAACCAGTGCCGCGACATCGCTGTGAGAGATCGCGCAGCGAAGCACAGCCTCGTTGGCCGCGTGACCGGCCAGCGGCCCCGGCACGTCCGCGCGGATCGGCGTCCAGCCGGGATTGAGAAAGCCGCGAAACAGGTCGAGCATGTAGCCGAGCGCCAGAATTTCATTTTTCTGCCGGCCGGTCGCGATCGGGTCCGTCACCCGATAGGTCCAGCGCGCTTCGCCGCCGGAAATCGTCAGCGTCAATGATGTCGCGGACTGCAATTGCGAGGTCATCAGCGCATTGCATTGTACGATCGCAGCGTCGAGGCGCGGCGCGCTGCTGACGCGATGTCCCAGAGCGCCGAGGAATTTGACCCCGCCTTCCGTTGCAACCCGCGCCGTGAAAGCATCGTCGCCGATCTCGCGGGCGGCACATTCGACGAGATAGAGCTGATCGCGCAGAAGGATGAGCCGTTCCGGCGCGTCGATAAGCTGGAGCGGCAGTTCGGCGCGGCGGAAGACGCGGGCGATCGAGCCGCCGGCGCGTTCGACAGCCTCAGCGACCGGCCCCATCGAACGGGCCTTGGTCAAGCCATAGTGAGCCATAGACGTTTCCTCGCGCACAAGATCGCGGCGGTGGCGCAAAATGGCAAGTTCCCGTTTTCCCGGCATGCCAGCCTCGGCATCAGAATAAATCTGCCGGGAGGAGAAAATGACGGATACGCATCTCGAGGCCGATCGCGGCCCTGTGGTAGCTGGTTGGCACAAGGCCATCGCGGACAACCTAGATCTGCTGCGCCAAGCTGCGGTTGTCGAGCTTCCGGCCTGTAGCGAGGACTGGATCGACAGCGGCATCGATGTCTCTGCCGGCGAAGCGATCAGCCTGCTGGGCGCTGGCGCGGTGCAGATTGCCGTCGAGCCGGACATCAGGCTTTTCAGCAATGTCAGCCTGTGGTGGCGCGTTGGACGCGAGGGACAGGCGACGAAATCCATTCGCGAGACGACGACATTCAATGCTCCTGCTTCCGGGCGGCTGTTCCTCATCGCCAAACATCCCGGCGAATGGGCCAATGAACGCGGCGATCTCGATCCCGGCTGGCCGCGTGCCGGCGCAACGGGCGGATTCAGCGTCGCGGTTCTCGCCTGGCGCGGCGTGGCGGCTGCGGGCCTCACGCGCTTCAGCGCCGGCGATACGAGCGGCCTTGCCGCAGCGGAGGCCGCGCGGCTCAATGCCAACAAGACCGTTCCGCGCGGTTGGCGGCCGCTCTGGCGGGTCGGCGATACCGGTATTTTCTGCGAGAAAGCCGATGCGTCGAACCCGCCGCATATCGCCTGCTGCTGCCGCTTCGACGCCGGCATCCTGCAATATCCCGTCGATGTCGCGCTCGATCCGACGACGCGCCTCGCCTGGTCCTGGCGCGTCACCAACCTGCCCTCGGCGTTGGCCGAGAACAGCGGGGCGACGCACGATTATCTCTCAATCGCCGTCGAATTCGAAAACGGCCGCGATCTCACTTATGCCTGGAGCGCGGACCTGCCGGTCGGCACCTCCTTCGCCTGCCCGCTGCCGTGGTGGGACAAGCGCGAGACGCATATGATCGTGCGCTCGGGGACGGCGGACCTCGGCCGCTGGCTGGAGGAGGAACAGCCTGTCGCGGAGGATTACGCCCGCGCCATCGGCGGCCCGCTGCCGTCGCGCATCGTCGGCGTCTGGCTCATCGCGCTCTCCTGCTTCCAGCGCGGCTATGGCGCCTGCGATTATGCGAAAATCGAGCTGCGCGGCGATACGGGCGAGGCGCTCATCGGGCCGTGAACCCGCCGGGCTATATACCGATAAGCGCATGCCGCTTGTCGGGGGCGCCTGAAAAGGTTATAGGGGCGCCTCGCGCTAGAGCGGAATGCGAAAAAGCGGATACCGGTTTTTCGCGTAAATCCCGCTCTAACTCATAAAAACCGATAGCGTTTCATGTGTTTGGCCGATTCAGCCAGACACGCCGCGATCCGGGCGCCCCTTATTATTTGCGGCAGGCTCGCGCCGCCGCTTCAACCTTATCTGGATTTGACGATGAAATCGGAAGGTCATCCGAACTATCACTACATCAAGGTCGTCCTGACGGACGGCAGCGAGTTTTACACCCGCTCCACCTATGGCGAGGAAGGCTCAACGCTGAACCTCGACATCGACCCGAAGACGCATCCGGCCTGGACCGGCGGCTCGCAGCATCTGCTCGATCGCGGCGGCCGGCTGACGCGCTTCAACTCGCGCTTCGGCAACCTCGGCATCGGCGCCAAGAAGTAAGACGGCAGAATCCGGTCATTGTGACGAGCGGAGCGCCGAAGCAATCCACGGTATTGCTTCCGGAGTCCGCTATTGGCCCGGCTGGAAGCCGGACCTCGGTTCGCCGCGACAAATCCGGATTGCTTCGCTTTGCGCGCAAAGACCGTGCGAGCTATTCGCCGGTCGCGAAAGCCGCGCGCAACAGTTCGAGCTGCGGTTCGAGCGGGCGCATTTGCTGAACGGGTGGCGCGCGCTCCTCAGCCGGCTGATAGATCACACGATCGAGATGCAGGATCCGGCTCTGCAACCGCAGAGAGCGATCGACGATCGCGTTGAGCTTCGCCGGCAGCTTGGCGAGAACATCCGCGTTTGTCGTCGACTGCTGCTCGCTGAGGCGCACCTTGCGCTTTTCCGAGGCCGCCTCGCCTTGGGTCAGTTCGCCCTCGTTGACGGCTCGTTGGAGCAAAAGCCAAGACGCGGTCTGCATCAGCCGTGTCGTCAGCCGCATGCTTTCCGTCGCATAGGCGAGCGCGGCGAGGCGCGGCAGATTCTTCGCCTCTTCGCGGCCGTCGCCATCGAGATAATTGGCGGTTTCCTCGACCAGCGCCATGCCATCGCGAAACAGGGTTTTGAACGATTCCGACGCCACCAATTTGGTGGCAAAGGAAACCGCGGCTTCTTGCTCGTAACCCGACAATTGAACCATGCGACGCCCGGACCCTCACTCTTCCCCTCGCGGCCTTGACCGCGCGGCGGATACTAGGGGCTTTGATAGGCCGGCGGGCATTAAGTTTTAAGTAAGGTTAATGCGCGAACAAGCCCAAAACCCCTGCGGGGCCCGCGAAAAAGGAGCCGCCGAAGCGGCTCCGCGAAGTCAAGTGTTGGGGAGGGAGAAGCCGCGGCAAATGCCCTGCGGCTGGCCGGTTCGGCACCGGCCAGATAATGCTAGAAGCTGAAATTCTAATAAAAGCTTAACGATTGCCGCCCGCGGCAGCCACAACCGGTGGTTTTCAGCCCGCCGGCTTGAAAAAGGCCGCAGCGCCGGCGAGGCTCGCCTCCTTCGCGGTCCGCGCGCTCTCCAGCCGGGCGATCTCCGCCTTGAGCGCGGCAATACGCAGGCCTAGTTCCTCGACCGAAAGATCATCGAGCAGCTGGCCCACCACATGAGCGGGCGCCTTCTTCGGCGGTGCGAACGGATCGTCATCGTCACGGCTCATGGCCGGCCATCCTCCCTCGGCGGCTCACCCGGTCGCGAAAGCCGGGCGCAATTGGTGCAAGAACGACTATATCAGCCTCAAAGCCGCTATGGCGCGCATTGCTTTGCGCCGCCGGGTCGCTTAGAAAAGAGCCGATTCCCCCAAAACGGACATTAAGATGCGGCATTCAGGCTGCGCTTGAGTTTGTCCGGCCGCGTGCAGACGCGGACGCCCCTGTTTCCGGTTTTGGCTGCCGCGCCGCTGTTCGCGCTCCGGCGCCGCCGAGGCCCAAAGGAGTTGATGATGACCGACGCCCCGCTGATGCCCAAGGCGACCGCCGTATGGCTCGTCGAAAATACTTCGCTCAGCTTCGACCAGATCGCCGATTTCTGTAAATTGCATCCGCTGGAAGTGAAGGGCATCGCCGACGGTGAAGTCGCGGCCGGCATCAAAGGCCACGACCCGATCACCTCCGGCCAATTGACCCGCGAGGAGATCGCCGCTGGCGAGAAGGACCCGGCGCATCGCCTGCAGCTCGCCCAATCCAAGGTGCGGCTGCCGGAGATCAAGCGCGCCCGCGGGCCACGCTATACGCCTCTCTCCCGCCGCCAGGACCGACCGAACGCGATTCTCTGGCTGCTGCGCAACCATCCGGAGTTGAAGGATGCGCAGATCATGCGCCTCGTCGGCACGACCAAGACGACATTGCTGGCGATCCGCAACCGCACGCACTGGAATTCCGCCGCGCTGACGCCGATGGACCCGGTCACGCTGGGCCTCTGCTCGCAGATGGATCTCGATTTCGAGGTCAATCGCGCCGCCAAGGAGCGCCCGCCGGTCGAGGAAGACCGCAAACAGACCCTGGTTCCGGCGGAGATCACGACCGCGCCGCGCCCTGAGGGCTTCCACGACGGAGATGTCTTCAGCTCACACCCCTCGGCGCCGGCCGAGCGTGAGGAGGAAGTCAGCCTCGCGTCCGTCTTCTCCAAGCCCAAGGTTTGATCGTCAGGGCGTGACCCGCTCAAGCGAGAGGCAAGCTTAGCGCGTCATTCTCCGGCGAATCGCGGCCGATCGGCCGCGCCGGAGCTGGATGGATGCCGGGCATTGCAAAGACGAAGATGGGCCTGCTCCCCGGCCTCGCCCTGGCTTGCCTTTGCGCCGCCGGGGCCGCATGGGGCGCCGATCTCGACCAGCCCTATTATCCCCCGACGCCTCCGCCAGCGGTCGCGCTTTCCCCCCCGCCCACCTGCGATATCGTCGCCGACCCGCAGATGAACCTCTATAATCAGGTGACCCGGATGGGGATTCAGCGGGTCTGCGTCACCCGCGGCGTCTACGCCGACCATTTCTGGCCCTATGCGCCGCCTTATTGGCGGCCCAATCACCGCCAAGGCTATGGCCCCGAGTGATCGCCGGGCGGTTGAAGTAACCGGCGGATAAGGATAACGCTCTTAGATGGCGGCGTGGCCACTGGGGGCCTTAGAGCAAATGCCGATGCCGTTCCATTCCGCTTTCTTTCGCCGCTTTACGGCGCGGTTCGCCGTCATCGCCTTGACCGCCATGCTCGCTGGCTGCGTCGGCGAAGACGATTCCAGCGATTTCGTCGATCGCGCCTATCAGCCGCTTTCGCCGCAAACGCTGGCCTTGATGCAGGCCAAGGGCACGAACCCGCAGGCACCCGTCCTCTTCCGTACCTACAAGAAGGAAGCGGAATTCGAAATCTGGAAGCAGCGCGACGACGGGCGCTACGTGCTTCTGCGGACCTATCCGATGTGCCGCTGGTCGGGCCAGCTCGGCCCGAAGAAACGCAAGGGCGACCGGCAGGTGCCGGAAGGATTCTATCCGATCTATCCCTCGCAGATGAATCCGCGCTCCAGCTATTATCTTTCGTTCAACGTCGGCTATCCCAATGTCTACGATCGCGCGCACGGCTACAGCGGCGATTCGATCATGGTGCATGGCATCTGCTCCTCGGCCGGCTGTTTCTCGATGACCAACATGGAGATTGCCGAAATCTACGCGATTGCGCGCGAGGCTTTCGCCGGCGGCCAGCCGGAGATTCAGATGCAATCCATGCCGTTCCACATGACCGCGGAGAATTTCGCCAAATACAGGCTCGACCCCAATATCGCCTTCTGGCGTGAGTTGAAGACAGGCACCGACAATTTCGAAGTGACGAAAGAGGAAGTTCGCGTCGGCGTCTGCAACCTGCATTACGTGTTCAACGCGACGCCCGCGAACGGCGAGAGGCTCGATCCCAGCGCGCCTTGCCCGGCGCTGAAGCGCGACCAGATGGTAGCGGAAGAAGTTCTCGCCAAGGAAGCACGCGACGACGCCCGGATCGCCGAGCTTGCCGCCAGCGGTCTGCCGGCGGTGCACACGGTCTATGCGGATGGCGGTCAGAACCCGACCTTCAGAGGGCAGCCGATCGAGGATGTCAGCCGTCCCGACGCTTTGGTTCAGGGGCCGGTCGATGTCGCGATCAAGCGGCACGGCAAGGCGCCGACCGAAGCACAGTTGAAGGTCGCCCGCGCGAAAGACCTTGCCGCCGCCGATGCGGCCGAGAAAAAGGCCAGGGCGTTGGCACTGGCGCGGGGCGAGAGCGAACCCGCTGTCGATCCGCAGCCGACTGCCTCGACCACCGCTGCCGCACAGCCGGCGAGCACCGGCGCGGCGCCCCCGGCAGTTCCGAATCCGCAGACGCCGCCGCAGAGCGCGGCACCGGCAACGCCTCTCGCCGCGCTCCAGACGGCCAGCGCGCCGGCCCCGCAGCGGGCGCCGAGTCAGGGCTCGTTTTTCTCGTTCTTCGGGGCAAAGCCTGCCGTGCAACCGGCGCCTGCGGCGCAAGCCGCGGCCGCGAGCCCAGCCCCGGCCGCCTCGCAAAATGCGACGAGCGCGACCAGCACCGCCGCGCCCACGCCAACCCAATAAAGACTAGCCGGCGCTCGCCGCAGCTTCGGCGCGATATTTCGCCCAGCCCTGCGCCCGCAATTGGCAGGCGGGGCAGGCGCCGCAGCCATAGCCCCATGCGTGCCGCGTGCCGCGCTCGCCGAGATAGCAGGTGTGCGTGTCCTCGACGATGAGATCGACCAGCGCCTGCCCGCCAAGCTCTTCGGCGAGCTTCCAGGTCGTCGCCTTGTCGAGCCACATGAGCGGCGTATCGAGCACGAAATCCTTTTCCATGCCGAGATTGAGGGCGGTCTGCATGGCCTTGATCGTCGCGTCGCGGCAATCGGGATAGCCGGAGAAATCCGTCTCGCACATGCCGCCGACGATGTGCTTGAGCCCGCGCCGGTAGGCGACCGCCGCGGCGAAGGCGAGAAAGATCAGGTTGCGGCCGGGAACGAACGTGTTCGGCAGCCCGTTCGCTTCCGTGACAATGGCAACATCGCGGGTCATCGCCGTCGCCGAAATCTGGCCGAGCACGGTAAGGTCGATCAGATGGTCCTCGCCGAGCCGCCGCGCCCAGAGCGGGTCGCGCAGGACGATCCGCTCGCGGATTTTCGCCCGCTGATCGAGTTCGACGCGATGGCGCTGCCCATAATCGAAGCCGATCGTCTCGACGTGATCGAAACGCGCCAGCGCAAAGGCGAGGCAGGTGGTCGAATCCTGCCCGCCGGAAAAAAGCACCAGCGCCTTGGTCATCGCAATGTCTCGCCCGGGATATAAGGTAAGCTTCTGTTTTGACGTATAAACCTCTCAGGCTCGCGAGCAAGATTTAAGCCTCGCCCGGCCTTGCGGATTTTCCCGCGCTGGTCCACATAGAGCGCGGGAGGTTGGCGGTGGACGCACCACTCGCCAACCGGGTCAGGTCCGGAAGGAAGCAGCCCAGACGAGACCGGGCGGGTTTCTGTCCAGCCTCCCACCTCTCGACCTTATACCTTCGATCGGGAAAGGTCCGTCGCTGCGTCATTGCGAGGCGCGCAGCGACGAAGCAATCCGAGAACCGGCTGGATTGCTTCGCTCGGCTCGCAACGACAGGCGAATGGCCGAGGATCACAGCGCCGAACCCTCTCTTCTGCCCAAAGGTCACGAGGCCATCGCGCCGACGCCCTATCGGGTGCTCGCGCGCAAGTACCGGCCGGCGAATTTCGACGATCTCATCGGCCAGGAGGCGATGGTCACGACCTTGTCGAATGCCTTCGATCTCGGCCGTATCCACCAAGCCTATATCCTGACCGGCGTGCGCGGGGTCGGCAAGACGACGACAGCCCGCATCCTCGCTCGCGCCTTCAATTACGAGCTGCCGGCGCGCGACGGCAAGCCGGCAATCAACGCGCCGACGATCCACATGCCGGAGCTTGGCGTGCATTGCCAGGCGATCATCGATTCCCGTCATGTCGACGTGATCGAGATGGACGCGGCCTCGCATACCGGCATCGATGACGTCCGCGAGATCATCGATAATGCGCGCTATCGTCCGGTCCTTGCGCGCACCAAGGTCTATATCATCGACGAAGTTCACATGCTCTCGAAACAGGCCTTCAACGGCCTGTTGAAGACGCTGGAAGAGCCGCCGGACCATGTGAAATTCATCTTCGCCACGACCGAGATCGAGAAAGTCCCGGTGACGGTGCGCTCGCGCTGCCAGCGTTTCGATCTGCGCCGTATCGAGGCGGACCGGCTCGTCGCTCACCTTTCGGGCATTTGCGTCAAAGAGGAGATCGCCGCCGAACCCGAGGCACTCGCCTCGATCGCGCGGGCGGCGGAAGGCTCCGTGCGCGATGCGCTGTCGCTGCTCGACCAGGCGATCGCCCATGCCAAGGGCAGCCTGCGCGTCGAAGTCAAAGCCGAAGACCTGCGGCAGATGCTCGGCCTTGCCGACCGCGGGCGCCTGATCGAGCTTTTCGCTGATGTGATGCGCGGCGATATCGCCGCCGCCCTCGCCGCGATGAAGGCGCTCTATGAGTCCGGCGCCGATCCCCAGCGCCTGCTCGGTGAGCTTGCCGAATTCACCCATATCGTGACCCGGCTGAAGCTGGTGCCGGAGACGGCGAAGGACCCGGCACTGAGCGAGGTGGAGCGCGTGCGCGGCGCCGAATTCGCGCAAAGCCTTTCTTTGCCGGTGCTGACGCGCGCCTGGCAATTGCTGCTGAAGGGTTTGAACGAGATCAAGGATTCGCCGCGCCCGCTTGCCGCCGCCGATATGATTCTCGTGCGGCTCGCTTACGCCGCCGATCTGCCAACGCCGGACGAGGCCCTTCGCCGGCTCGGCAACCTGCCGCAAGCGACGACCGCGGCTTCCTCTCCAAGTCCCGCACGCGACTCCGCGCCTGCTGGCAGCTCGGCTTCGTTGGTGTCGCGCGGAACCGGTCAGGCTGTCCGCGCCGCGCCGGCACCGCAGCCGGAGCGCACTGAACCAGGGCTGCGGCTCGCGCGCTTCGAGGATGTCGTGGCGCAAGCCGCGGCCGCCCGCGACATTCAATTGAAGATGGCGCTGGAGCGCGACGTCCGCCTCGTGCGCTTCGAGGAAGGCGCGATCGAATTCGCGCTTGCTCCCGGTGCCTCGCCGCAGCTCGCGCAAACGCTGATGCGGCGATTGCAGGAATGGACCGGCCGGCGCTGGATGGTCGCGATTTCTAGCGAGGCTGGCACGCCGAGTTTGAAAGAGCAGGCCGAGGCCGCCGCAGCGGCGAGCCTGCACGGGGTGCGCGCCGACCCGCTGGTGCGCGCGGTGATGGACGTTTTTCCTGGCGCCGAGATCGTCGCGGTGCGCGAGGCAGAGCCGGCGGAAAACGCGACGGCGGCCGAAGACATCGCCTATATAGATTCGGCGCCTCCTGAAGACGATCTGTAATTTTCAAAGGAAACATCATGGCCGGAATGTTCGACATCATGAAGCAGGCCCAGGCCATGCAGGCCAAGTTTCAGGAAGCTCAGGCCGAGCTCGAACGCATTGAAGTCGAGGGCCAGTCGGGCGGCGGTCTCGTCCGTGTCACCCTGACGGCGAAAGGTCTGTTGAAGGGCCTCTCCCTCGATCCCTCGCTGCTGAAGCCGGACGACAAGGAAATGCTCGAAGATCTCATCGTCGCCGCCTATGACGATGCCCGCAAGAAGGCCGACCGGCTGACGGAAGAGCGCATGAAGAGCCTGACGGCCGGCCTGCCGATCCCGCCGGGTCTGAAATTATTCTGATATGGCAGAACGCATCGCCGGTCCGGAGATCGAGCGGCTGATCCAATTGCTGGCGCGGCTGCCGGGGCTTGGCCCGCGTTCAGCCCGCCGCGCGGCGCTGCACCTGATCCGCAAGCGCGAAGAATTGCTGGCGCCGCTCGCCGAGGCGATGCAGGTGGCGCGCGAGCGTATCGTCGTCTGTTCGGTCTGCGGCAATGTCGATACCTATGACCCTTGCACCATCTGCCGCGATAACCGGCGCGACAGCAAGTTGCTCGTCGTCGTCGAAACTGTGGCCGATCTCTGGGCTCTGGAACGCGCCGGAGCGCTCTCGGCGCGCTATCACGTTCTTGGGGGTACCCTGTCGCCGCTCGACGGCATCGGCCCCGACGATCTCAATCTGAAAAGCCTCGTCGGCCGTGTCGCCAATGATTCGATCGAGGAGGTCGTGCTGGCGGTCAATGCCACAGTCGATGGCCAGACGACTGCGCATTATATCACTGATCTTTTGGCGCCGCTGTCGGTGCGCGTCACGCGGCTCGCACATGGCGTACCCGTCGGCGGCGAGCTTGATTATCTCGACGAAGGCACGCTCGTCGCGGCGATCCGCAGCCGCACGGATTTCTAAGAAGGCGCGATCTTCTTCTAATTTCCATTGCCGCCCTCGCCGCGCAATGTGTGTCGCTCAATTCCTGATTGCCATCGCAGAGAATTCACCCGACGAATCGCTTGGGAATTTATTCATTCTTTTCGCGTAAAAATTTTCAAAAGAAGCATGCGGCAGGGGCTCTTGCGCTCATCTTGGTCAATGTCCTGACCGTTGCGCCGTCGCGCTCACTCGATCGGGAGGGGTCTGTGGCGTCGCAGAACCTGGTCATCTCCAAGAAACTGATTGTCGCATTTTCCGCTGTCCTCGGTGTCGTGGCACTCACGTCCGTTGCCATCGAATTCGCCGTCCATCACGCGGAAGACGCGATCGAAACGCGCGATGCGTCCTTCCAGCTCGCCGAACGTCTCGATAACGCGATGGCCGCGCAATTTGATCAGAGCAGCGATGCAAGAGGCTTCTTGCTTTCTGGCCAGTCGCGCTATCACGAACTCTATGCCGCGGCGGTCAAGCAGTTCGATGACGAGATCGCCGCGGCCCGCAACGAGGCGGCAGACCGGCCAGACATCGCGGCGTCAATCAATCAATTCGCAGAGGACAACGCGGCGTGGCGGCATGACGTCGGTGATCCGGAAATGCAGCTTGGCGGCGACCCACAGACAGCGCCGCAAGCTATAGCGATCGCCAAATCGACGGCGAGCGTCGATTCGATGCTGCGTGTCCGTGCGGCGGCCGCTGATCTTCGTGCCAAGGCCACCGCGCTTTCCGCCGGAGCAGCCGAAGCGCAGGCCGGCGCGCTCTGGCTTGTTCACCTCGCGCAGATCATCGGCGGCGTGCTCGCCCTTCTGGTCGCGGCCTATGCCGGTTACCAGCTCGAGCGGCGGATCGCATTCCCCATCCGCATTCTCAACGATTGCATGCGGAAATTGGCGCAAGGCCGGATCGACGTCGGCGTCCCGCCGCTGGGAGAAGGCGACGAGATCGCCGAGATGTCGCAACGTGTCCAGGTCTTCAAGGAAAATGCGGTCGAGAAAGCCCGGCTCGAAACCGCGGCCGAAGCGGCGCGCAAGGCGGCCGAAGAAGACCGGGCGCGTCAGGAAATCGAGACCCAGCATTATATCGAGGCGCACCACACCTTCGTCACCTCGATCACCGAGGCCTTGCAGCGGCTCTCGGACGGCGATCTGACGTTCCGGCTCTCGAATGCCTTCACCAGCGAATACGAAAAAATTCGCGGCAACTTCAACGTCTCGATCGAGAAGCTTCAGCAGGTGATGCTGCACGTCAATTCGAACACGCGGGCGATTCGCTCCGGCACGCAGGAAATCTCCACGGCGGCGGATGACCTCTCGCGACGCACAGAGCAGCAGGCGGCAAGCCTTGAGGAGACCGCCGCAGCGCTCGATGAAATCACGGCGACGGTGCGCAAGACCGCCGATGGCGCGACCCACGCGCGCGAGCTCGTCGCCACCGCCAGATCCGATGCGGAAAAAGGCGGCGGCGTCGTCCGCCAGGCGATCGGCGCGATGAGTGCGATCGAGAAATCCTCACAGCAGATCAGCCAGATCATCAGCGTCATCGATGAGATCGCTTTCCAGACCAATCTGCTGGCGCTCAACGCCGGCGTGGAGGCGGCGCGTGCGGGCGATGCCGGCCGCGGCTTCGCGGTCGTGGCGTCCGAGGTGCGGGCGCTGGCGCAGCGCTCGGCCGAGGCGGCAAAGGAAATCAAGGGTCTCATCTCCGCCTCCAGCACGCAGGTCAAGCAGGGCGTCGATCTCGTCGCCGAAACCGGCAAGGCGCTTGAGCGCATTTTCACACAAGTGGCCGAGATGGATTCAATCGTCGCCGACATCGCCACCAGTGCTCGCGAACAGGCGACCGGCCTGCAAGAAGTCAACACCGCCGTCAATCAGATGGATCAGGTGACGCAGCAGAACGCCGCCATGGTCGAGGAATCGACTGCGGCAAGCCATACGCTGTCGCAGGAAACCGAAGAGCTGAGCCGGCTCGTCGGCCGCTTTCAGGTCGGCGAGATCGAAGCGCCGCGCAAACCGCAGGCGCGGGGCGCCGAGAAGATTGCCGCGCGGGCGCTCAAAACCGTCGGCGCTCGCGGCGGCGCCGCGCCGAAGCCGGTCACCGACGAGTGGGAAGAATTTTAAGCGCCGTGGCGGAGACTGGGACGAGCGTTTTGCAGGGGGCCGCGGCGAATGACCAAGACGATTCTCACTGTCGATGACTCGCGCACGATGCGCGACATGCTTTTGCTGACCTTGTCCGATGCGGGCTATCGCGTCATCCAGGCAGAGGATGGCATGCACGGCCTTGAAGTTCTGGCCGGGGAAAAGCCTGACGTCATCGTCACCGATATCAACATGCCG
Organism: Methylovirgula ligni; assembly: GCF_004135935.1. Taxonomy (NCBI): domain Bacteria; kingdom Pseudomonadati; phylum Pseudomonadota; class Alphaproteobacteria; order Hyphomicrobiales; family Beijerinckiaceae; genus Methylovirgula; species Methylovirgula ligni. The sequence continues at coordinate 1,253,453 of NZ_CP025086.1, read as the reverse complement.
CGGCTCGATGGTTTCGGCTTCATCGAGAAGGTGCGCCACGACGCCGAGCATCGCGCCATCCCCATCCTGGTGCTGACGACGGAAAGCGATGCCGAGAAAAAGGATCGCGCCCGCCGCGCCGGCGCCACTGGCTGGATCGTCAAGCCGTTCGATCCCACCAAGCTTGTCGCGGCCGTGCGGCGCGTCGCTGCCTAACATTCGGGGGAAGCCATGGACCCGATGGCGGCGATCAGACAGACTTTCTTTCAGGAATGCGAAGAGCAACTCGCCGAACTCGAAGCGGGCCTGCTGGCGATGGAGAACGGCGAGGCCGATTCGGAAACAGTGAACGCCGTGTTCCGCGCGGTCCATTCCGTCAAGGGCGGCGCCGGCGCCTTCAGCCTGGAAGACCTCGTCGGCTTCGCGCATGTCTTCGAGACTGCGCTCGATCATGTCCGCGCCGGCAAGTTGGAACCTTCGCCGGAAGTTCTGAAGGTTCTGCTGCGCGCTGCCGATGTGTTGGCCGATCTCGTCCGCGCTGCCCGCGATGGCGGCAGCATCGACGAGAGCCGCGCCCAGAAGCTCGCCGACGAATTGCGTGCGCTTAACCCCTCGGCCGAGGCAGAACCCGAGGACGATCTTTCCGGCCTCGAATTTCAGCCGGTGCACGCCGCCTTCGACTTCGACGAGGACGCGCCGGCGTCACCATCGGAAAATGTCTTCATCATCAAATTCAAGCCCAAGCCCAGCCTCTATGCCAAGGCCAATGAGGCGATGCTGATTCTGCGCGAACTGGGCAGCCTCGGCACGGTCGAGACGTCCTGCGACATTTCCGAGCTGCCTCTGTTGAGCGAACTCGACCCCGAAGGCGCTTATCTCTCCTGGACGATCAAGCTGACGACGCCGAAAAGCGAGGACACGGTCCGCGAGGTCTTCGATTTCGTCACCTGGGATTGCGATCTCGACATCGTCAACGAAGCTGCGCCGCAAGGCGAACCCGCCAGCACCGCCGATAATGAAGTCGCCGCCCTGCTGGCGCGCGTGCTGAATGGCCTCGACGCCTCCCCCGCCGGGGATGAAGCGCCAGAAAGCCCCGTTGCCGCTCCCGTTGCCGTCCTGGCGTCGGCTTTGACTGACGACGCCGAGCCCGCGGCCGCAAAACCGGCAGCCGCAGCGAAACATGCTGCCGAGGCGAAACACGCCACCGAGGCCGAAACCAAAGCGGTCGCAACCATCCGCGTCGATCTCGATCGCGTCGACCGGCTGATCGACCTTGTCGGCGAGCTTGTCATCAATCAGGCCATGCTGGCGCAACGGGTCACCGAGGCGGGCCTCGCCCGTGCCTCCAACGTCGTGATCGGCCTCGACGAGCTCGAGCAATTGACGCGCGAAATCCAGGATAGCGTCATGGCGATCCGCGCGCAGCCGGTAAAATCGGTCTTCCAGCGCATGCCGCGCCTTGTCCGCGAACTCGCGGTGATGACCGGCAAAGCCGTGCGGCTGGTGACGGATGGCGAAGGCACCGAGGTTGACAAAACCGTCATCGAGCGGCTGACCGATCCGTTGACGCATATGATCCGCAACGCCATCGACCATGGCCTCGAAAAGCCCGAGGCGCGCATCGTCGCCGGAAAGCCCGAGGAAGGCACGGTGCGGCTCTCGGCGCTGCATCGCTCCGGCCGTATCGTGATCGAAATCTCGGACGACGGCGCCGGCATCAACCGACCACGCGTCAAGCAGATTGCGATCGACAAGGGCCTAATCCCCGCCGATGTGCAGCTGAGCGACGAGGAGATCGACAATCTGATCTTCCTGCCCGGCTTTTCCACTGCGTCGGAAATCTCGGATATTTCTGGCCGCGGTGTCGGCATGGATGTGGTGAAGCGTTCGATTCAAGCACTCGGCGGCCGGATCTCGATCAGCTCGCGCCCCGGCAGGGGCTCGACCTTCACCATGAGTCTACCGCTGACGCTCGCGGTCCTTGACGGCATGGTCGTCACCGTCGCCGACCAGACCTTGATCGTCCCGCTCACTGCCATTGTCGAGACCCTGCAACCCAAGGCTGGGGAGATTCACGGCATGGGCGGCAGCGCGCGCGTGATCTCGATCCGCAACAAATTCACGCCGCTCATCGATATTGGCCGCGAACTCAGCTATCGCGCCAATGTGGCCGACCCGATGTCGAGCGTCGTCATCCTCGTCGAGACCGAGGGCGGCGGCCGCAGCGCCCTCCTCGTTGATGCCATTCAGGGCCAGCGGCAGGTCGTCATCAAGAGCCTTGAAGCAAATTACCGGCATGTGCCGGGCATTGCCGCCGCGACGATCCTCGGCGACGGCCGCGTTGCGCTGATCCTCGATGTCGATGCGGTGATCGCCAACGCCCAGGCGAAGGATTTGCCGGTCGAGGCGAGCGAAGCCGCATGACCCGCACCCCCGCCTTCGCCGCCGGGAAATCGCAGAGCGCCGCCATCACGGCCGAATTCGTGATGACCGATGCGGATTTCCGCCAGATCGCCGATATGCTGCATGCCGACGCGGGCATTCACGTCCCGCCGGGCAAGGCAGCGCTCGTCTATTCGCGGCTGGCGAAGCGGCTACGCGCCCTCGGGCTCGAAAGCTTTCGCGACTATTGCCATCTCGTCACCTCGCAATCGGGCGCGAGCGAGCGTCAACAGATGCTGGCCGCCCTCACGACTAACGTGACGCGGTTTTTTCGTGAGCCGCATCATTTCGAACATTTGCGCCGTCACGTCCTGCCGCCGCTGGCAGAGAGCGCGCGCCGGGGCGGCCGCGTGCGCGTGTGGTCGGCAGCCTGCTCGAACGGCGCCGAGCCCTATTCGATCGCACTGACGATCCTCTCCGTTCTGCCCGACGCGGCATCGCTCGACATCAAGATTCTCGCCACCGATATCGATCCCAATATGATCGCCGAGGGCGATGCCGGCATCTACAGCGACGCGGCGATGCAGCCTGTGGCCGCCGATCTGCGGCTGCGCTGGTTCACGGCTTCGCGCGGCGCGGAGGGCAAGAGCTGGGCCGCGGGCGATGCCCTGCGCACGCTCGTCGCCTTCCGTGAACTCAACCTCGTCGGCCAATGGCCGATGCGCGGCAAATTCGACGCGATCTTCTGCCGCAACGTCGTGATCTATTTCGAGGACGACACACAGGCGCGGCTCTGGAGCCGCTTCGCGCCGCAGCTCCAGCCGGGAGGCCGACTCTACATCGGTCATTCCGAGCGCGTCTCGGGACCCGCGGCAGCGGTCTTCGAGACCGAAGGCATCACCACCTATCGCTTGAAGCAAAAGGATCGCGGCAAGTGAACCGGCAAGTGAGCAAGACAAAAGTTCTTGTTGTCGACGATTCGCGGACGATGCGGTATCTGATTTCCCAGATTCTCGCGCAGGATCCCGATATCGAGATCGTCGGTCAGGCCGCAGACCCCTACGAGGCGCGCGAGGCGATGAAGACGCTCGAGCCCGATGTCGTCACGCTTGACGTCGAAATGCCGAACATGAACGGCATTGAATTTCTTTCCAAGATCATGCGGCTGCGGCCGACGCCAGTCATCATGATCTCGAATCTGACGGCGCGCGGAACAGAGGCGACGATCAAGGCGCTTGAGATCGGCGCTTTCGACTGCATCGCCAAGCCCTCTTCGGCGGATCGCGAGATTTTCCCCGATCTCGCTGCGAAGGTGAAAGCGGCGGCGTCCGCGCGGGCGCAACTGATGCGGCCGCAACGCCACGTCGCGGCGCCGACGCCGCGCAATTTCGTTTATGAGCCGGATGGCCGGATTGTCGCCATCGGCGCTTCGACCGGCGGCGTCGAGGCGTTGATCGAGGTCTTGTCGCGGTTTCCCGACAATTGTCCGCCGACGATCATCACCCAGCACATGCCGGCGACCTTCACCAAAAGCTTCGCCGAGCGGCTCGACCGGCTCTGCGCGGCCAAGGTGACCGAGGCCCGTGACGGCGCGCCGCTGGCAAAGGGTCACATCTATTTGGCGCCGGGGACAGTGGCACATCTCGAAATCGCGCTCGGCAAGAACCTGATCTGCCGCCTGAGCAAGGCGGACCTCGTCAACGGGCATCGGCCGTCGGTCGATGTGATGTTCAAATCCGTCAGTGCGGTCGTCGGCGCGCAGGCCGTCGGCGTCATCCTCACCGGCATGGGCCGCGACGGCGCTGAAGGACTCGCGAGCCTGCGCAAGGCAGGTGCGAACACGATCGGCCAGGATCGCGCGACGAGCCTCGTTTACGGCATGCCGCGAGTCGCCTTTGAAATGAAAGCCGTGGAGCGGCAATTGCCGCTCGAAAAAATCGGCGGCGAGATCCTGAGACTGACAAACAGGAACGAAGAAGGGGGGGTGGCATGCCGTTCGCGTCTGCCATAAGGGCAATGATCGTTGACGATCAGCTCACCAGCCGCGCGCTGATTCGCGACGGTCTGCAGCAGCTTGGAATCGAGAACATCGAAATGGCCGCCGACGGCGAGCAGGCCCTGAAGTCTCTGGTGCAAAAGCCCGCGCATCTGGTCATTTCCGATCTCAACATGCCCAAACTCGATGGGCTGCAATTTTTGCAAGCCGTGCGGGCACATCCTGCGACGCAGAAGTCCGCCTTCATCATGCTGACGGGCCGCGGCGACCGCGCGTTGATCGAGCGCGCCATCAAGCTCGGCGTCAACAATTACCTCGTCAAGCCTTTCACGATTCCCGTGCTGAAGGGTGCGATCGAAGCCGTTTTCGGGAAGCTGAAATGAGCGGCAGCTCCGCGGCCGCAGCCGCAGACCGCGAAGAGACGCATTATCGGAAGGTGCATATCGTTCAGGGCGAATATTTTGTGTCCGACGATCCCGATGTCGTGCTCCTGACCTTGCTGGGCTCCTGCGTGGCGGCCTGCATTCGCGACCCCATCGCGCGTGTCGGCGGCATGAATCATTTCCTGTTGCCCGGCGACGATAAAGCGGCGCGCAATGGCGAGGCCGAGCGCTACGGCGTGCATCTCATGGAACTTCTGGTCAACGGTCTTTTGCGGCGCGGCGCCCGCAAGGAGCGGCTCGAGGCCAAGCTTTTCGGCGGCGCGCGCACGATCGAAAACTTCTCCGACATCGGCCGGAAGAACGTTATTTTCGCCGAACAATTTCTAAAGACCGAGAACATAGCCTATCTCGGTGGCAGTTGCGGCGGCGAGAGCGGCCGGCGGCTGCAATTCTGGCCGGTCTGCGGCCGGGCGCGGCAAGCCTTCATCGCCGGCGCGGAAGTACCGGTGGCGGTCGCGCCGCCGACGCAGACGGCCGATGTCGAGTTCTTTTAGGATCTGGCGCAGAATGACCACGGACCCCACCGAGCTGAAAGAGTCGACGAGCGTCCCCATCGCCGACGTGACCGACCGCGTCGGCGAGGCCCTGAGCGAAATCGGCGACTCCGTACATCGCCTGCAGAGCCTGATCGCGCCGCTGATTCTGCAAGCCGCCGCCCGCGATCCCGCCCATTTGCGCGAACTGCAGGACTTCGATCACATCAGCCAGAAGCTGAAGAACCTCGGCGACTTCCTCGGCGCGCTGGCGCTAGCGCTGCCGGACCATTGGCGGCTCGACCCCAGCGTAGCGGCCAAGGTCCTGACGCTCGCCGAGCTTGAAGCGCGCCTCGCCTTCGCAAAAAAAGGCGAGAGCGAAACGCATGCGGCGGGCGATTTCGAACTGTTCAACTAAAGCATTTCACGGTTCCACGGAAACGATGAAACGCTCCATTCTTTTATTGTCGCGTTTCGTTTCCGAAAACCGGTTTCCACTTTTCGGCGAAGCCCTCCGGCTTACATCGCCGGTTCGATCGCAGCGTTCTTGGCGAATTTCTTGCCCTTGCTGTCGGATGCGGCGACATCCATCTTGCCGGCGCCGTTCGAGAGATAATCGAAGCGGAAGTTTGGATCTTCCGAAATCGAGATCCCCCCGGTCATCGCGAAGATCAGCGTATCGCCCTGCGTGACGCGTAGCGAATCGACATAGCGCGCGGGAATATAAAGATGCGTCTCCTGATCCATCTGCATGCCGGAATTGTTCGGATGCTTGATCATCACGACAGCTTCCTTGCGGCTGGCGTCGTTGCTGACATATTCCGGCTTGATCCCGCGCACGCGGATTGTGCCGATAGGCGGCCCGTCGGCAGCATCCGCATCGCCGCTCGGTGCCGAGCAGCCGCCGGCGGCAGCGACGAAGGATTCGCTCACGTAAAGCTTGCCGTCGACGGTCTCTGCCACCGCATGGACCTTGGTGTTCTGATTGACGCGCACGCGCGTTTCGATCTTGGTGACGCCCGCTTTCGGGCCAAGCTCGAACACCGCGGCGACCGGGGAGGGATTCTCATCAATGACAAGGGTGACTTTCTTTACCCGATGCGGATCGTTGGCTGGCAGATCGGGATCGGTGTAATTCATATGCAGCGTCACCGGCACGAGCGCGGCATCCTCCGCTGCCAGCGGCGTGCCAAGCTTGATTATCGTGCCATCCTCGGTCAGCGACTGGTGCGGAAAGAGCGCGTCGGCCAGATTCTTCCAGTTCTCTTCGGGCGTCGCGTTGACGGCGCGCACCGGCGACGCCAGGATCAAAAAGCTTGCAGCGGCCGCAACGGCCAATGCCGCAATTCCATGCCATCTGCGCATGTCGTTTCTCCCTTTTGCTTTCCTATAGCGCATTTGCCTTGCCGCTTCACTGCCATTCGAGCTCGGCATAGCCGGCGGTCGCGTTACGCGGGTTATAGACTCCAAAGAGCTGCCATTTTCCGGCTTCCGATTGCGCGGCCTTTTTTGCTGCGGTGTTGATGTCCGCGCCCTGCTTCAGGAGGGCGCGCAAATCCTCGGTCATTTTGGCGAGATAGGCTTTTTGCGCGTCGAGCGCCTCATGCCAGTCGGAATCGGCGGGACCATGCCCCGGGACGATGCGTTGGGCCGGGATTTTCGCGAACGCTGGCAATTCCTTGAGCCATCCGAGCAGGCTCCCGTCGATGACCGGCACATGATGCAGATAAAGCAGGTCGCCGGTGAACAGGGTCGCGGTCGCGGTATCGAAGACCGTCACGTTACAGTCTGTCGACATTGTCGGCCAAGCACGGACGTCGATTTCGCGATGGCCAAGATCAAGGTGTAAATCCTTCCCTGGCTCGACGAGCAGGGTCGGCGGCACGAGCTTGATGCCCGCTACAAGGTCAGGCATCATCCGCCGCCAGGTCACCAGATAGTCGGGGCCGCGCTGGGCCATTTCGCGCGGCAAATTCTTGTGACCGACGAAGGTGACGCCCGGACCGACAAAAGCCGCATTGCCGAAAATGTAGTCCGGGTGCTCGGTCGTGTTGATGACATAGCGGATCGGCTTCGGGGTGATCGCTTCGATCGCCTTTTTCAGCCGCGCGCCAATGGTCAGCGCGCCTCCCGTATCGATGACCGCGACGGCATCGTCGCCGACAATGAAGCCGGTATTGGCAATATCGCCGCCGCTTGCCGCGTTCATCTCCGTAATCGGCGCCTGATGCACATAGACGCCCGGCGCGATCTCGCGCACCGGCAACGGCGTGATCTGCGGCGCGACGTCGGAGAACGCATATCGCGGCGGCAGCAGCAAAGCCATGCTCGCGCATACGACCGCGGCCAGCAGGGTGAAAGCTTTTGCCACGCAACCTCCCGCGCTCTTGCCGCCTTTGCCGCCCGGTCTATTCCGCAACGCTATCGAACGCATCGACGGCACGTGCCGAATAGATCAGCGCGGCTCCCTCGTTGAGGGTGATGGCGACACCAAGCGCCTCGACAAGCTCCTCTTTCGTCGCCCGTGCCTTACGCGCCGCAGCGGTATGATAGGCGATGCAGCCGTCGCAGCGGGTCGTCACCGCGACCGCAAGCGCGATGAGTTCGCGCGTCTTGGCATCCAGCGTCCCCGGCTTCGGCGCCGCATTGGAGAGGATTTCGTTGCCTTTGAGAATGTCCGGGCTCACGCTGGCGATGCCGCCGAGCGTCTTGTTGAGCTGTTTCCGGTATGCGTCCCAATCCAGCATCTTCTCGCTCATGGCGCTTCCTCTCCCTTGTTCCCTACCTTCTAGTCGGTAGCTCCGCGCCGGTCAATCGGTTGCGGAGAGCACGCCCGAAATACTTGACGGGCCTGCCTATCGGTAGGTAGGCAAAGCATATGCTCGCAGATACGCGCGAAAAATTGCTGGCGGAGGCCGAGGTGCTGGTGAGACAGCGCGGCTGGTCGGGCTTCAGCTATGCCGATCTGGCCGCAGCCGTCGGCCTGCGCAAGGCGAGCATCCATTATCACTTTCCGACCAAGGAAGAGCTCGGCCTTGCGCTCGTCGCCGCCTACGGTGAACGCTACGACCGGGCGCTCGAGGAGATCACGGCCGCCAGCAAGGACGGCCTCGCCCGCGTCGAAGCCTATGCCAAGCTTTATCTCCACGGCCTGCGGGAGGAGCAGGGCTGCCTCGCCGCGGCGATGGCGGCCGAGCTCGCCATCCTGCCGCCGCGCATCCGCGAGGGCGTCGCGGTCTTTTTTCAGCGTCATGTCGCCTGGCTGAAGCAGGTTCTCGCGGAAGGCCGCGCCAACGGCACGATCGGGGCCGATGTCAAACCCGCCCAATCCGCGCGGATGATCGTGGCGACGCTGGAAGGCGCCCTGATGATGGAGCGCCTTCTCGGCGGCCCCGCCGGCTTCAAGGAAACGCTGTCCGCATTACGCAAAAGTCTAAAATAGAACTGAGGAACCCAAGGATGAGACTATTCCGCTTCGCTGCCGCCTTTGCCCTTTGCGCCCTTGCCATCGTACCCGTCGCATGGGCCGACCAGCCTGTCCCGGAGCCGGGCGGCTATCGCACCTCGGACTACAAAACCGCAACGCCGGCGACGCTCGACGGCAAGCCGGCCCTCACCGTCGCCGAAACCCACGACCTCTGGCAGAAGAAGGCGGCGGTGTTCATCGATGTCCTGCCACAGGTGCCGAAGCCCGCCGGACTGACGCCGGGCACGATCTGGCGCGACAAGCCGCGGCTCGATATTTCCGGCAGCGTCTGGCTGCCGGATACGGGCTACGGGGCGCTGGCGCCGGCGATGGAGGATTACTTCCGGCGCGGGCTGAAACAGGCTAGCGGCGGCGACCTCAACAAGCCGCTGGTCTTTTATTGCCTGCGACATTGCTGGATGTCGTGGAACGCCGCCAAACGCGCCAAAGCTCTCGGCTATACCCATGTCCTCTGGTACGCGGACGGAACCCAGGGCTGGTCCGAGGCCGGCTATCCCCTCACACAACAGAAGCCCGTGCCGCGCCCTTAACGGCTTCCGGTCCTGCTCCGAGAGGATAATTGGCCTTTCGCCCGTTCTCCTATAAAGGAAGCCCAGATTGAAGAGGGCGGCCCGAGCGGCGCGCATTGTCGCCGTGCACCGGCCGCCCGCCTAGACTTTGGTGCCTGATGACGCTGATGCTCGCGAGCGTCGCCGACGCTGCGGAAGCCGAAATCGCGCTGATCGAAGGCGCCGATATTCTCGACCTCAAGAACCCGGCAGACGGGCCGCTCGGCGCGCTGACGCCGGCGGTGATTCGCGCCATCGTTGCAACAATCGGCGGTCGCCGACCAGTGAGCGCCGTCGCGGGCAATCTCACCGAGCCCGCCGAGCTGGCCGCGGCGGCCAAAGCGATCGCTGCCACTGGGGTCGATTATGTGAAAGTCGGCATCCCCAGCGAGAGCGCCGCCGAGAGCATCGCGGCGCTGACGTCCCTCGCCGCTGAAGCCAGGCTCATCGCCGTTCTCTTCGCCGATCGCGGCCTCGATCTCACGCTGATCCCGAGCCTCGCCGCGGCGGGGTTCAAAGGCGTCATGCTCGACACGGCGGCGAAGGATGGCAAGCGGCTCGTCAATCATGTCGACATCTCCGGCCTGCGCGAATTCGTCGATCGGGCGCATGAGGCGAATCTCATCGCGGGGCTTGCCGGCTCGCTTGAGGCGCCCGACATCGCCCGGCTGCTGCCGCTGGAGCCCAACCTCCTCGGCTTTCGCGGCGCGCTGTGTTCCGGCAACGATCGCAAGAAAGCGATCGATGCGGCGCAGGTGCGTTTCATCCGCGACCTGATCCCGCGCGCGCCTTCGACGCTCGATGCGCAGGACGAATTCAAGATCGACTGGCGTCTTTTGTCGGCCCGCGGCTATGGGCCCGGGCGCGACGAGAAGATCGAGACCGACCGCGTCTTCGTTCACGACCTCGTCTTGTTGGTCTCCATCGGCGCCTATGATTTCGAGCGCGAAAAGACGCAGCGGGTGCGCTTTAATATCGACGCCGACGTTCGCCGTACGGCGCATCATGCTGAGGATATGCGCGACATCCTCTCCTATGATTTGATCGTCGATGCCATCCGTCTCGTTCTTTCGCGCGGTCACGTCGATCTCGTCGAAACCGTCGCCGAGCGCGTCGCCGACGCCCTGCTCGCGCATCCGCGTCTCGTTGCGATCAAAGTCCGCGTCGAAAAGCTCGATGTCATCGACGGCAGCGTCGGCATCGAAATCAGCCGCGAACGGGCGAGCCAGGCGGGCAGCCTGCACCAGCTTTTCGCCAGTATATCCGACGTTGCCGCCAAATCCGGCGGCTGATCGATCACCGTGCCATCCTACAAAACGCCGCGCCCCCTGGTCGTGAAGCTTGGCGGCAGCCTCGCGGATACGCCGCTGCTCACAAGCTGGCTCGAAGCGCTCGACCGCTATCCCGATCCGCTCATCGTCGTGCCCGGCGGCGGCGGCTTTGCCGATGCCGTGCGCGCGATGCAGGCGAAGATGCGCTTCGACGACGATGCCGCACATCACATCGCCCTTGTCGCGATGGAGCAATACGGCCTGGCTCTGGCCGCGCTCTGGCCGCGGCTCGCCGTTGTATCGACGCCTGCCGCCATCGGCCGTGCGCTGCGGACCGGCCGCATCGCCTGCTGGGCACCGGCGGCGATGGCGCTCGCCTCGCCGCTGCCGAAATCCTGGGACGTCACCTCCGATACCCTCGCCGCCTGGCTCGCAGCGAAGCTGCGGGCGGAGCGGCTGCTGCTGATCAAAAGCGCCGAGATCGACGCCGACGCGGGCCTCACGCTCACCGAGCTTGCGCAGGCGGGCGTCGTCGATCGCCTGTTCCCGCATTTTGCCGCGGCGAGTGGCGCTGATATCTTCATCGCCGGACCAGCCGCTCTGCCCGAGGCGCCGACCGAATTTTTACGCGGGCAGATACCGGGCCTGCACCTGCGACGCGCCTGAAAAAACGAGGCTCGACTGACGTATGGCCGAACGCATCCTGCTTCTGACCGGACATCTCGCCGCGCCGCGTCTCGTCAAGACGATGAACGGGCTCGGCCCGACGCCCTTCGCCTGGCGCATTTTCGATGTCGGGGTGAAAGTCGCGGCGCTGATGACTGAAGCGATCATTCTGCGCCGCGTGCCGCGCCCCATCGAGGCCGAGCGGATTATCCTGCCGGGACGCTGCCGCGCCGATCTCGACGCGCTGTCGCGCGAACTCGGCGTCAAGGTCGAGCGTGGCCCGGACGAGATCGCCGATCTTCCGGCCTATTTCGGCCGGGGCGGCCGGCCACCGGATCTGTCCCGCTACGACATTCGCATTTTCAGCGAGATCGTTGACGCCTCCGGCGTTTCCGTCGATGAAATTCTGCGCCGCGCGGCGCAGATGCGCACCGAGGGCGCCGATGTGATCGACCTCGGCTGCCTGCCCGATACGCCGTTTCCGAATCTTGAGGATTGCGTGCGCGCGTTGAAGGCGGCGGGGCATAAAGTGAGCGTCGATTCCGCCGATGCCGGCGAACTCGAGCGCGGCGCCGCAGCGGGGGCAGATTTTCTGCTGAGCCTCACCGAGACGACGCTCGACATCGCCCGCAAATATCCGGTGACGCCGGTGCTGATCCCGCAGCCGCATTCCGATCTCGGCTCGCTGGTCCGGCTCGCCGAAAAGGCGCAAGCGGCGGACATTCCCTTCATCATCGATCCGATTCTCGATCCGATCCATTTCGGTTTCTCCGCCTCGCTCGCGCGCTATATCGAGGCGCGGCGCCTGCTGCCGGACGCCGAGATGATGATGGGCACCGGGAATCTGACGGAGTTGACCGAAGCGGATACCAGCGGCATCACCGCCATGCTGCTCGGCATCTGTTCGGAGCTTTCCATCCGCAATGTGCTCGTCGTGCAGGTGAGCCCGCATACGCGCCGCACGGTCGCCGAACACGATGACGCGCGGCGGCTGATGTATGCGGCGCGCGCCGACGAGGCCCTGCCCAAGGGCTATGGCGCGGGCCTCGCGCAGGTGCATGATCTCAAGCCCTTCGTCACGACGCCGGTCGAGATTGCCGAGCGCGCGGCGGATGTGCGCGATGCCAATTATCGTATCGAGGTCGCGGAAGACGGCATCCATCTCTACAATCGCGCCGGCCATCATGTGGCGCGCGATGCGATGACGCTCTTCCCGCATCTTGCCGTGAAAGGCGACGACGCGCATGCCTTCTATATCGGCACGGAATTGATGAAGGCTGAGCTCGCCTTCACGCTCGGCAAGCGCTACGTGCAGGATGAGCCGCTCGACTTCGGAGCGGCGACGGAGGCAGCACAGGAAGATCTGACGCGGCTGCGCGAGATGGGCCATACGCTGCGTGCCAAGGCGGAGGGTTGAAATGCCCATGATCCGCGAATGTGTCGTGACGACCGCCGATGCGCAGGGCCGCGTGCATATCGCGCCGCTTGGACTGATCGCCGAGGCGGACCAATGGATCATCGCGCCCTTCCATCCTTCGACGACGCTCGACAATCTGCGGGCGGTGCCTTTCGCAATCGCCAATTACATCGACGATGTGCGCATCTTCGCCGGCTGTTTGACCGGGCGACGCGACTGGCCGCTGACGAAGATCGAAGGCTTTCCCGTGCCGCGTCTGGCGGCGGCCTTGACCCATGCGGAACTTGCCGTCGATCAGGTCGAGGCACACGAGCAGCGCCCGCGGTTTCATTGCCGCGTGTTACGCCAGCAGCAGCATGCGCCTTTCGAGGGGATGAACCGCGCCAAGGCGGCAGTGCTGGAATTGGCGGTGCTCGCAAGCCGGCTCGACTTCCTGCCGCGCGAGAAGATCGAAACCGAAATCGCCTATCTCCAAATCGCCATCGACAAGACGGCGGGGCCGGAAGAGGCAGAGGCGTGGAGCTGGCTCGCCGAAAAAGTCGCGGCGCATTACGCACGCATCTAAGCCAGCAACGCCACCGCGCAGGCAGGCAGACAATCGGCGGCTTTGCGGCGCAGCTCCGGTGCCGTGGGAAGCAAATCCGCGCAATCGATGTACGGACGGCCGAGTCGCGCCGCGAGTCGCCGGACGACGAAGCGCCCGGCCCCGGCGCCGACAATCGGAGCATCATTGTCGAGCGCGGTTACCGACAGTGCGAGGCAGGTGCCGTCGAAAATCTCGCGCAATTGCGCCTCGGCAAAATAAGCGGCGAGCCGATCGAGCGCCGCAGCGCTGACGTCGCTTGCGTCATGGCCGATCTGGCGTGCCAGTCGCGCGCGGGAGGCTTCCGCCGTCTTGGGTTGCACATCCGCCGTGGGCATCAGATCGGCGTCCTCGGGCAGATCGCCAAGAATGCGATAGACGTCGCTTGCCGTCGCGAACGCCTCGTTCATGATCGGCACCCAGCGGCCGCCGAAGGGCACATGGTGCAGGCCTGCCATCAGGAAGCTGCGGACAATTCCGGCATAGACCAGTTCGCCTTGCGCCATCCGTGTCGCGTCGCTATAGCCGCGCGCGGCGACCTTGCCCGCTTGCAGGGGAATGATGTCCGTCGTCGTCGAGCCCACATCGACGAAGAGACCATCGGGAACCTGCCGCGCGGCGAAGACGGCGCTGGCGTGCCAGTTGGCTGAGGCGACAGCCTCCACATGCGCCACGACCTGATCCGCCGCTACGAAACCCTGCGGCCCGGCATAGAATCGCACTGGGCCGAGTTCGCGTACAGCGGCCGCAGCAATGGCGGCAACGCCGGCGCGGCGATTGGGAAAGACATCGGAAAGTTCGCCCGTCATCGTCGCGAAATGATGCGGCACCGACCCGAGCGCCGCTTTCGCTTCGGCAAAGGCTTCATGCAGTTGATCCAGGCCGAGCCAGAGCGGGCAGGCGATCTGGACGACTTTGACAACCTGCCCGTCTTCGACGCGCGCGGCTTTCAAATGCGCGCCGCCGATGTCCCAGCCGATCGTGCCTGGCATTTTGACTCGCCCCAAAATCGCGTTACGCAGGCTCTAACATGCGGCGGCTTCCAGACCCAAGCGGAGCGAGCGTTGGACGTCATTCCCGTGATCGATTTGAAAGCCGGCGCTGTGGTGCGCGCCAGCGGCGGTGCCCGGCATCTTTACGCGCCGATCGAGACGCCGCTCGCCCGTACGAGCCGTCCGCGTGACGTTATCGCGGGCTTTCGCGCGCTCTTCCCATTCAAAAATATCTACATCGCCGATCTTGACGCGATCACCGGCGTGGGCGGCCATACGGCGATCATTTCCGAGCTCGAAGCGGTTTTCCCGGAGATCGAATTCTGGGTCGACTCAGGAATCGCGACAGAAAACCATGCCGCCGCCTGGCTCGCGCGCCATCGCGGCGCGCTCGTCATCGGCAGCGAGAGCCTCTCCGATCTCGAGACACTGCCGCGCTTTGATCTGCCGCGCCGTATTCTCTCGCTGGATTTTCGCGGCGACGATTTTCTCGGTCCGATGGCTCTTGCGACGAATCCGGCGCTGTGGCCGCAACGAATCATCGTGATGACTTTGGCGAAGGTCGGCGCCGGCGGCGGTCCGGACTTCGCACGTCTCGATCGGCTCGGCGTGCTCACGCAAGGAAAGCATGATCTCTATGCCGCGGGCGGCGTGCGCGACGCGGACGATCTGCGCTGGCTCGAATCCGCAGGGCTCAAGGGCGTCCTCGTCGCCTCGGCGCTGCATGACCGCAAGATCACTGCGAGCGATCTGCAAACTCTGAACCCAAAATAAAAAAGGGGAGCCGAAGCTCCCCTTTGATTACCAGAATTTTGCGTGGCTCACGACGGCGAGAAGGGGTGCTTCGCCGAGTTGCGCTTGGCAACGACTTCGGACGGCTTCGGCTCGCCGGTGACGGCGCGCTTAATGGCTTCCTTCGTCGCCTGATAGTTATAATCGTGGATCTTCTTGTCGTCGCTGGCATCCCAATGGATGAAGACGCCGACGGAGATGAAAATGTCATCGGCTTCTTCAACCGGAATCACGCCGTCAGCGACGCTGTCGGCGACGGCTTTGGCGACGGCGGCCTGCGCCGGTCCAAACATCTGCACCGCCTGCTTGGCGCCCTTGATCGTGACCTTGTTATAAAGAATCGTGTGGGGCTTGACGGCAAGATTCGGCGCGATCACCGCGAGCAACGTGCTGAAACCGTCCTTTTCATTGACGAGCGCGTTGGCGAAGGCGGATTCCGCCACGCTACCGCGCGGTCCGATGATGAGGTCGATATGCGCGACCTCATTGCCCTCGCCGACGAGCGATTCGCCGACACCAAGTTTCGTTATCTTGGCCATATGTACTTCCTCCGGTGGAACAAAAAACACGACTCCCCGCCGATTCCTCGACGGGACCAATGACCTATCCTTGTTATCGACGCCCGTCAGCTACCGGCACGCTACCGATGGCTTTGGGACAGGCCGGTTGGCCAGATAGCGGCGGACCGTCCGCACGGGGCGCAATCAATCATCATTGCGGCGGCTCGGCAAGCCATTGCGCAAGCGATCGGCGAAAAGTGTCGCCACCGTCAGGTCAGCGCTGGTCCCAGGGTTAAGGCCGCGGGCTTTGAGACTCTGGTCGAAGGCGAGAAGCTCGGGCAAACAATCTCCGCGCCGGGAATGAAAAAGTAAAAGCATCTCCGTGGCTTCGCGTCGCACCTCAGCCGCTGTCCCGGCGCCGAATTTACGAAAAACATGCGTATCCGCGAAGCTACTGAGGAAGACGAGATAGACCGCGACAGCGCGCAGCGGCGACGTAAGGCCGCGCGTTTGCGCTTCCGCAAGTGCGAAAAGCCCCGTCACGAAAATATCATCAAAATCCGACGCATATTGGTAAGCGATCCGGTCGCGCGGCGCCGCTTCGCGCATCGCCTCCAGAAGGCTGGTATCCGCCGGGTGACGGACATCATGATGCGCCGCCGCGCCAAGGCCGCCCGGGTTCGCCAGAGCGATGGCACGGAACACCTGGTCCGCATCATTCCGGTCGAGACCCGCGAGCACATGGGCCAGCGCCGGGCGCAGCGGGCCACCGCGTTCCGCCGCCGCGGCAAGCGGCGCGCAGAGCAGGACAATGCCGAGATTCGTGTTCATGCCGACGGCATCGAAACTTGCCGTGACCGCGCCGAGGACCCGCGCGCCGACCGAGGCGCCGGGCGCCGCGAGGGGTCCGGCCGAAGCTTCCGCGCTCGTCAGAAAATGCGCGGCTTCCATATTGTGGCCGCCGGCGAAAACATGCACGTTGCCGGGTTTGGGCGCCTCGATCTCCTCGCGGCAGGCCGCGCGGAAGGCTTCGGCAATCGCCGCGGCAAAAATCAAGAGGCCATCTCGGCCCCGCCCGCGGCGAGGCCGTGGCGGGCGAGCAGCAAAGACGCGAGTTCGTCGGCGATGGGGAAATCGGTCACGCTTTGCAGCCCCTGCCAGCCGGGCATGGAATTGACTTCGATCACGTACCAGCGGCCATCGGCCGCGCGCAGCAGATCGACGCCGGCGAATTCCGCCTCGACCGCCGCCGCCCCCCGCAGAGCAAGATCGCGCATTTCGTCGTCAAGTTCCACCGGCTCCGGCTTGGCGCCGAGCTTCACATTGGTGATCCAATGCGGCGCCCGCCGTGTCATGGCGGCCAGCACGCGCCCACCCGCCACCAGTACGCGGCAGTCGGAGAAGCCGTCGCGTTCGACGCCAATATAGCGCTGCAGATAATAGACCCCGGCCATGCTGGCGATATCCGGCAGGTCCGACTCTTGCCGGATCAACTTGAGGCCGCGCCCCTGCGCCCCGAACAAGGGCTTGAGCACCAGCGGGCTGCGAGCGCATTCACGCCGCACCAACGCGCGCGTCTGGCGCGGGCTTTCGAGCGCGAAAGTCTCCGGCGTCGGAATGCCGGCGTTAAAGCAGCGAAAGCTCGTCGCCGCCTTGTCGACGCACAATTCGATCGCGCGCGGCGAATTGGCGATAGGCACGCCCATGTCTTTCAGTGCGTGCAACAGGCCGAGCCGCAGCGTGATCGATTCGAACGAGCCGAGGCCGACCGCGCGGACAAGAATCAAGTCGGGCAGTCTGGTGCCAAAGCCGGGAACGGCGATGCCGCTCGGCCGCCGCGTATCGAGGCTGAAGGCCGAGAGGCGCATTGGCACGGCACGCGCGCCGAGTCTGGCGAAAGATCGCGTCAACGCCTTGGCGTGGAATTCGATCTTGTCGACCAGCAGCGCGATGCGCGGGCTTGTCTCCAAAGACGGATTTGCCTCAGCAGAAGGAGGCATTCAAGGCGCTCTCGTTGATCTCGCCGGCGAAGAAGGTCTCGCCGGTCTCGACCGCCGTCACCGCGGCGACCGCCGGGCTGAACAGCATCGGATCGATCTTGTAGAAGTCGCCTTTGAATTTCTTGAAGATGTCGCTGAACGGCTCGCCATAATCGCGCGAAGTCTTGCTCGGCAGTTTCTCGGCGAGGGCGCGCGCCTCGTCGGCCGGCCCGGTGACGAAGAGATGTGTCAGGCCGCCATAGATGATCGCATCATTGGTGCGACCCATCGCCTGGACGAAATCCGGATGCGGCGGCGACAGGGGCGCCGTGCCGATGCCGTCGATGATGCGCGACAGCGGAAATTTCAGTTCATGCGCCTTGTGCAGCGCGACTTCGAGCACGCGGGCGACAACTTGAAGACCGCCCGCAAGGCTGCGCGTCGGCGCATAGATGAACGTGAGGTGGTGCGGTGGGACGCCGGTATCCTTGGAGACCTTCTCGACAACTTCCGGCGGCGGCGGCTTGTCGCCTTCGACCACTAAGGTCGCGCGATTGGCCTTGTCGGCATAGCCGAGGTCTTTGAACAGAGGCTCCTTCAGTGCCAGGGCCCGGCCGGGACCGGAGCCGAGCGCGAACCATTTCTCGTGCGACAGAGCCCAGCCGGCATATTGGCTGGCGAGGCAGGCGATCACCGGGTCGGCCGTGCGGACGGTCAGATGGAACGGCCATTTCGCCGTCGCGGCATAGGGGCTAAGCGTCACAGTGCCGAGGCCGCCGAGACAGATTTCCGCTATCAGCAGACCGACATCGAAGCCGCCGACCGCCTTGACGCCGGCATCGATCAGGGTTTCGCCGAGTGAGCCCTTGGAAACAATAATGCGAAGACGGTCAGCCTCGGTGACCATGCGATCGACGATTGCGCCGGCAAGGTTATTGACGCTGATTTTCGGGGCTTCCGTCATGCGGCACATTCCTTTTGGGCTTCGCGCAGGAGCTGCGCTTCAAAAACAGCAAGACGTTCGGCGACAAGGGCGCGGGCCGCGGCGGCGGTTTCGGCCTCGGCGAGGATTGTGCAGACGGGATCGCCCGCGCGCAGATATGTCCCAGACCTTTGACGGTCCTTGCACCAGTCCGGCCAGACGAGGCCGGGCATGGAGGGCAGCTCGTGCGGCGCGTAAGCGATCGCTGTCGCGGCCGCTTTGGTAAAGACCAAAGGCCGCTCCGGCAAGTGGCCCCGGCATGCGGCCAAATGCGCGGCGAAGAGCGCACCCTCCAAGTCGGCGAAAATATCGAGCGTGGCGCCGGGGCGCGGATTGACCTCGATCAGGTGATAGGCGGCTGCATCGGCAAGAAAATCGACGCTATTCAGCCCGACGAGGCCGAGCGCCCGTGCAATTTTCCGCGCCGCGTCACTTAGAACCGCAAGCTGGGCTGACGGATCGAGGGCCGGACGCACCGCGCCGCCGAAGCGGTACGGCATTCCCGGCCAGGGCGTCGTCCATTGCGAACTCCTGCCGAGAATTTGCGTCTCGCTTCCATCGCAGAGCACAAGCACGGAGACCGGCGTGCCGCCGACGCGGCGCTGAAAATAGTCCCCGGAGGAAATTTCGCTGTGTCCGGCAGGACGGACATGCAGACCGCCGCCGCTGCCCTGCCGCTTGACGAGCCAGTTTTCGGGCGCGCGGGGACAGGCGACGCTGATCTCGGGATGCGGAATTTCGAGTTCTCCGCAAAGCGCCGCGAGGGTGCGCGGGTCTTTCGCGCGGGTCACCGTTTGCGCATTATTGCCGAAGACGAAAAAATGCTGCGCAAGAAGATCAAGAATTTCGGGTCGGTCTTCGAATCCGCTGCCATAGACGACACCCGCCGTCGTCTCACCCGCCGCGAGTTCGCGCAAATGTGAAAGCAGCTCATCCGCCACAAAGCCGCGCGCGGGATCGGCGATTTCGCGCGTCGCCGCCGCCAAGGCGCGCGTATCGCTGTCGCCGAAAAAATCGACGACAAGCGGTCTGCAGCCTGATCGCCGCGCCGCCGTGGCGAGCCCGCGCCCCGAGGCCGCGGCGATCAGAATTGCGTTTGGCTCAGACAAGCTCGCGCGCGAGCTTGAAAGCGTCGCGGAAGTCGATCGCGAGCGGCGTGTCGGATGTCGCCATCTTTTTGAACAGCCGGAACTCGGTCTGATATTTCACATTGCCGATGGCCAGAGCGCCGATGCCGCAGCTCCCGCCCGGCAGCTCCTTGCCGTCGTCATGGAGGCCGACACCCTCAATGCCCAGCGGCGGCACCGCATTGACGTCGGCGCTGACAAGCAGGTTTTTCGCCTTACTGATGTCCTCGGCAGAGAGGATCTGCACACCGGCCTTGCCGGCGCAGAGCGCGACTTCCGAATTGACCAGCAAATCGAGCACTTTTTCATGGTCGCTCGCATCGGCGAAATAGGTCTCGACGCCGAAACGCTTGCGAATCTCGTGCGTCGCCTTTTCGACACGCTCCGGCCCGTTATAGCCCGCGAGCGTCACATGGGCGCCCTCCAGCGCGGCGATAACGGAGGAGGAAAAGCCGACAACGCCGGTCGCGCCATAGACCACGATCTTGGTGCCGGAGAGCGAACGCTGCTTCTTCTCTTTCAGCACCTTTTCGACGCAGGCAACCATGGCCGCGGCGGTCGTGAACGAACCGGCCGGATCGGCGAAGATCGAAATCTCGAACGGCTTCAGCAGCGTCTTCTTGGCCCTCTCGACCATGTCGAGGGCCTGAATCGCATCCTTGCCGCCGATAAAGATGCCGGTGCGGACGGCATCGCGCGGCGAACGGGAGAACATCGCATCCTGCACGAGCGGCTCGATCTCCTCGAGCGTGACATTTGTATAGGGCGTCACCGAATCATAGCCCGCATCGAGCGCCATGTTCACGTCGAACGGGCTCATATGTTTCAGCGGGCTCAGCATGTGCAGGATGAGTTTTGCCATTATGTGCTTCCCTGTCGAAGGTCTTGCGTGCCTGGTTGGTCTTCCGCATTCCGAATGTCACCGGGGACAGAACTCGCCGTTATTCTGGCGCCCCGGTTGATGGCTTTGCAAACGACCATGACCGGGTCAGCCCCGTCTTCCGCCTTTTGCGCGCGCCTTTCTTCCCGAACCTGGCGAACAAGTCTCTGCGCTTCATCGTCGCTGGCGGCAAAGGCGAAGCCCGTCGGCCCCCAGGAGCTTTGGCCGATCCCCTGAGCCCCGAAATGCGCGAGGCGGCCGATGACCTCGGCGACGCGGGCGCTTGTATAGCGCGCCCCGCCCTGGGCGGGAGCGAAATAATCGCCCAGGATTACCTGAATATGACCAACCGCCGCGCCGAACTGGGCCAGATCCCGCTCCGCCAGCGCCGGCAGCGCCTGCATCAACAGCCGGTGGCAGATGTCTGCGGCCGCTGCGGCGGGAAACTGCGGCAACGCCGCGAAGGCAGCGCGCTCGTCGGCGCCGTGGACCCCGGCGAAGGTGCTGTCCATGACAATAATGATACGCCAATCCTCCGGAAAGGGCAGATGGCAGAGGACCGGAGGCAGAACCGTCCGCGGGCCATGTCCACCATCGACGACAAGGCCGCCGCGCGAGAACAGGGCCGCGCCAATGCCGGAACGACGGCCGCGCTGGAGCAGCAGGGCGTCGCCGGCGAAATCCTCCGGCAATCCTTCCAGCCGGCGCAGCCCGGCGGCGAGCGCAAAGGCGAGCTGCGTGCCGGAGCCCAGCCCGGCGTGGGCCGGAATGGCTTCCTCGATCCGCACGCCATAGGTCGTGCTGAGATTGAGATGACGCTTCAGAACCTCGATATGAGCGGCGATGCGCTCCGCCTCCGGCCCCTCGACCGACGGCTGGCTGGCGCGAAAAATCGTCAGCGCCGTCACCGGCCGGTCGATCGCCAGCCCGAAACTGCCAAAACGCCGGCCGAGGCCGCCGTTGAGATCGAGAAATCCGAGGTGAAGACGGGCCGAGGTCTGCACCGAAACACGAGTTTGCATACGTCTTCAACCTGACATCAAACGCTTACGGCACGACCAAGCACATCGACATTGCATACAGATTGCGCCGCCGCGCCGGAGCTTATACGCCGCTCTGCACAATGCGCCAGACTGGACCTATAACATCGATATTGTCATAGTGCGCGCAGGAGGAGGCTTTGCCATGAGCGAACGTCAGCACGAGCGCACCTATGACGAAGCCGAGATCAAGGCGCATCTGGAACGCGAATTGCCGCATTGGCACTACGAGGACGGCTGGATAAGACGGAAATATCGTACCCAAAGCTGGAAGGGTACGCTGATGGTGATCAATACGGTCGGCCACCTCGCCGAGGCCGCCTGGCACCATCCCGACATCACAGCGTCTTACGCCTGGGTTGAAGTCCGCTTGAAAAATCATGCCGCCAAGGGCATCACCGACAAGGACTTCGAACTGGCGAAGAAGATCGAGGAGGTTGTGCAGTGGCAGCCCGGCAGGGAAAGCTCCGCGCTCGAAGGCACACCGGCCGACGATCAGCGTTTCGCCTATATAAAATACGATAAAAACTGACTCTCTCCATGGCCTCGGATCGCGACGGCGACGACGTGAGGAATATATGACGGCTTATGTTGATGGCGCGGCGGTTCCGCTCGAAGCGGCGACCGCGGAGGCGGCGCGTTTGCTCGAGGGCGCGCGCCTGCCCCTTGTCGCCGGCTTGCAAACCGATGTCGCCGGTGCGCGCGCGGCGATTCTGCTCGCTGAGAAATTACGCGGTGCCTACGACCATGCGGCAAGCGATGCCTTGCTGCGCGATGTCGGCGTGCTGCGCCAGGCAGGCCGCATGACGACCACAGCCAACGACGTCCGCATCCGCGCCGATCTCGTATTGTTGATCGGCCAGCGGCTGACGCGTCTTTGGCCCGATCTCGCGGACCGGCTGGCCCTCGGCACGCCGCCGCGTCTTTCGGCGGACAAGGCGCCCCGCAAAATCTTCTGGCTCGGCGGCGAGCCGGATGCCGCGGCCGCGATTGGCGCGACCGAGATCGCCGCCAGTGCGGAGCAATTGCCGCAGGCCGTCGCGGCGCTGCGCGCGGCGGTCGCTGGCCGCAAGAGCCGCCTCGGCGGGGCCTTGGCCAAGAACATTGCCGAGCTTGCCGGGCATTTGCAGGCGGCGCATTTCGGCGCCTTCGTCTGGTCGGCCGAGACGCTGGACCCGCTGACCATCGAGGCCCTGACCGGCCTCGTCTTCGATCTGAACCTCAAGACGCGCTTCACCAATCTCGTCTTCGGCCCGCCGCAGAACGCGGTGGGCGTGCTGCAGACCTCGGGCTGGATGACGGGCTTTCCGATCCGCACCGGCTTCGGCCGCGGCTATCCGGAACATGATGTCTGGCGCTTCGACGCCAACAGGCTCGTCGATACCGGCGAGGCCGACGCGGCCTTGTGGGTCTCGGCCTATGGCGCCAGCGCACCGGGCTGGCGGCGCAAAGTGCCCTTCGTCGCGCTTGCGGTGCCGGGCACGAGCTTTCCCTATCCGCCGAAAGTGAACATCGAAATCGGCGCGCCGGGACAAGATCACGATGCTATCGAATGGACGCGCGAGATCGCGACTTTCGCCAACGTTCCCGCGAAGGCCGCCAGCGACGCGCCGCGCGTCGCCGAGGTGATCGGCCTCATCAGCGAACATCTGAAAGGATAACGAGGCATGTTGATACGCCTGGCCGGCGGCCGCGTCGTCGATCCCGCAAACGGACGCGATAGCATCGGCGATATCTGGATCCGCGATTCGCGCATCATCGAAGCGCCGTCCGGCGAGACACCGGACGAAGTCTTCGATGTCTCGGGCAAGATCGTCATGGCCGGGGCGATCGACATCCACTCGCATATCGCGGGCGGCAATGTGAATACCGCCCGCCTGCTGCTGCCGGAGAATCATCGTTCCCACACCCCGCGCCCGGCCGAGACGCCGCTCTCGACGGCGGGCTGGTCGACCTTCGAGACCGGCGTCCGCTATGCCGCGATGGGCTTCACCACGGTGATCGAGCCGGCGGTGCCGACGCACGCTGCGCTTCATTCGCATCTCGAACTCGCCGACGTGCCGATCATCGACAAGGGCATCCTGACCGTCGTCGGCGAAGACGATTTCCTGCTCTCGCTGCTGCGCGAAGGCGGCAATCGCACGGCGATCGCGGATTATCTTGCCTCGGCACTGGCGCAGACCAAGGCTCTCGGCATCAAGAGCATCAATCCCGGCGGCTCGGTCGCCTTCGCCAACAATGCCCGCACCTTTGATCTCGATGACGTGGTGCCGTTCTACGGTATCACCTCGCGGCAGCTCACCGAGGCTTTGCAGCAAGGCGTGATCGACATCGGCATCGCCCATCCGCTGCATCTTCATACCAACAATCTCGGCATCGGCGGCAATGTCGAGACGGCGCTGCGCACGCTGCAGGCCGCCAACGGCAAGCCGCTGCATCTCGCGCATCTGCAATTCTATGCCTATGGCAAGGACGGCAAGCGCGGCTTCTCGTCCGGCGCGGCGCAGCTGGCCGATGCCGTCAACAAGACTCCCAATGTCACGATCGACGTCGGCCAGGTGATGTTCCGCCAGACGGTGACGATCTCCTGCGACGTGGTGCGCCAATATAGCTCGATCGGCTCCGCCAAGCCGCGCAAGTCTGTCATCTACGACGGCGAGGTGAACGGCGCCGGCGTCGTGCCCTATCTCTATAAGTCGGACAGTTTCTACAACGCCATCCAATGGGCGGCGGGGCTTGAACTCTTCCTGCTCATCACCAACCCCGCGCAGGTCTTCTTCACCACCGACCATCCGAACGGCGCGCCCTACACGACTTATCCGGAGCTTTTCGCGCTCATCATGAGCCGCGATCTGCGCAGCAAATGGCTCGCCGACCTTCCGAAGGAAGCGGTCGAACTCACCACGCTGCCGTCGATCGAACGCGAATATTCGTTCAGCGAGATCGCGACCATGACGCGCGTCGCGCCGGCCAGGCTCCTCGGCCTTAAGGACCGCGGCCATCTGACCCCGGGCGCCCTCGCCGATGTCGCGATCTACGACGACGATCCGGCCGACCGGGCGCGCGCCTTCCGCCACGCCCATCTCGTCTTCAAGGACGGTGATCTCGTCGTCCGCGACGGCAAGATCACCCATTACCGCCCGGGCCGCGCGCTGACCGTGCAGCCGAGCTACGATTCCAATATCGATCGCCGCCTGTCGCGCTATTACGACGAAGCCTATGGGCTTTCGCGCGACCTGTTCAAAGTGCCCGAGCACGCGATCGGTCTCGACCATGCCTTCGAGGAGGTTCAATGCCAGGGATAACGCGCAACGGCGTGCGCATCGATGACAGCTTCGCCGAAGCTTTCCCGATGCGCGGCACGGCGATCCTCATCACCGGGCCCAACCGCAAATGGGCGCGCCAGGCCGCGGTGACATTGACCGGCTTCGCCACCTCGGTCATCGGCTGCGGCGTCGAGGCGGGAATCGACGGCGAGATCGACCCGCGCGACACGCCGGACGGACGGCCGGGCGTGCGCGTGCTGATCTTCGCCATGTCCAGCACCGAATTGCAGAACCAGCTCACCAATCGCGTCGGGCAATGCGTGCTGACGTCGCCGGGCTCGGCCTGTTTCGGTGATCTTGTCGCGCCCGACCAATTGAAGGTTGGCGAACTCCTGCGCTATTTCGGCGATGGCTGGCAGATCTCGAAGAAATTCGGCGGCCGGCATTTCTGGCGCATCCCGGTGATGGACGGCGAATTCCTCGTCGAGGCGACGACCGGCATGACCAAAGCGGCCGTCGGCGGCGGCAATCTCCTGATCTGCGGCGCCGATTATGAATCGACCCTGCGCGCCGCCGAGGCGGCGGTCGAAGCGATGAACAAGGTAAAGGGCGCGATCCTGCCCTTCCCCGGCGGCATCGTCCGCTCGGGCTCCAAGGTGGGCTCGCGCTACAAGGTACTGCACGCCTCGACCAACGACGCCTTTTGCCCGACCTTGCGCGGCCAGGTCGCGACCGCGCTCGACGATGATCTCGGCTGTGTGCTCGAAATCGTCATCGACGGGCTGACCGAGGCCGCCGTCGCCGATTCCATGCGCGCCGGCCTCGCCGCCATCGTCAAGCTTGGTCCGAAACGCGGCGCACGCCGCGTCAGCGCCGGCAATTATGGCGGCAAGCTCGGACCCTTCCATTTTCATCTGAAGGAATTGGCGCCGTGACGCTCGTCCTCACGCTTAAAGCGCAGCCGCCGCAGCGGCTCGATCTTTCGCCGCTGGTGCCGCATCTGCTCGAAGGCAAAAGCGCGAAGGAGATCGCCGCCATCGATCTGGCGACCACCAGGGAGCCGGCGAAGGCCGGCGACATTTTCCGCATCCGTTCCGGCAGCGTCGACGAGATCCGCTTCGAGGGCGGCTCGGAGCGCTTCGACAATCTCGGCCACGGCGCGACAAGCGGCCGCATCGTCCTCGACGGCGACGCCGGCAGCAATGTCGGCCGCAAGCTGGCGGGCGGCGAAGTGATCGTCACCGGCCATGTCGGCCCTTATGCCGGTTCCAGCCTCGCGAGTGGACGGCTGGAGATCAAGGGCGATGCGGGCGACTTTCTCGCCGCGCCGCGCGAGGGTGAGCTTCACGGCATGAGCGGTGGCCTGCTGGTCGTGCGCGGCACGGTCGGCGAGCGGGCGGGCGACCGTCTGCGCCGCGGCACGATCATCGTCGAAGGCGATGCCGGCGATTGGCTGGCGAGCCGCTTTATCGCCGGCACGCTGATCGTGCTCGGCGCCGTCGGCCGCAACCCCGGCTATCTGATGAAGCGCGGCACGCTGGCGCTGGCCAATCCGCCCGATCTGCCGCCGAATTTCGTCGATGACGGCGGCTATTTCGCGCCCTTCAGCGCCGTGCTCGGCCGTGCGCTGCAGGCCGAAAGTGCGGGCGTGGCCAAATTCCTCCGCGGGCCGCTGCACCGCTTTGCCGGTGACGTCTCGGTACTTGGCAAGGGCGAGATTTTCATCCCTGGCTGAGCGACTTTGTTCCGCCGCCTTTTCCCCCTATGTTAAGCAAGCCTTAACCATAGGAGCTGGCGGTGGAAAATCCGACGCCGCGTTCGAACGGCGGCCAGCCGGCGGATGTCCCGGTGGAACCTGCGCGCATCGGTGAAAGGCTGCGGCTCGCGATGCGCCAGGCGCGGGTCGACGATGCCGAGCGCAGCAGCGTCGTCGCCGAATTGCGCGGCGCCGAGGTCGCCCGGCTCGAGATGCTGCGCGACGAACTTCTCCCCGTCTTTGCCGAAGTGCCAAAGGACGCCGATCTCTTCGACCTCGCCCTGGTGCCGAGCGAACGGCCGCGCCTTTTCATCGATATGGTCGCTTTCGTCGAGATGGATCGCGACCGGCGCACCTATCGATTCCTGCAGGATACGCGGCTCGGCCGCGTCCTTCTCGCCGAGGGCGAGCGGCTCGAACCTTTGGTCGAATCGATTACCGATTATGTCGCCCGCCGGCTGATCGAGCGGGACAAGGCGATCGCCGGCGACACGACACTCGAACGCGCAGCGCGCGCGCAGATCGAAACCGAGCAGAAGCTCGCCGCACGCCATCCGCAGGCAGCCGCGGACCAGCCGCAGCGCAGAAACGCCTTCGCTTTGGCGCTTGGCTTTCTCATCGAAGTCCTCGGCTCGGCCGTGCTGATTGGCCTGGCCGGGCTCGGCGGCTGGACCGTGTGGAAATATATCGCCCCGCTGCTCGCGCACCACGCAGCGGGGCATTAGCGCCGGTCATTGCGAGCGACTCACATAAGGGTCTCGGCAAGTAACGCGCTTTACGCGCCCTTCTCCCCGGACCGCTCGACAAGAAATTCCGCGTGGCGGCGGATCAGATCGCCCGCCAGGGCATCGGCGATCAATTGCCGGGTTTCCGCGATGCCGTAGAGGGCCACGAAGGAGCCGAAGCGCGGCCCGCGGCTTTCACCGAGCAGCACCTGATACAGCATGTTGAACCATTCGTTGGAGACGCCCGGCCGCTCTGGCGTCGCGCCCTTGGCCTTCAAATCCTGATAGCGCGGAATCGGCCGCGCGATGTCGTAGAGCGCGGTCTGGATCTCTTCCGCGCTCGCGTCCGCGGGCAGGCGCCCGAGCATGTCCGAGAGCTGTTGCAGGGCCGCGCGCTCGACCTCGTCGGCTTCGCGATAGGTCTTCGACGGCCGTACGAAGTCGCGGAAATAGCGCACGGCATAGGTGATGAGCCGGTCGAGCTGCGGATGCGTCTGCGGTGAGACGCCCGGCGCATAGCGGCGCAGGAAGCCCCAGAGCACTTGCGGGTCTTCGCTGTTGGCGACCGCGGCGAGATTGAGCAGCATGCCGAAGGAGATCGCCGTGCCCTGCCCCTCGTGCCGCAGAAGCTCGGGCGCCGGCGGCGCGCCGGAATGGATGTGCCAGACCGGATTGCCGAGCTGTTCCTTCACGCCCTGACGCGGATAGGCCTCAAGGAAAGAAAGATAATCGTCGACGGTGCGCGGGATGACGTCGAAATAGAGCCGCTTCGCCGCCGACGGCTTCTGATACATGAAAAGCGACAGGCTCTCGGGGCTTGCATAGGTGAGCCATTCCTCGATCGAGAGGCCATTGCCCTTCGACTTCGAAATCTTCTGACCCTTCTCGTCGAGAAAGAGCTCGTAATTGAAGCCCTCGGGCGGGGCCCCACCAAGCGCGCGGACAATCTCGCCCGACAGCTTGACCGATTCGATCAAATCCTTGCCGGCCATCTCGTAGTCGATGCCGAGCGCATACCAGCGCATCGCCCAATCAGGCTTCCATTGCAGCTTGGCGTGACCGCCGGTGACAAGCGTCACGAAGCTCTCGCCCGAGACGGGATCGCGCCAGGCGATCTTGCCTGCCGCCGCATCGACGACCTCAATCGGCACCTGCATGACGACGCCGGTTTCCGGATGGATCGGCAGAAAGGGCGAATAGGTGGCGGCCCGCTCCTGCCGGAAGCTCGGCAGCATGATCGCCATCACCGCCTCGTATCGCGCCAGCATGTGCAGCAGCGCGGCATCGAACCGTCCGGACGTATAATAGTCCGTCGCCGAGGCGAATTCGTAATCGAAGCCGAACTGATCCAGAAACCCGCGCAGCCGCGCATTGTTATGCGCGCCGAAACTCGAATGGGTGCCGAACGGATCGGGGATCTGCGTCAGCGGCTTGCCGAGATGGGCCGCGATCACGTCCTTGTTCGGGATGTTGTCGGGGACTTTGCGCAACCCGTCCATGTCGTCGGAAAAGGCGATGAGCCGGGTCTTCACCTTATCGTCGGTCAGCAGGCGGAAGGCATGGCGCACCATCGTCGTGCGCGCCACCTCGCCGAAGGTGCCGATATGCGGCAGGCCGGAAGGGCCGTAGCCCGTCTCGAAGATCACCTCTTTCTGGCCGGTGCGGGCGACGCGGGCGACGATCTTGCGCGCTTCCTCGAAAGGCCAGGCACCCGCCTGGCCTGCGGCTTCGCGAAGCGTCAAGGCCGAGGTGGCCGAAGGGTCTAAGGCGGTCATCTACAGTTCCGGATTGTGCGCGGCAGCACCGGGCCGGGGCGCCCCGAGGCCCTACTATCAAATGCGGGGTTCGGCAATTGGGCCGCGACAAGCGCGGCCGGGACCCCGCATTTCGGGAGGGCAAGTGCATCAGTTCGTCTCCACCTTACCGCCACCTATCCAGCCTCGCATCCGGCATGACAAGCTCGCGTGCCTCTCTAGGTCACTCGACCGCTCTCCAGGACTCTGAGCAGGTTACGACATGAACCGATCTACGGACCCCTCCAAAACGCTCCCGCCCGCGTCCTCCGCGACACCGCCGGAATGGCGCACCGTCGAAACGCAGACCATTCTCGACCAGCTTTCGGAATCGCTCCGCCGGGCGATGGCCGATCATCAGGCGATGCTCGGCGTCCTGTTGCAGCAGCGCACCGAACTGCCGCTTGAGCTTGGCGAACTCTTCGAAGATGCCGGCAACGCCTACATGGAAATGTCGGAGCGCGTCAGTCAGAAATTCCTCACCGCGCGTAACCATACCCCCGGCTAGACGACAAGCCTTCTAGACGACACGCCCTGCGCGCCGTCGCTTTTGCGCCGGTGCGCCAGCCCGTGCTCGGTTTTGTGCCAATGGAAGGGCCGCCGGACGAGATCGAAGACGGCTGCCCAGGCGGCGGCGCAAATGAGCAACCAGTAGAACGGCAAAAGCGCCAGGACCGGCCACAGCCGCAGGAGACGGCGGCGCTGCATCCCCAGAAGCGTCGGCCAGAGCAGCGCCGGAACGCCAGCCACGATCACCATCGTACAGACCCCCGCCAGCCCATCCTGCCAGCCATTGGCAGGCAGGGCCGCGGCGCCGAGAGCGACGTCGAGAGCGAGGCAGAGGCCGCAAAGCGGCGCGGCGAGCGAGCCCAGAATGTTCGCGCCGAGCGTCAGCGCGATCGCGGCATGACGCACAGGCCCCAATTCCCGCAGCAGCCGGCGCGGGTTCCGCAACAAGACGATCAGCGTCTGGTACCAGCCTTTGCACCAGCGCCGCCGCTGATTGAAAAAGGCGGCGAGTGTGAAAGGCGCCTCTTCGCAGGTCGTCGAGTCCAATGTCTCGATGTCATAGCCGAAGCGGGCGAGCCGCAGGCCGATGTCGGCGTCCTCCGTGACATTCCAGGCATCCCAGCCGCCGATCCGGCGCAGCGCCTCGGATCGAAAATGATTCGAGGTACCGCCCAGGGGAAGCGGCAGACGCAAAGCCGAGAGCCCCACGTTCAACACATCGAAGAGGCCGGCATATTCGATGGCGAAAAGCTGCGCCAGCGGTCTTATGGCGCAAACGCCGGAAGACATTAGACCATGCCATTCCTAGATTCTAGGACATGGAACCGAACACAAACCAATACGCGCTTGCCGCTCTCAAAGAGCGCCGCGCCACAATCGCGGGCGAAATCTCGTCTCTCGAAGATCGCCTGCGCTATCTCCGCAAGATGGCCGAGGCCGTCGATCATACGATACGGCTATTCAATCCCGATCTAGACGGCTCCGCCATCCCGGCAAAGAAGCCCTACAAGCGGGTGAAGCTGTTCAACGCGGGTGAATTGAACCGGCTGATCCTGAACGCGCTCAGGAAGGCCGGAAAGCCGCTCTCAACGGGCGAAGTGACGGACGCTGTAGTGGCGGAGCTAGGCCACGGCCCCGACGCCAAGCGCGGCATGACAAACCGCGTGCGGGCGAACCTGAATTATCTGCTGCGGGAGCGCGGCCTGGTCAGGAAGGAAGGCGACAGGCTGAGCGCGCTTTGGTCGCTCGCGAGCTAGTGGAAAGGTCTAAACGGATTGCGCGGCGGAGGCTTATCTAAGTCGGCCGCGATTCGTTGAATGGCCCAAAATTCGGCTCGCCCCTCATCATCTTCGAGGGGCACCTTAAAAGGGTAGCCGCCGTTCGGCACGTGCCACCACTCTCCGGTATTGTTTGAACCTTTCCCCTCTAATGGCTCCGCGCCATGTCTTCGTAGCTTTGCCTCCCATTCGGAGCGCGAAAGGAGGCGATTTGCGATCATGTCAATTGACGTATGCTACGTACTCTTTATCGCAAGCAGCAGGAACCGAGGGAAGTTTGTCTTCGGGATTAATAGCTTCGCCAAGCCTGCCAAGGCGACTAGCTACAACTGACTCACCCCATATCGCTGACAGCATGAATTCAAGCGTCGGAACGATGTCCGCAAGGACTAATTCTGGATTCTTATTGGACAAAACAAATCCAGGCACGTCATCACTGTACGCACGAAGACCGCCGTCTTCGCGTCGCTCGAACTTGACAACAATTTTTGCGAATTTAGGTGTGTGGGTCACGGCGCTCATGGAAGCTATCCCGCTAGGGACAATGCTTTGAAAGGGTTTACACCCTATTACATACACCAGATACCGCCGAATCAAGGCCGACTCGTGATTCTGTCCGGATTTTTAGTATAAGTCAAGGCATCTACCCACTAAATGTAGTTTATAAACGGTTAATAGACCGTTGCCAATATCCGCTGAAATCGACGCTCGGCTTATTGCGCAGCGCCAGACCCGCCAGCCGCTGCACCTGATCGCCATTCGCCATGCGGCGATGATCCTCGCGCCATGACGCCTCTTGCGCGTAGCGCAGGAGATAGACGCCAGCGATATTGTGGTGATGGCCGATCTCGGCACGGCGGAGACGGCTGAAATATTCCTCCGCCCAATTCGTGCAAGCGCCATTGAGGCTGTACGCCTCTTGATGATTGATGCGCTTCATTTCGTATTGGCCGTGAAGGTCATTCCAGCCATTGCCTTCGTCGGCGTTGATGACGGTGCCTTTCGCGACACGCGCGCGAATGAAATTCAGGGCTTGGCCTTCGGACCGGAAAACCGCCGGGACTGAGTTGCCGCCGCGCTCGCGGACGATCACGACAACCTTGCGCTTGCCGGATTGGTTATTAGTGAAGCGCCGATCTTTGCGGTTCTCTCTGAGATTGGCAGGTTTTACGTAGCCGCCGAAATAGCCGCCGTCGATCTCCGCAACCTTGCCTTCGCCGCCGACGACGCGGCCTTTCATTTCCGAAGCCATTGCTTCGCGAAGCTTGTGCAGCAGGACAAAGGCGGTTTTGTAGGAAAGGCCAAGATCGCGGGACAGGGCGAGCGCAGACTTGCCTTTCACTTCATTGCAGAAGATCGCGATAGCCCCGAGATAGGTGCGCAGCGGAAGCTTGTGAGAGGCGAACAGCGTCCCGCTGGTGATGCTGAAATCCTTGCCGCACGCGCGGCACTCGAAGCGTGGCGCACCGTTCGGACGGCGGCAATCGTAAGGCTCTAAGCCCCCGCAATGCGAGCAGACCGGCTTGCCATTCGTCGCCGGCCAACGGACTTGCGAGAACATCGCCTCGGCTTCCGCATCCGAAAGGCGAAGCACCTGAGCGAGGCTCAGGGTCTTTGCGGCTTTCGAGAGGAGGAAGTGCTGGCTCATTGCGTTCTCGTTTCTGAGAACACAATATCGGATACGGTATCATTGTCAATAGGAAATTATCGTATATGATAACGAAAGATCGCATTTGGGAATATTTCCATGATGGCGTTTGCCAAGACGGAACAGGAATGGGCTGAGAGGGCGGCTAGGCACCTGAAAGCCGAGCTGAAACGAGCGGACGTAACCTATGAGGAGCTAGCCGAAAGGCTAAAGAAGCAGGGATTCAGCGAGACGAAAGCAAGCATCGCGAACAAGCTTGCACGTGCAACCGTTCCGGCGGCTTTCTTTCTGGCTTGCCTTGCTGCGCTAGAGCTACAGGGCGTAAGATTGGAGGATATTTAATTTAAGAGCGGCGCGGCTAAATGACTGAGAAGCCAGAAAGCAATAGCGCCAATCGAGAGAGCATAGATCAAAAAATTGAAACGGACGGAGGCGCTATACCCGAAGGCAGCGCCCCCAAAACATCCGATGCAAAAAGCGCCGCTAACGCTCCCAATGGCAATGCTGGCAAGCAGCGCCGCGAAACCCTCCGCTTTCTTGGCCGCCTGACTGTCAATGAGTGGCTTACGTTGCTGGTCGGTATCGGGTCGCTGGCAATATCCTATCTGACTTACCGAAACGCCGCTGATACATCTCAACTGACCGAAGCTGTCAGCAATCTGCACAACTTGGCCGGTTCGGCCCAAGGCCAACTTAACGAAATGAAGATCGAGCGCCGTCCTTGGGTTTCCGTTGACGCTGAGCCGTCCGGGAAATTCTCGATTACTGCGAAAGCCGCAGATCTTCCATTGACATTGTCCATAAAAAACAGCGGGACTAGTCCGGCTATGGTTATTTTTAGGGATGCTTACATCTTCCCTATGAATAGCACTGAGGCTGACAAGAAATTGGTTGATAGTAAAAAGTGCAGGGCGAGCCATGATAGTGGCTTCACAAGTGCTGTCTTCCCAGGGAGTAAATTGGAACAAGGTGTAGATGCGGATCTTATCGACGGAATTAATGCATCCGAACTCACCAAATCCGACCTGTTCAGAGGCTTCATCGTCGTCTGTATTAGGTATCAAGAAATAGGCGTCAAAGATACGCCCACGTTCTTCACTGAACCCACCTACATTTTGATCCAAGGTAAGGGCGCAAAGCCTATCAACGGTCATCTGGGCGACGCGATTCTGGTACAAACTTTTACCGACGCTAACTAAAAGAAGAAGCGTCAAGAGAATCGCGGCCCATGCCGCGTGCCGCC
The DNA here is from genome assembly GCF_004135935.1 of Methylovirgula ligni. Lineage (NCBI taxonomy): Bacteria > Pseudomonadati > Pseudomonadota > Alphaproteobacteria > Hyphomicrobiales > Beijerinckiaceae > Methylovirgula > Methylovirgula ligni. The sequence continues at coordinate 1,219,698 of NZ_CP025086.1, read as the reverse complement.
GCACGGCGGGCTCCTAACTCATCGTTCCTCTCCCGCTATGCCAGCGTGACATGCGAACGCCCTTCCGGCGTTTGCGCCATAAGACCGTGCGCCAGCCAGCCATCGCCGGTATTGTCGATCGCCAGCCGCGCCTGAAGGCAGGCGAGCCGGGACGGCGCCACGGCAAAGCGCGCCGCCGCGCGGCGAAGTTGCTGCGGATCGGGAATATCTTCGGCATCGTAGACCGCGACCAGTTCGCCGCGAACGAGAGGCAGAGCGGCGTTGAGCGCGCGCGGCTTGGTGCGCGGAAGCCCCGCCGGCACGATGATGATCTCGCTGTAAGGCGGAGCGCGGCGCAACGCCGCAAGGGTTGCGTCGTCGCCATCTTCAAGGACGAACTTCACGTCGAGCTTGGTGCGCGGATAAGCCAGCGCCTCGATCGCCGCGAGCAATTGCGGCACGATCCGCGCTTCGCGATGGAGCGCGACGACGAGCGAATAAAGCGGCAGATCGGCATCCGCCAAAGGTGAGGCTTGAGGCGCTGCCGCCGCAAGGCTGGCGGCACAGATCGACAGGCGCAACCAGAGGATCGCGAGAAATACGAAGCTCGCCAGCGCCGTGCAGATCGTCGCCGTCTCGACCGGTGCAAGCGGCGCGAAGAAAGCGGCGAGACAGGCCGCCGCGGTCAGGGCAAGAAGCTGCGGCTTGGTCATGCCATCCCGGGCACAGAGGCTGGCGTCCAACGTTTGAAGCGTAAGGCTGGCGGCATTCGCGATCTCGACGCGGGCCGCCGCGCGGGCGAGATTCGAAAGATGCGTCGGCGTGGTGATCGCAAGATTCTTGACCCGATTGGTCTGCCGCGCCGCCGCGATCAGCGCAATAATCGCCCGGCCGCGCGGCGCGGCGAGAAGGTCTGCCCCGTGCCCCCGCGCCAGCGGCGTGACACCCGCCCGAATCGCCGCCCGATAATTGACGTTGGCAGCCAAGGCGATATCGCCCTCGACGAAGCCGACGCGAAGGTGGCGCGCGAGGCAGCGATAGAAATGCGTTTCGGAAACGAGACCTTTGGCAATCAGAACCCTGTCTGCCGTGACCCCGAGCTCGCGCGCTTTCTCCGTCGCGATTGCCAAACATGCGGGCGGGACGTCATAGTGGACGAGAAAGCCGATCTCGCCCGGCCAACGCCGGGCGCCGCGCGCAGGCGAGATGGCGGACGGAAGGGATGATGGCTGATCGGATTTTGGGGCCGCGCCTGGCGCTCGCAATATCGCCAGCTTGCGCTGCGTACTGGCGGGGGCAAGGCCGCGCTCGCGCGTCTGCTCGAACCACGGCTCCGAACGCAAGCTACACGCCCCCGGCACCAATCGACGCTGCCCGGCATGCCAGCCCAAGTTACGTCGCGCCATACGTTAAACTTTGTCGGCATTTTTACAGGCTTTGCATGGCTATGGCAATGCTTACGCTTGTCCTGGCCGCGCCGGGGGCGGCATGGGCGCAAACGAGCCAGCCGGTGACGGTGCCGAATTATTTCGATCCGCAAAACCGGCTGGAGAAACCCGATCTCGGCGCAATCCATACGCTGCGGTTTTTGACCGAGGACGATTATCCGCCGTTCCACTTCGCTCTGTCGGATGGGACGCTCACCGGCTTCGACATCGACCTTGCGCGCGCGATCTGTGAGGAATTGAAAATCGCCTGCACCATTCAGGCGCGCCGGTTCGATCTCCTTACCGACGCCTTGAATAACGGCGAGGGCGATGCGCTGATCGCCTCATTGCGGATCGACGCCGCAAGCCGCGCACGTTTCGATTTCACCGCGCCCTATTACACGACCCCGGCGCGCTTCGTCGCGCGCAAGGACGCGACCTTCAAAGCGACGCCGGAGGGTCTGGCGGGCAAGAAGATCGGCGTCATCGGCGAAACGGCGCACGAGGCCTTTCTCAAAGCTTTCTTTCCGCAGATTCATCGGCAGACCTTCGCCAACCGCGGCGAGCTTTATGCCGCTCTGCAGGGCGGCCAGATCGATGCCTTTTTCGACGATGCCATCACCTCGAGCTTCTGGCTCGCGGGAACGGCGGCAGCCAATTGCTGCGCCTTCCGCGGCGGTCCCTATACCGACAGCAATTATTTCGGCGAGGGCGTCGGTATTGCGGTGAAGAAGGGCAACGACGACCTGCGCCGCGCGCTCGACTACGCGCTGGTGGAGCTCGCCCGGCGCGGCGTCTATACCGACATCTATCTCAAATATTTTCCGATCGGCTTTTATTAGGACCGATCAAAGATAGGTCTCGAGTTCCTCCGCCGCGACCAATGGCGGGCGCTCGACATCGAAGGCCGAAACGAACTGGCCCTGTTTGTCCATCAGATAGATGATCGCGGTGTGATCCATCGCGTAGCCTTTGCCGTCCGCCGACGGCGCCTTGCGGGCATAGACGCGATATTCCTTCTCGACGGCATCGATCTGCGCCGGCGTGCCCGTGAGGCCAACGATGCGCGAATCGAAACTCGCCAGATATTGCTTGAGCACCGGCGCGGTGTCGCGCTCCGGATCGACGGTGATGAACAGAACCTTGAGCGGCTTGTCCGTCCCCGCCGCCTTCAGCATCTGCGACAGCTGAAAAAGCTCGGTCGGGCAGATGTCCGGACAATGCGTATAGCCGAAGAAGACCAGAAAGGGACGGCCCTTGAAATCGGCGTCGGTCAGCTCGCCGCCGTTTGACGATTGAAGCCGGAACGGGCCGCCGATGGAGGCGACGGGTGCCCCCGCCTGCTTCGAAATCGTCATGAACGTGCCGATCCCGACGCCGGCAAAGCCGATGAGAAGGATCGCGAAGGGGAGCAGAAGGCGGCGTGACATAGGTTTGAGCTAGCGGAAAACTCGGGCGATAAAAAGTCTTATCAGGCGTTCTCGGCAGGGGTCTTTGCGCACGCAGCGGGGCAGCAAATCCGGGCGGCCATAACGCGATCGTGATGGCGGCGCCGCCCGAAGATTGCCATAAACGTTATATTATTACATAACCCGTTCCGTCCACATGAGGTTCCCCATATGTCGTTCCCCCGCGCGATCACGGCGCATCGCAGAAAGCTCTCGTTCCTTCTCGCAGTCGCCGGCCTGGCGCTGACATCGGCGCTGGCGCAGGCCGCGCCGGTTCCGGTCGTCGCCGCGGAAAATTTCTACGGCAATGTCGCCAAGCAGATCGGCGGCGGCGATGTGGCCGTCACGAGCATCCTCAGCAATCCCGACGAGGACCCGCATCTTTTCGAGGCGAGCCCTTCGGTCGCACGCGCCATCTCCGGGGCGAAAATCGTTATCGCCAGCGGCGCCGATTACGACCCCTGGGTGCAGAAACTGCTCGCCGCCGCCAAGAGCCCCGACCGCAAGGTGATCGTCGTGGCCGACCTCGCGGGCAAGAAGTCCGGCGATAACCCGCATATCTGGTACGACATCGATACCGTCACCGCCTTCGCCAAGGCGTTCACCGCCGATCTCGGCGCGATCGACCCGGCGCATAAGGCCGATTACACCGCCCGTCTGGCGCAATTCGAGGACTCGCTGAAGCCGATCCGCGCCAAAATCGCTGAACTGCATGCCCGTCTCGCTGGCCGCGCTGTCACCGCGACAGAACCCGTCTTCGGCTACATGCTCGACGCGCTCGGGCTGACGAGCCGCAACCAGGGCTTCCAGATCGCGGTCATGAACAATACCGAGCCGAGCGCCTCGGATGTCGCGGGCTTCGAGGACGATCTGAAAAACCACAAAGTTGTCTTGTTAGTATATAACAGTCAGGCATCGGACCCGATCGCCGAGCGGATGGAGAAACTGGCGAAGCAATCGGGCGTGCCTGTCATCGGCGCGACCGAGACCGAACCGCTCGGCGTCGCCTATCAGCAATGGATGTCGAACGAGCTCGATGCGGTCGATCACGCTCTGGCAAAGTAGAGGTTCATGAACGCCATCGAGCTGCGCGATGTGACCCTGGCCCTCGGCGGGCGCACCATCCTGGCGAACATCAGCCTGGACATTCCCGCCGGCCAATTCATCGGCGTTCTGGGGCCGAATGGTTCCGGCAAGACCACATTGATGCGGGCCATCCTTGGCCTGCTGGCGCCAAAGTCGGGCACGCTACGCGTGCTCGGCGAGCCGGCGACGCGCGGCAATCCGAAAATCGGCTATCGCCCGCAGACGGCGGGTAATATGACGACGCTACAGATCAGCGGCTGGGATTTCGTCGCCAGCGTCGCCGATGGCTATCGCCTCGGCCTGCCGATCCTGAGCCCCGCCGCCCGCGCCGAGGTGCAGCAAGCGCTCGCGCGTGTCGGCGCTGAAAAGCTTGCCCCGCGGCCGCTCGGTGAACTCTCCGGCGGCGAGCGCCAGCGCCTGCTGCTGGCGCAGGCACTCATCGGCGACCCCAAATTGCTGCTTCTCGACGAGCCGTTGATCAGCCTCGACCCCCGCCGTCAGGGGGAAGTCGTTGAATTGGTGAAGAAACTGCAGCACGAGTTCGCCATTACCGTTCTGTTCAGCGCACATGAATTGAATCCGCTGCTCAATGCCATCGATCAGGTGCTCTATCTCGGCAGCGGCCAAGCGGCGCTCGGCCCAGTCGCGGAGGTGATTACGCCGCCGGTCCTCTCCAAGCTCTATGGCTCGCCCATCGACGTCATCCAGGTGCAGGGCCGCATTTTCGTGATGTCCGGCAGCCACGATGTCGAGGCCGACGCGCATCGGCATGAACATGGCCATGCGCACGGCCACTCCCATGACGATCATACCCATGCACACGCGCGCGAAGAGTCGTCGCATGTTTGAATATGATTTCATGCGCAACGCCTTCGCCGCCGCGACCGTCGTCGCCATCGTTTCCGGCATCGTCGGCTATTTTCTCGTGCTGCGCGGGCAGACCTTCGCCGGCCATGCGCTCGCCCATGTCGGCTTCACCGGGGCGACGGGCGCCGTCCTCATCGGCGCGTCTCCCCTCTGGGGTCTCGTCACGATGACAGTGGTCGCCGGTGTTCTGATGGGATTTATGGGCGAACGGCTGGCGCAGCGGGATGTCGCGATCGGCCTTGTGCTCGCCTTCGCGCTGGCGCTCGGCCTTCTCTTCCTGCACTTTTTCACCAGTTTCGCGACCCATGCGACGGCGCTGCTCTTCGGCAACGTGCTCGCGGTCGATCCGGGGACGGTCGTCATCCTGCTCGGGCTCGGCGCCGTCTGCCTCGGTACGCTCGCGGTCATCTCGCGGCCGCTGCTGTTCGCCAGTCTCCAACCCGAACTCGCGGAGGCCAAGGGCGTCTCGCTGCAACTTTATGGCGTGATCTTCCTCGCCATCGTCGCTTTGGCGACGGCCGAATGCGCTCAGATCGTCGGCGTCCTGCTGGTCTTCGCCCTGATGGTCGGACCGGCGGCGGCGGCCCAAAAGCTGGTCAACGGCGTCGCTGCCGGCGTCCTGCTCTCGGCGGGACTGGCGCTTGTGGAAGCCTGGGGCGGGATCACCCTCGCCTATTATACCGATTGGCCGACGAGCTTCTGGATAACCGCGCTCAGCACGCTTATCTATCTCCTCGCCACGGCGCCTAGCCAGATCCGCGCCTGGCAGACGGCCTGACCCCTATTCTCGCCACGATGCGAGCTAGAGTCCGGCCGCTCTTGTCTGCAAGATCAATCCCTCCCGGAGTTTGGCATGGCCGAAAAAATTCCCGTCACCGTGCTCACCGGCTATCTCGGCGCCGGCAAGACGACGCTGCTCAACCGCATCCTGAGCGAGCCGCACGGCAAGAAATTCGCCGTCATCGTCAATGAATTCGGGGAGATCGGCATCGACAACGACCTCGTCGTCGGCGCCGACGAGGAAATCTTCGAGATGAACAATGGCTGCATCTGCTGCACGGTGCGCGGCGATCTGATCCGCATCATCGAGGGGCTGATGAAGCGCAAGGGCAAGTTCGACGCCATCATCGTCGAGACGACCGGCCTCGCCGATCCCGCCCCCGTGGCACAGACCTTCTTCGTCGATGCCGATGTGCAGGAGGCAGCGCGTCTCGATGCCGTCGTCACCGTCGCCGACGCCAAATGGCTGTCCGAGCGTCTGAAGGACGCGCCGGAGGCCAAGAACCAGATCGCCTTCGCCGATGTCATCCTGCTCAACAAATCCGATACCGTGAGCAAGGACGAACTGGCCGAGGTGGAGGCGCGCATCCGCGCTATCAACCCCTATGCCAAACTGCACCGGACGGTGAACTGCGCCGTGCCGCTCGACGCCGTGCTCGGCCGCAACGCCTTCGATCTCGACCGCATCCTCGAAATCGAGCCGTCCTTCCTCGAAACCGAGGACGAGGACGACCATCACCATCACGGCCACGATCATCATCACGGTCACGACCATGATCATGAACATCATGAGCATGAGCACCACGCCCACGATCATGACCACGCGAACCACGAGAGCCATGAGCACAAGCACGGCCTCAAGCATTATCACGACGAGGAGATGCAATCGGTCGCCTTGTCCCTCGACGGCGATGTCGATCCCGAGAAATTCCTGCCCTGGCTCAACGATTACATCCAGAAGGAAGGGCCTTCGATCCTGCGTTCCAAAGGCATCCTCGCCTTCAAGAACGAACCCAAGCGCTTCGTCTTTCAGGGCGTGCATATGATGCTCGATGGCGACGTGCAGCGCGAATGGCGGCCGGACGAAAAGCGAACAAGCCGCGTCGTCTTCATCGGCCGGCATTTGAAGGAAGACGAAATCCGTCAGGGCTTTCTGGCCTGCGCCGCATAATGGCCGAGACGGCAACCTCCCTTACCGAGCGCGTGACGCCGCTCGCCGCCGACGCGCATGTCACCGCGGCGGCCTTTCTCGGGCCGGTCGCGGTGCTGGCGCTCGGCGACGGCACGGCCCTGTGGCATGGCGCGGGCGGCGATACGCGCATCCCGCTGCATGAAGACGGCGCTATTCTCGTCGCGGCGCTCGCCGGCAAAAGGCTTCTCACCGGCGGTGACGACGGCCGCATCGTCGCACTCGCCGCCGATGGCACACGGGAAGAAATTCATTCCGAAAAGGGCAAGTGGATCGACGCGCTCGCCGGGCGCGACGACGGCGCACTCGCCTGGTCCTCCGGCAAGCAGGTCTTCGCCCGCGATGCGCACGGCGCGCTGAAGAATTTCACCGCGCTGTCTTCCGTACGCGGCCTTGCCTTCGCGCCCAAGGGCTACCGGCTTGCAATCGCCCATTACAATGGCGCGACGCTCTGGTTTCCCAACGTCGCGGCGGCGCCCGAAGTCCTCAGCTGGAAGGGCGCGCATCTCGACACGGCGTTCTCGCCGGACGGGCGTTTTCTCGTCACTTCGATGCAGGAGAATGCGCTGCACGGCTGGCGGCTCGCCGACAAACGCGACATGCGCATGTCGGGCTACCCGGCGAAGACCCGTTCCCTCTCCTGGTCCAGCGACGGCCATTGGCTGGCGACGTCCGGCGCCGAGGCCTGCATCGTCTGGCCGTTCAAGGACAAGGACGGACCAATGGGCAAACAGCCGCGTGAATGCGGCGTGCGGCGTGCGAAAGTCTCGCGCGTCGCCTGCCACCCGAAGGCGCTGGTCGTCGCGATCGGCTACGAGGACGGCTGGGTTCTCCTCTGCCGCATGACCGATGGCGCCGAAATTCTGGTGCGCCGGACGGAGGCAGGAACGCAAGACCCGGTCACCGCGCTCGCCTGGGACGAGACCGGACGCCATCTCCTCTTCGGCACCGGCGAAGGTGCGGCCGGCCTGCTCGAAATGCCGGCCTGATCGCATACCCGCAGGCGATGCCCTATAATCATGCGGTCCGGTTCAGCATCGGACCGAAAAGCGCGAAGTGGTTTTCGGACAAATCCGATGCTGTCCGCCCCAACGGAGCCCGCATGATCATCGGCCGCTTTGCCCTGTTCTTCGCCTTTATTTTCGGCCTGGCCGCGACGCAGGCGCCGGAATTCTGGCAGCAATACAAGCAGCGGCTTGGCGGCGCCATCGACGAGCTTGCCGCCATCGTCACCCAGTTCGACACGGACGCCACCGCCCAGCACCTGACGCAGGCGCAGGCCATCGCCCGCCTCGAATCCGACCCCGACCCGCTGGCACAAGGGCGCGGCGTCGAGATCCAGCATCTTATCGACCGGCTGGCGAAGCTGCGCCATGCCGCCGCCGCCTTCGACGCACCGAATGTCGGCGCCAAATGGGTCGCGCTCGCCGAAACCTTCGATCCGCAAATCGCCGAGCGCGCCTACGAAGCTTATGAGCCGGCCATTCCGACGACGCCGGATGGCTTCATCTCCGGCATTATTGGCTTTGTCATCGGCGGCGGATTGGTGCATCTCATCGGCCTGCCGATCCGCCATCGCAAGAAACTCTTTCGCCGCCGCAATGCCCCCGTCGAAGCCTGACATGACCGCGAACGTGCTTTCCATTGCCGGCTTCGATCCCTCGGGCGGCGCCGGCGTGCTCGCCGACATCAAGACCTTCGCCGCCCTGCGTTGCTATGGCGTCGCCGCGATCACCGCTCTGACGGCGCAGAATACGCAGGGCGTGCATGCGCTCATGCCGGAACCGCCGGAATTTCTCGCGGCACAGATCGACGCGCTTTTCGTCGATATCGAAATCGCGGCGGTGAAGATCGGCATGCTGGCGACAGCCGCCAATGTCGAGACGGTCGCGGAAAAGCTCGCGGCCTATCGGCCGGCGCATGTCGTTCTCGACCCCGTGCTCGCGGCCTCGCATGGCGAAACCCTCGCCGAAACGGACCTTGGCCAGGCCATCCTGCGCCGCCTCGCACCGCTCGTGACTTTGGTGACGCCAAATCTAGGGGAAGCCGCGCAGCTCACGGGCACGGCGGAACTTACCTCGGTCGCGAAGATGGAAGCTGCTGCGGCGCAGCTCCATCAAGCCGGGTTCAAGAACGTACTGGTCAAAGGCGGCCATCTGCCGAGCCGCGAAACCATCGATGTCTTTTACGACGGCGCCGGCTATCAGCATTTCCGCGCACCGCGCGTCGCGACGAAGAATACGCATGGCACGGGCTGCACGCTCTCTTCCGCCATCGCTGCCGGTCTTGCAAAGGGGCTGGACCTGCCAGCCGCGATCGAAACCGCCAAGGCCTATGTGAGCCGAAGTCTCGAAGCGGCCAATGAACTCAGCGTCGGCCACGGCCCCGGCCCGCTGCAGCACTTCAGCGGCCTTTGGTAATCCGGCCCGCGCCCCGGACGAGGCGCAAAGGGGATGTAAAGCATGTGCGGTTTGGTACATAAGAATGCGCCGTCATTTTGAATCTAGATTTGTAGCGTGGGCTTTTAACGGCCAAGTCAACGCCCCGGAGCGCAATTGATCGCTCCGGCCGATTTTTGAAAAAGGGGGTCAAAGAATGAGCGTGTTGAAGGAATTTCGCGAGTTCGCGATGCGGGGCAATGTCGTCGATCTCGCCATCGGTGTGATCATCGGCGCGGCCTTTGGCAAAATCGTCGATTCGCTCGTCAACGACGTCATCATGCCGGTCATTGGCGCGATCGCCGGCGGCCTCGATTTCTCCAATTATTTCCTGCCGCTCTCGCACAATGTCACGGCGCATGTCCTGGGCGACGCGAAGAAGGAAGGCGCGGTTCTCGCCTGGGGCAATTTCGCGACAATCGTGCTGAACTTTCTGATCGTCGCCTTCGTGCTCTTCCTCGTCGTGCGCGGCATCAATGTTCTGCGCACCCGGTTCGCCAAGGAAGAAGAGAAGAAGGAAGCGGCGGCGCCGCCGACGCGCGAGGAAGTCCTGCTTGAAGAGATCCGCGATCTGCTGGCCAAACAAGCCAAGTAAAATGCACCGCTGACGATCAGACGGCCCCGCATCCCCTTCTGACGCGAGGAGACGGGGTCGTATTTCAATCAGTGGTCTTCATTATCGGGACCATCGCTATCCTGGTCATGGTCCATCTCCATTCCGTGATGATGCTCGTCCTCCTCATGCCAATCGCCATCGCGGTCATCGTGATCGACCGCGTCATGCCAGTTGAACATGTGACCGCACATGAAATGAAAACGCCCCGCATGCAGAAGGAACGGCAGGCGATGTTTTTGATCATCGTTGAGCGCGGCATAAAGCGGCGCTGCTGCATCGGCGAGCTTTTTCAGGGCTTCGCCGCGCGCGACCGTATTCGTTCCGATCCGCTGTAGCCACGCGACCGGATCAGCAGGGCGAGGCTCGTTGCGCCGCTCAGCGCGTTGCGCAGCGATGACCTTGTGCGTGTCGCGCAAAGCGCTTTCGAAGGGTGGCCAAAGCTTCTCCTGCTCCGGTGTCAGCGTGAGCCCTGCATGAAGCGCAGCGATCCGTGCTTCGAGGAAGGCCGCACGATCGGCATCTGTGAGTTTGGTGTTATCCGAAGATTCCGGCATTGCGTGCTCGGCAGGCGCTACGTCGACCGGATCGGCGCTGGCGTTAATCGCCATGGACGTGAGGCCCGCACCGACAACGCCGGCAAGTGCGAGAACGAGTGGTAAGCGCGATTTCATGATCAATCTCCCCATCGACTCGAAATCGATTGGGCAGAGCTAGGCCCACCGGCTGGTGCCTTCAAATTAAGCTTTGGCAATCTTGTCCTGCGGTGCGGACCGCTGCTGATTTCTCGAAAATTTCGCAAAGTACATTTCGCAAAGAACGTCTTTCAATATGCTGGAGCAGCGTATCTTTCACGGTCGGCGGCATTCGGCCGCTAAAAGTCCGCCTACGGCTTCATCACAAAGACTTGATACGCGCCGCCGTGTGACAATGGTGCGAGCCACGCCGGCAATGTTCCGGCGACGATCTGCGCGGCGAGCGAATCGGGCGCGCGCTTTGCAAGCCCTGCAAATTCGCCAAGCCCCGCGCATTGCACGACATAGGTGACCTTCGCGCTCGATAGAATGTCGTGCGCGCGCGAAGGCCTGGCGAGAAGCGCGTCGAGCACGATGCGATTGCCGTGATTGTCGCGATGATAAGGCGCCGCAAGCACCGAGTGCGGCGTGAGCGCGAGAATGTGTGAACCAGCATCGATCGGCCCGGCGACGAGCCCCGGCGGAAGCCGCGCCAGATCGGCGAAGGCCGATGTTGCCAGACAGGCGTCGCGCCTATCCGCCGTTTTGGCGCCCAAAGCCGGCGTGGCAAGCGCCCAGCCGATCGAGGAGAACGGCAACACGAGCAGAAAGGCGAGTGAAGCTGCCTCGCGCCATCGCGTCGTCTTCGAATAATCTTTTAGCCGCACGATCCCCCAGGCGCCGCCCAGCAGCGCGAGCGGCGTTGCGAAAGCTATCATGCGGATTTGCCAGAAGCTCAGCAGCAGACCGGCGCTCGCCATCGCCGCGACGACGCCCCAACGCAGACGCGCGAGCCCATGCGTGCGCCAGACGGCGACAAGGGTTGCCGCCACGCCCAGGATGATCGGCATGGAGAGCGTCAGAGCCGGAATCGGCCGCAGAAGCGCAAAGCGCGCAAGCGGGAGCGCCTCTTCGACATGCTTGAGCCAGATGTCACGCAGCAGCGGGTCGATGCCGCTATAGGGATCGACGAAACAGCCCGGCCGGATCGCGGCGGCGGCGGCGAGCACGGCGCCCCCCGCCAGCGCCGCACCCGCGAGCCTTAGCGGCCATCGCGGTAGCCGGGGCGATACAAGGCCGAGCAGCACCAGCACGGCAGCGCCGGCAAGGCCGGGCACAAGATAGGTGCGCGAGAAGGCGTCACAACTGTCATCGGACCAATGCGCGTTGCCGATCGTCGCGAAGAAGACGATGGGCAGAGTCACGCCCAGCCCGAGACCGAAGGCGATCATCTGTTTGCGCAAGCCATCGCCAAGGCCGATCCACAGCAGGACAGCGGCTGCCATTAAGACGACGACGAACGGAAGATTCTCGAGGCTGATCGCGAGCGAACCGGCGGCGAGCGCGCCCGCGACCGCAGCGCGGCGGGCGAGGGCCTGATCGAGCGCATCGACAAAACTGCCGACCATGAAAACGAGCAGCACGACCTGCGCCGCCGAATGGGTGATGCGGCCGGGCTGGAATTGGCCGAAGACCGCGCCGCTGAGCAGCACCAGGATGAGCGCGGGGAGGATGCCCTCGACGCCGATAAGCCGGCGCGCCAAATGCGCAACCCCGGCATAGAGCAAAGTCAGCAGGAGCAGCGGAAAAACGATGCGCGTCGCCCGCTCGGCATCGCCGGCGGACATGAAGAGTTCGAAAAACCGGATCAGAAGCGCGAGTGGCGCGTCGATCAACCGCGACCAATGCATGAAGACGCCTTGCGGCGGATCGAGCCGGGCGGCGGTGAGATCAAACCAGTTCTGGCCGTTGAGAAGTGCCCGCACCTCGACGAGCTGCATCGCATCGTCGGAGTCGAAGAACGTGCTCTTCCGCCACACGCTCGAAATGCTGGCGGCGGAAACCACCGCGCTGAGGCCCGAACAGATGGCTATCAACAGCCATGCGGGAAGCGGCCGCTGTGTGCGGCCGCGTGAATGCTGCGCCGTGGCAAATCCGGTCGTCGTATCGGTGCTCGACACAAGGGCTCCAGCGCTCAAGCCCGGCAAGGGCCTGCGCGTCTTATGGCGGAGAACCTTTTATGTCCCGTTACGGCCATCGCCGCCCTTTTAAGGTTAATCGGTTCTTAAGCGACCTCGGCATTCAATGCGCCGCGCTCCTTTCGGCGCCAGCGAATGCCCAAGGAGCCTCATGCAGCCGATCCGGCAGCCGTCCTTCAGCGATATTCTCGAAGACCTGGCGCTCGATCCGCACGCGGCGGACGATCTCGGCGAGGCGGCACCGGCGGCATCGAGCCCGGACTGGCTGTTCCGCGTCTTCGTCGCAGCGGCTGAAGATATTGCCGGCGATCCGCAAGACCCGCGCACCGCCTATCACGAAACCGGAGAAGAAGAGCCGCCGCTTCTCCTCTCGCTGAACGATGAAGAGCGCATCATCGCGGAACTCGAACTCGAGTCGGCACGAACTCTCGACGACCTCGCGCGCATCCGCCGTGCCTTCGCGCGCCGCAACCATCCCGATCTGATGCTGCATCCCCGGCTTGCCGAGCAGGCAACGGCGCGGATGAAGATCGCCAATATGCTGATCGACCGTCGGCGCAAGGAACTCACCCGGCGCTAGAGCCATAAAAGTCGAGCGCGCCGGGCCGCTTGTTCCGCCGCTGCGGGCGTGCATTCATGCGCGCATGCGAAGCATCGACCTGAATTGCGATTGCGGCGAGAGCTACGGTGCCTATGTGATGGGCGACGACGCCGCCATGCTGGAGATCGTCACCAGCGCCAATGTGGCCTGCGGCTTCCACGGCGGCGACCCCGAGGTGATGGCCCGCACTTTCGGGCTGGCGAAGAAAAAGGGCGTCGCTGTCGGCGCGCATCCGGGCTTTCCCGACCTTTGGGGTTTCGGCCGGCGGCGGCTGCCGTTTTCGGCGGCGGAAATCGAGCGGCTCGTTGCCTATCAGATCGGCGCGGCGCAAGCGCTCGCCGCCTATGCGGGCCACAAGATCACGCATGTGAAACCGCACGGCGCCCTGAGCAATATCGCCGCCGAGGAGCGCGAGATCGCGGAGGCGATCGCGCGCGCAACCAGGATCGTCGATCCGCAGCTTGTCTTTCTCGCCATTGCCGGCACGGAACTCGAGCGTGCGGGCGCGACGGCGGACCTCGCTGTCGCGCGCGAAATATTCGCTGATCGTGGCTATAGCGACGATGGTCAGCTTCTGCCGCGCGGGCAGGACGGCGCCGTGCTGCATGATCCGCAGGTCATCGCCAAGCGGGTATTGGACATGGTGGAAGAAAGCGCGGTGATCGCCACATCCGGCAAGCGACTGCCGACGCAGATTGATTCGATCTGCGTGCATGGCGATACGCCAGGCGCCGTCGCGATCGCTGCTATGGTGCGAAAAGAACTTGCCGCGGCTGGCGTCAGCCTGCGGGCCTTCGTCAAGCCTGCGGGTTAATCGCTACCGGTCTTCGGCAATTGATGGCCGGCGGTCGCGGGATCGGTGGCCTGCCAATTCTCCGAATGGCCGAATTCGCTCGTCGAATGGATCGACAGGAGGTTGGCGAGCCGGTTACGCGCCCGGTTGACGCGGCTCTTCATCGTGCCAACGGCACAGCCGCAAATCTCCGCCGCTTCTTCATAGGCAAGCCCCGAGACGCCGATAAGGATTAGCGCCTCGCGCTGGTCGTTCGGCAATTGCTGCAAGGCGTCGTGGAGATCGCAGAGGTCCATATGGCCGTTCTGCGCCGGCGCGGTGGCAAGTCTGATCGCCATCGCGCCATCGGGATCGGGAACCTCGCGGCGGCGCTTGCGATATTCGGAATAATAGAAATTCCGCAGGATGGTGAAGAGCCAGGCCGGCAGGTTGGTGCCCTCGACGAAGGAATCGAGATTTCCCCACGCCTTGACGAGCGTCTCTTGAACGAGGTCGTCCGCCCGGTCCGGATTGCCGCATAGAGAAACCGCAAAGGCCCGCAGATTCGGAATGACGGAAATCAGCTCCGCCTTGACCTGCGCGCTAACCGGCTTGTGGCCGGCGCTTTCGCTCGGCATTCCTGTCACTTGCGCTCCTTCTTCGCCGGCTTTCCGGCTTGGGCCTCATGCTCGCCCGCTTCGAGTTGCGCCAGAAGATCGAGGAAGCGCTCGGGCACCGGCTGGGAGGCGACCGAATTGTATATGGACGCCAAGCGGTGGCCGATGAGGTCGACCATTTCGGGATTGGGCGGACCCTTGGCCTTGCGGCCTACGGGCAAGACGCTGATATCGGCGGAAAATTGAGCATCACCGTTGGTGTCCTTCGTTTTGGCACGCAGCTTCTCAATTCGGCCCGAGGTCGATGCATCTGTATTTTTCGTTTTGATTTCAATGGGTTTTGTCACTGGTGCGCCCCTGTAGAGGTTCTCGTCCTGATCCATCGTGCCAACTCGGCCAAATCAGTGGACCGTCCCGCCCCCACGCGGACAACCCGGTTGCAATTTCAAACTTTCGCCACTGGCTAATGCATTTCTGCTGGCGACGTCTTACCTGTAAAGCCAGTTTTGGGCAGGCTTGCGCCCGCCGATGCATAACGTAATGTTTTGGCGAAGGTTCCTTTCAATTGGAACCAAATTTCTCCTGAGACATTAGATTCTAGCCTGAGCTCGTCAGTGCTTAAGGAGGAAAGATGTCCGTCTCGAACGCCATTTCCGCGCATGTTCCCTACTTACGTCGCTTTTCCCGCGCGCTGACGGGAACGCAGGCGGGCGGCGACGCCTATGTTCTGGCAACTTTGGAAACCCTCGTTGCTGAACCCGGCACTCTGGAGGACACAGCGGATCTGCGCGTTGACCTCTATCGGCTCTTCCTCAAGGTCTGGGAATCGACCCCCATCAATGGCTACGTCGATGAAGCACCGTTTTCCGCCGACGAAAAAGGCGCACAGCGCAATCTCGAGGCGATTCCGACCGAGCCGCGCATCGCCTTCCTCCTCAGCGCGCTCGAAAATTTCAATGTCGAGGAGGTCGCCCACATCCTCGACTGTTCGAGCGAAGCGGCCGCCGGCCTCATCGATCGAGCCGGCAAGGAGATTTCCAAGCAGATCCGCACCGATGTGCTGATCATCGAAGACGAGCCGCTGATCGCCATCGATATTCAGATGCTGGTGGAAGAGCTCGGCCATCGTGTCGTCGCCATCGCCCGTACCCGCGACGAGGCCATCGCGGCGGCGAAATCCGGTCCCCCGGGCCTGATTCTCGCCGACATCCAGCTCGCGGACGGCAGCTCCGGCCTCGACGCCGTGAACCAGATTCTCAGCAACTTCGAGTTGCCGGTGATTTTCATCACCGCCTATCCGGAGCGGTTCCTGACCGGCACGCCGCCGGAACCGGCTTTTCTCATCACCAAGCCGTTCGGCATCGACAGTTTGAAAGCCGTGATCAGCCAGGCGCTCTTCTTTGATCGCAGATCCTATCGCAAGGCGCCGCCGGATCAAAAAGCTGCTTTGGTCTGAGCCCCTCAGCCCTTCTTGCCGGAAATGCTGCGGGCAACGACGAAGCCCGCGGTCACCGCCAGGGCGATGAGGCCGAAGGGTCCCGTCTGCTTGCTGAGTTCGACGCCGACGCGCAACGCCAGTTCCGCCGGCTGCATATTCGCCTCATGCAAGGCGCTGAGGATCGGCGCGACCGTCTCGTCGATATTGGCGGACAAAGCGGCGCGCCGCTCGGCCGCCTTCGCTTCAATCTGTGTAGGGTCCGCCTCGACCGGTTTCGGCTTGGGCGCGGGAGGCCCCGAGAGACGCCTCAGCCGCAAGATGAGCAAAGCGATGAGCGCGAACAGGATAAATGCGCCGCCGACCGCCAGCGCGGCATAGAACGGCCCGGCCAGCGCCGCCACCTTGAGGTAGAGCGCGACCGTCAGAAAGGCGAGACCGGCGAAGATCGCGATGATCGCCAACACCGCCAGAACGATGTTGACGATCACACGGCCGGCGGCCCTTTCGAGCAGCGCCGAGATTTCGCGCGCCTGACGTGCCAGAAATTCGTTCATTTGCCGGGGCGCACCAGAATTCCGATCAAAAATCCGGCGAGCGCACCGGCGAAGATCGCCGCAAACGGATTGCGCTCAATGGTGTTTTCGAGATCGGACGTCAGCGCGCCTATGCGGTCGCGCGCGTCGGCGGACTGATCCGCAAATTTTTGCCGCGCGTCATCGACGGCGCCGAAAACCTGGGTTTTGGCGGCGGCCGCCTGTTGCTGCACCAGTTCCAGCACCGACGTGGAAAGCTGCGATATATCATCGCGCAGGGCGGCAAGATCGGCGGCGAGGTCTGAACTCACCTGCGCCTCGACGGATTTAAGGTCTGCCATGACTCTCTCCCTTTGTTCACATGCGCCATACATAGCGCGCCGTCCGCAAAATTCTCTGACATCAGTCAATTATGCTGGATTTAACGCTAATGCCGGCATTTGGTTTGAACCAATCGCCACGCCGGATCGGCAAAAGTGCCACATCACGCAATGTGAATCGGCAGGCGGGAACCTTCGTCACGACGGTGCGTTTGCCTTCCAACCAGCTTTCTAGCGAGGGAAGTGCATGACAAATACGACAGATCTGCCCACCAGAACGTCGACGCGCGGTTTCGCTTCGATGGATCCGGAAAAGCAGCGCGCCATCGCACGCAAGGGCGGCGAAAGCGTGCCCCATGAAAAGCGCAGCTTCTCACAAAACCCGGCGCTCGCCGCGCAGGCCGGCCGCAAGGGCGGCCAGAGCGTGAGTCCGGCCAAACGCAGCTTCTCGCAAAATCATCAGCTCGCGTCGGAAGCCGGCCGTAAGGGCGGCCATGCCTCGCATGGCGGTCCCAAGTCGCCCAAGATCGAGCATTAAGACCGAGCACTAGGGGCTCGAAAGCCCTGCGGGGGATGAGAGCAGCAAGCGCCTGAGCCTGTTCGAAAAAGTTTCGACTTTTTCGACGTGCTCGCCGTGTTTTAGCGCGCCTGCTCGCAAGAACTTGCCCCGCGCCAGACGATGGTTTATTGCCGCCTTCCACGGGCCGCGTAATGCGGCGTCAGCGAGTGGAACTTGGCCTTGCCCGAACGTGGCTCCATCAATTGGCTGCATGTCTCGACCTTGATCGCTGTCGGCATTCTTGTCGGCACGGAGATGGTTGGCGCCTCCTGGGCGGCGGGCTGGGCGCTCGGCGGCCTGTTGCAGTTTTCGCCGCTTGTAAGCCGGATCGTCGAAGGGCTGTTTGCCCTCTGCGGCGTCGTGCTGCTGTATTATTTCATGCGCACGGCGATCAGCAACGAATCGATCCGCAATTAGACACGCCGATCTTCGAGCCCCGTCTTTTGCGCCGACGCGGGACTTATCAAGCCAGCGCCGGGCGATTATAGTTTTGCCGGTTGTCCTCCCGGAACGATCCCATGCCCCGCGCTTTCATCTTCGCCTTTCTGTTTCTCGCCTTCGGCGCCGGTGGCGCGCAGGCCGCGGGCACCGACATCGGCCGCCCGCCGATCTTCGGCGATGGCGTCGCCTGCGACGCCCGGCTGCTGTCCTGGCCCTCCGTCTGGTACGGGCATTTTTCCGGTGGCATCGCCCGCTATGCGCCGAATTCGCCGTCGGCTTTCGTCGACTGGCACGATGACAAGCTCTGCTTTCCCTCGCGGCGCGAATGCCTGCACTGGCAGCACGCCGAGCGCCGCCTCTATCATGAGATCAAGGGCGACTGGACCTGCCTGCCTTTGCGCTGATCCAAGGGAAAGCGATGTTCGATCAAATCAGAAATTTCGTCGCCGAACTGACCGGCGCATCGGAGGCCCGCAGCTTTTCGCCGGATGATTTCCGGCTCGCGGCGGTCGCCCTGTTGGTCCATCTCGCCAGCGCCGACGGCAATTTTTCCGCCGACGAGCAGCGCCGGCTCCGCGACATTATCGAGACGCGATTCGGCCTCGACGCCGACACGACGACCCGCCTCATTGAACTCGGCGAGGTGCAGGACCGTCAGGCCGTCGATTTCTACCATTTCACTCATGCGCTCACGAAAGCGCTCGATCAGGACGGCCGGCAGAAGATCATCGCCATGATGTGGGAGATCGCCTTCGCCGACGGGACGGTGACCGAAGTCGAGGAAAGCATCGTCGCCCGTATCGCCGATCTCCTCGGCGTTTCCCGCCCGGACCGGCTGCGGCTGCGCCAGCAGGTCGCCGACGGCATCGCGGCGGGCACAGGATTTGCTGGCCCCTGGGCGCCGGCAGCGGCGAAGGGAAGCCTGTCTTAGTTTCTTGCCTTGTCTTCCTGCCTTAGTCTTGCCGACCATTTCACCGAGAAATGAAACGTCTCGGCAGATAGTATTGGCTATGGCGACGAATCAGCAGGCCTCCGGCAAGATTCTTATCGTCCTGCATCAGGAACGCTCCTCTCCCGGCCGCTTCGGCTGCCTGCTGAATGGGCGGGGCTACGAACTCGACATCCGCCGCCCGCGATTCGGCGATCCGCTGCCTGAAACGCTCCGCGACTATACCGGTGCAATCATGTTCGGCGGCCCGATGAGCGCCAATGACGAGCATGACTGGCTGCGGCGCGAGATCGACTGGATCGACGTGCCGCTGTCCGAGGACAAGCCCTTTCTCGGTATCTGTCTCGGTGCCCAGATGCTCGCCCGCCACCTCGGCCACCGCGTCTACGCCCATCCCGAGGGCAAGGTCGAAGTCGGCTATTATCCGATCCAGCCGACCGCCGATGGCCATAACGTCTGCGACTGCCCGTTCCCCGACCACGTCTATCAATGGCATGGCGAGGGCTTCGAACTGCCGGCCGGGGCGGCTCTTCTCGCCTCGGGGCAGGATTTCGAGGCACAGGCTTTCCGCTACGGCACCCGCGCCTACGGGCTGCAATTCCATCCCGAGGTCACCTTCACCATGATGTGCTGCTGGATGGGGCGCAACGGCGGCCGCCTCGAACAGCCCGGCGCCTGCCCGCGCGAGCAGCATCTTCAAGGCTGGTTTCAGCATGATATGGCGGTCGCGCGCTGGTCCGACGCCTTCCTTGACGCCTGGACAGGCGTGACAGCAGCCTAAACCTCGTTCAGCGGGTGCAGATCGCGCACCATCGCCTTCATCCGCGCGTCGAGCACGTGGGTATAGATCTGCGTCGTCGAAATATCGGCGTGGCCGAGCAATTCCTGCACGACGCGCAGATCGGCGCCGTTCTGCAAAAGGTGGCTGGCGAAGGCATGGCGCAGCACATGCGGGCTGACGCGCGCCGTGGTGATGCCGGCTCGCGCGGCTATGGTCTTGAGATCACGGGCAAAAACCTGCCGGCTCAGATGGCCGCTAGCGGCCGCGGCGGGGAAAAGCCAGGGGCCGGCGGCGCCGCCCCGCGTCTCCAGAAGCGCGCGATAGGCGGCGATGGCCCGGCGCGCCGGCTCGGAAAGGGGCACGAGCCGCTCGCGCCCGCCTTTGCCGCGCACGTAGATCAGCGGCTCGGCGCCCTTGCCCGCCGTCTTCGGCAGCGCCACCAGCTCCGAAACGCGCAGCCCCGTCGCATAGAGCAATTCGAGCAGACAGACGGTGCGCAGCGCGTCGAGCCGCTCGGCGGACTTTTCCGGCGCATCGGCCGCGGCGGCATGGGCGGTGGCGAGCAAGCGCTCGACCTCCTCGACGGACAGGATTTTGGGCAGGCTCGGCGCGCGTCGCGGCCCCTCCAGAATCGCGGCGGGATCATCGCCGCGCAGACCCTCGGCATAGAGGAAACGATGCAACTGCCGGATCGCCGAAAGCCGCCGGGCGCTGGAGGACGGGGCGAAGCCACGGCTCTTCAGCCCCCGCAGATAGGCCTTGATGTCATCCGTCGCGGCATTTTGCAGGCTCTTGCCGGCGCGGGCGAGGCTCCCGTGATAATCGGCGAGGTCGCGGCGATAGGCTTCGAGCGTGTTGGCGGCAGCGCCGCGCTCGGCGGCCAGCATCTCCAGAAAGGCTGCGATGCCGCGCTCTCTTGCCATGCCGCCCTATTTGTTGAGCCGCGAAGCGGGCAGGGTCTGGACGATTTCGTGGGGTTCGGGCGTCACAAACGTCACCAGAGCCAGCATGCCGAGGTAAACGAGCCCCGCCAGCACGGCGATGGTGAAGATGAACCGGAACAGGCTGGGCAACCCCGAACTCCCAGGCGAATCGCTGAATTTACCGATATTAAGATCAAAATAGGCGCTAAAATATTGCCGCCCGGTCGGCACCGGGGAACACCCGCTTAAAACTGCCTTTCCGCCGTGATACAGCAAGGAAATGACCGGCGCGATAAAATCCATCGGCGAGGAAGGCCAGAGCGCACCGCTAACTGCGGAGGCCGCAGCGCTCGCCGCGGCTTTGGGACATCGCTCCGTCGTGCTCGTCGGGCTGATGGGCTCGGGCAAATCGGCGATCGGGCGGCGGCTGGCACAAAGTCTTGGGCTCGAATTCGTCGATTCCGATACCGAGGTGGAACGCGCCGCCGACATGCCGATCCCGGAGATTTTCGCCCGTTACGGCGAGCCTTATTTCCGCGACGGCGAACGCCGCGTCATGGCACGGCTTCTGACCGGCGGCCCGCGCGTGATCGCGACGGGCGGCGGCGCCTTCATGAGCGAGGACACGCGCGCGCGGATCAAGGAGAACGGCATTTCCATCTGGCTCAAAGCCGATCTCGACGTGCTTTGGCGGCGCGTGCGCAAGCGTGGCCACCGCCCACTCCTGCATAGCGCGGACCCCGAGGGCGTGCTGAAGACGTTGATGGAAGAGCGCTATCCGATCTATGCCGAGGCCGACATCGCCATCATCTCGCAGGAGGGGCCGCATGATGCCGTTGTCGAGGATTTGCTCGCCACATTGCAAAGCTATCTGGGCACTGAAAGTGCGGAGGACGCGGGTGTGAATGACGTGCGGGAAAAGCCGGCCATCTTCGAAAAGGTCAATGTCGCGCTCGGCCGGCGCAGCTACGACATATTGATCGGCGAGGCGATCCTGCCGCAGATCGACGCCCATGCCGCGCGGCTCGCACCCGGCGCGGCGCTGGCCATCGTCACCGACGAGAATGTCGCGCGCGCGCATCTGCCGGCGGTCGAAGCCGCTTTGACGGCGGCCGGTATCCGGCATGAGAGCATCGTCGTCGCGCCCGGCGAAGAATCGAAATCCTATGCCACATTCGAGAAAGTCTGCGACGCGATCATCGCCGGTCGTTTCGAGCGCGGCGATCTCGTTGTCGCGCTCGGCGGCGGCGTGGTCGGCGACCTCGCCGGCTTTGCCGCGGCGAGCGTGCGGCGAGGCATGCGTTTCATTCAGGTTCCGACCTCGCTTCTGGCGCAGGTCGATTCCTCGGTCGGCGGCAAGACCGGAATCAATTCGACGCACGGCAAGAATCTCATCGGCGCCTTTCATCAGCCGCGCCTCGTTCTCATCGATACGCAAGTGCTGAAGACACTGCCCTTACGCGAATTTCGCGCCGGCTATGCCGAGGTCGTCAAATACGGCCTCATCAACGACCGCGCCTTCTTCGAATGGCTCGAAACCCACTGGCGCGGCGTCTTCGCCGGCGGCCCGGACCAGGTGCATGCCATCGCCAAAAGCTGTGCCGCCAAGGCGGCGATAGTGATCGCGGACGAGCACGAGGCGGGCGAGCGAGCGCTACTCAACCTCGGCCATACCTTCGCTCATGCGTTCGAGCACATCGTCCATTACGACAATCGCCGGCTGGTTCACGGCGAGGCCGTGGCGATTGGCCTCGCCTGCGCCTTCCGCTTCTCCGCCGCGCGCGGCCTTGTCGGCGCGGCCGAGGCGGAGCGTGTCGTCGCTCATCTGCGCACGGTCGGCCTGCCAACCGCGATCCGCGATATTCCGGACTGGAATGCGGATGAATCGACGATCCTCGAAGCCATGTTCCAGGACAAGAAAGTGCAACGCGGGGTGCTGACTTTCATCCTGGCGCATGGCATCGGCCGAAGCTTCATCGCTCGCGATGTCGCAGCGGCGGATGTGCGCGCCTTCCTCGCGACCGAACTCAACGCGCCGTAAGACGGGAATCTCAATCATGCACGGCGCTCACGCCGACGGAGTGACGCTCAATCTCTGGATTGCCGCCGGCATCGTCATCTTCTGTATTTTCATGGCGGCCTTCTTCAACGGCTCGGAGACGGCGCTGACGGCCGCCTCGCGCGCCCGCATGCACGCGCTCGAAAAGGGCGGCGACCGTAACGCCCTGCGGGTCAACCACCTGCTCGCCAAGCGGGACCGGCTGATCGGCGCGATCCTGCTCGGCAATACGCTTGTCAGCATCGGCTCCTCGGCGTTTCTGACCAGCGTGCTCGAAGCCATCTTCGGCTATCGCGGCGTGATCTATGCCACCGGCCTGATGACGCTGCTCCTGCTCGTCTTCGCGGAAATCCTGCCGAAGACCCTGGCGATCAATTACCCCGACAGGTTCTCGCTCACCGTCGCGCCGGCTATCGGCTTCTTCGTCGCCATTTTCGGACCGATTCTCGCCGCCATCGAAACCCTCATCCAGGGTCTGCTTAAGCTTGTCGGCATCGACACCAAGGTCCACCACGCGCTTCTGTCCGGCCACGAGGAACTGAAGAGCACCGTGGATCTTATGCACCGGGAAGGCGGCGTGCAGCGCACCGAACGCGATATGTTCGGCGGGCTGCTTGATCTCCGCGAACTCACCGTCGAGGACGCGATGGTACACCGGACAAAAATGTACACGATCGACGCCGATCTGACGCCGCACGAGTTTCTCCATGCGGTGGTCGGCTCGCCCTATTCGCGGGTGCCCATCTGGCGCGGCGAGCCCGACAACATCATCGGCGTTCTGCACGCCAAGGATCTGCTGCGCGCGATCGAGGATTCAGGCGGCGACATCTCGCATGTGAAGATCGAGGATGTCGCGCTTGATGCCTGGTATGTGCCCAACACGACGAGCCTGCAGGACCAGCTTCAGGCCTTTCTGAAGCGCAAGATTCACTTCGCGCTCGTCGTCGATGAATATGGCGTCGTTCTCGGCCTCGTCACGCTCGAGGATATTCTCGAAGAAATCGTCGGCGACATTGCCGATGAGCACGACCCGGTCGCGCTCGGCGTGCGGCAGAATCCCGACGGCTCCGTCACCGTCGAGGGCTCCGTGCCGATCCGCGATCTCAACCGCGTCCTCGGCTGGCAATTGCCGGACGAGGAGGCGACGACGATCGCCGGCCTCGTTATCCACGAGGCCCGCGCCATCCCCGAAGTGGGACAGGTCTTCACCTTCCACAATTTCCGCTTCGAAGTGCTGCGCAAGATCCGCAACCGGCTCACGACGCTGCGCGTCACGCCGCTTGGCGGACCGCAGGCGCCTTCGCCGAGCTAAACCGGTCATTGCGCGCCATCGGGTCCGGCCTTTGGCCGGCCCAATGATAAACTCCGCGAAGCAATCCAGGACAACGCCCGGATTGCTTCGCCGCACCGCGCCTTGCGATGATGTTGGCGATCAGAATTTCTCGCCCACCATTTCCTCGCTCTTGGCCCAGAGCGCCTTGGCGTGCGCGGGATCGAGCGCATAGGGACGCACGCCGCGGCTCATCAGCGAAGCGCCGTCGACCAGTTCGGCGACATGGCAGTCTTCGCAATAAAGACCGCCAACCTCCTCGGCTGGCGCAACAACGCCCGCCCAGACGGTGGTCGCGGCGCCTTGCGGAATGGACTTGAACTTGAACGGCGGTGCGCCGGCCGGGCGCTCGGCATTGATTCTCTCGAGCATTTGCTCAAGAGCGCCCGGCGCCAGATGGCGGCCGAGCTCGGTCTGGATGCCGCCCGGATGAACCGCCGTCGCGCGGATGCCCGCGGCCTTGTGGCGCCGATCGAATTCGACGGCGAACAGAATATTTGCCGTCTTCGAGCGGCCATAGGCGCCGAATTCCGTATATTCCGTATGCTCGAAATTCGGATCGTCGAGATTGACGTCACTGTAGCGATGCCCGGCTGACGACAGGTTCACCAGCCGCGAGCCCGGTTTGAACAACGAGACGATGCGGTTGACGAAGACGAAATGGCCTAGATGATTGGTGCCGAACTGCATCTCGAACCCGTCCTTGGTGAAGCTCTTGGGGCAGGCCATGACCCCGGCATTCGCGATGACGAGATCGAATGTGCGGCCATCGGCCACCAGCGCATCGGCCGCGGCCCGGACATCGGCGAGCGAGGCGAGGTCGAGTTCGATCAATTCGAGCCCGCCGCCGGCGGCTTTGGCTTGCGCGCGGACCTCCTGCGTCGCGGCGCGCGCCTTGTCGAGATCGCGCGCGGCACCGACGACTTCCGCGCCGTGCGCCGCCAATGCGCGCGCCGTCTCGGTGCCGAGGCCGGCCGAGACGCCGGTGACGAGGATGCGTTTGCCACGCAGATCGACACCCGCGAGCACCTCGTCGGTCGTGGATTCGGCGCCAAATTGCTTGCTCATGCTCATTTCCCTCATGAATTGGTTGTCGGTTCACGCTCTATCTGGAGGACCGCAGATTGATCCGCGCTCGCGATTGCGTCGATCTCTTGCCTAATCCTCTCAAAAGATTGCGCTTGGGGCCGGAAATGCCTTGCCCTTCCCGGCCGCTGCGCCAATGTCAGCTTCATGGCTGAAGAACTAGAGCTTTTGCGCGCCCTGGCCGCGCGCCATGCCGGAGGCCGGCATCAGGAGACGCCAATCCCGCGGGTCGCGATCCATAGAGGATGCGCGCCGACGGAAATCTCGGCGGGCCTCTTCGAGCCGAAACTCTGTCTCGTCCTGCAAGGCGCGAAACAGATCATGATCGGCGATCAGGTACTGCGTTACGACCCGGCGAACTATTTCATCGCCACGGTCGAATTGCCGGTCACGGGACGGATCATCGAGGCGAGCGCCGCACAGCCCTATCTCGGCCTCTCCCTCACGCTCGACTGGCAAAGCCTCGCCGCGCTGATTCCCGACGTGCCCGGCGGCCGCGAGACGGCTGGCGCCGGTTTCGCGGTGAGCCCCGTCACGGCGCCCTTCCTCGATGCCTGGCTGCGGCTCTTGCGTCTGATCGAAGCGCCGCAGGATATCGCCGTCCTCGCGCCGCTTTGCGAGCGGGAGATTCTGTATCGGCTTCTGCAAGGCCCGCAGGGCTATGTGCTGCGCCAGATCGTGACGACCGACAGCCGGCTCTCGCAGATCCGCAAGGCCATCGGCTGGATCAGGGAAAATTACAACGCATCCCTGCAGATCGAATCGCTCGCCAGCCTGGCGGGAATGAGCACGGCCTCATTCCATCGCCATTTCAAGGCGGCGACGACGATGAGCCCGCTGCAATATCAGAAGACGCTGCGGCTGCAGCAGGCCCGCCAATTGATGATCGCCAACCCCGACGCGACCCGCGCGGCCTATGCGGTCGGCTACGAGAGCGCCTCGCAGTTCAGCCGCGAATATGCCCGCATGTTCGGCGCGCCGCCGGCGCGCGACGCGCTGCGCCTGCGCGGTATCGGGGCGGCCAGCGAGGAAATATCCGCCGCCTGATGCTTGCTTACCGAAAGGCCACCTTCAAGACTTCGTAGCTCTTGCCGCCGCCGGGCGTGTTGACCTCGACGGAATCACCTTCCTTCTTGCCGATCAGCGCGCGCGCGGTCGGTGAGGTGATCGAGACGCGGCCGGATTTCACATCGGCCTCGCTCTCGCCGACGATCTGGTAGACCTTCTTCTCTTCCGTATCCTCATCGACGAGCGTGACCGTCGCGCCAAACTTGACCGTATTGCCGGAAAGCTTCGAGACATCGATGACTTCGGCGCGCGAAAGCTTGTCCTCAAGCTCGGCGACGCGCCCTTCGTTCAGCGATTGCGCCTCCTTGGCGGCATGATATTCGGCATTTTCCGACAGGTCGCCATGCGAACGCGCCTCGGCAATCGCCTGGATGATGCGCGGGCGCTCCACCTGCTGGCGATGCTTCAACTCCTCCGACAAAGCCGTATAGCCCTGCCCGGTCATCGGAATCCTTTCCATTCTCTCGATCTCTCTCCAGGCCGGCGCTCGCCGGCGTTCGTTGAAATTCGATATTCTGGCCGCGCGGCTGAAGCGCGGCGGATAGCAACCTCGGCGGAGCGCACCAGGCGCGCCCGCTGTTCTACGATTCCCGAAACAGGATCTTGTGCCGCGCGCTCCTATCGAGGGGCAGCGGCCGGATCAGATGTTCCAGCCTATTCTTTCCGCGAAAAGCGAAGGTTGCAATTGTAAATCCGGAGGCCCGACGCCGCCGCCGGGCCTGTGCCCGAATGTCGCGCCCGCCTCGCACGGCCGCCGGCCGTGAAGAATTTCTGCCAAAAACGCTATTTTATTCAGGTGCTTACTTAATTTATTCGCTGCTGTCGGCGAAATAATCCTGCAGCGCCCTCACCTCCAGGTCGCCGGCCTTATAGCCGGCGATCGCCTGCGTGGCGGCAATCGCCCCGGCAAGCGTCGTATAATAAGGCACCTTATGCAGCAGGGCCGCACGCCGGAGCGAGCGCGAATCGGCCAAAGCCTGCGCGCCCTCGGTCGTATTGAAGACGAGCTGGACGCCGCCGTTCTTGATCGTATCGACGATATGCGGGCGGCCCTCCGACACTTTGTTGACCTTCTGCATCGGGATGCCCTGGCTTTCGAGAAAGCGGGCCGTGCCGCCCGTCGCGCAGAAGGTGAACCCGAGTCCGAGCAATTGCCTGACCGCCGGGACGATGCGCGGCTTGTCGGCATCGCGGACCGACACGAAGACCGTACCGCTGACCGGCACTTTGGTGCCGCCGCCGAGCTGGCTCTTGGCGAAGGCGATGGCGAAGGATTTGTCGAGGCCGATGACCTCGCCGGTCGAGCGCATTTCCGGGCCGAGCACAGTGTCGACACCGGGGAAGCGCGCGAACGGAAACACCGCTTCCTTGACGCCCACATGGTTGAGCGGCTTCGGCGCCAGATGGAAGCTTGCGAGACTTTCGCCGGCCATCAGCCGCGCCGCGATCTTGGCGATCGGGATGCCGATCACCTTGGCGACGAAGGGCACGGTGCGCGAGGCGCGGGGATTCACCTCGAGGACATAGATTTCGCCATCCTTCAGGGCGAGCTGGACGTTCATCAGGCCGCCGACGTCGAGCGCCAGGGCCAGTCTGCGCGCCACATCCTCGACCCGCGCGATCGTCTCGGGCGGCAACGAATGCGGCGGCAGCGAGCAGGCGCTGTCGCCGGAATGGATGCCCGCCTCTTCGATATGCTCCATGATGCCGCAGATGAAAACATCCTTGCCATCGCAAAGCGCATCGACATCGATCTCGACCGCATCCGAAAGATAGCGGTCGAAGAGCAGCGGATTCTTGCCAAGAACAGTGTTGATCTGCCCCGTCTTGTCGTTGGGATAGCGCGCCTTCACATCCGAGGGGACGAGACCGGGCAGCGTCTCCAGCAGGTAATCGTCGAAGGCCGAGGCGTCATGAATGATCGCCATCGCCCGCCCGCCAAGCACATAGGAGGGCCGCACGACAAGCGGCAGGCCGAGGTCGGCGGCGACAAGCCGCGATTGCTCGACCGAATAGGCGATGCCGTTCATCGGCTGTTTAAGGCCGAGCTTGTCGAGCAGCCGCTTGAAGCGGTCGCGGTCTTCCGCGAGATCGATCGAATCGACGCTGGTGCCGAGGATCGGGATCTCCGCCTGCTGTAACGCATAGGCAAGCTTCAGCGGTGTCTGGCCACCGAACTGGACGATGGCGCCGCGCAGCCGCCCGACCGAGCGCTCGACGTCGAGGATTTCGAGCACGTCCTCGGCGGTCAGCGGCTCAAAATAGAGTCGGTCCGACGTATCGTAATCCGTCGACACCGTCTCCGGATTGCAATTGATCATGATCGTCTCGTAGCCCGCGGCGCGCAAAGCAAAGCTCGCGTGACAGCAGCAATAGTCGAACTCGATGCCCTGGCCTATGCGGTTGGGGCCGCCGCCGAGGATGACGATTTTCTCGCGCGACGACGGCAGCGCTTCGCTGGCGGGAACGCCGGCGAACGGCGTCTCATAGGTCGAATACATGTAAGCGGTGGGGGAGGCGAATTCCGCCGCGCAGGTGTCGATCCGCTTGAAGACGGGCCGCACGCCGTGTTCGTGCCGTAGCGCCCGCACGCTCGCCTCGTCGGTGCCCGCGAGCGTCGCGAGCCGCGTGTCGGAAAAGCCCGCCGCCTTCAGCATCCGCAGATTATCGGCATCCTGCGGCAGGCCGCGCGCCCGCACTTTCGCTTCAAGTTCGATGATCTCTTGGATGCGAGCGAGAAACCAGCGGTCGATCTTGCAGGCCTCGTGGATTTCATCGAGGCTCATGCCATACCGCAGCGCCTGCGCGGCGACGAGCAGGCGATCCGGCGTCGGCCGCCCCAGCGCGGCGCGCAGAACCTTCTTGTCGTCGTCGCGTTCGAGCCCCTCGATCTCGACTTCGTCGAGGCCGGTGAGGCCGATTTCGAGCGAACGCAGCGCCTTCTGCAGGCTCTCGGCGAACGTGCGGCCGATCGCCATGGCCTCGCCGACCGATTTCATCGCCGTCGTCAGCAACGGCTCGGCGCCGGGGAATTTCTCGAAGGCGAAGCGCGGCACCTTGGTGACGATGTAATCGATCGTCGGCTCGAAGGAGGCCGGCGTCGCACCGCCGGTGATGTCGTTGGCGATCTCATCGAGCGTATAGCCGACCGCCAGTTTGGCCGCGACCTTGGCGATCGGAAAGCCGGTCGCCTTGGACGCGAGGGCCGAGGAGCGCGAGACGCGCGGGTTCATCTCGATGACGATGAGGCGCCCGTTCTCGGGGTTGACGGCGAACTGCACGTTCGAGCCGCCGGTTTCGACGCCGATCTCGCGCAGCACCGCGATCGAGGCATCGCGCATCACCTGATATTCCTTGTCGGTGAGCGTCAGCGCCGGGGCGACGGTGATCGAATCGCCGGTGTGGATGCCCATCGGATCGATGTTCTCGATCGAGCAGATGATGATGCAATTGTCCGCTGTGTCGCGGACGACCTCCATCTCGAATTCCTTCCAGCCGAGCACGCTCTCCTCGACCAGCACTTCATTGGTCGGCGAGGCGTCGATGCCGCGCTCGATGATTTCGATGAACTCCTGCTTGTTGTAGGCAATGCCGCCGCCCGTGCCGCCCATGGTGAAGGAGGGCCGGATGATGGCCGGCAGGCCGATATCGTCCAGAATCGCCAGCGCCTGGGAGAGCGTCTTGATCTGATGCGAGCGCGGCGTCGAAAGGCCGATGCGCGACATCGCCTCGCGGAAACGTTCGCGATCCTCCGCCTTGTCGATGGCCTCGGCGGTCGCGCCGATCATCTCGACATTGTATTTTTCGAGCACCCCCATCTTGGTCAGCGACAGCGCGCAATTAAGCGCCGTCTGGCCGCCCATGGTCGGCAGCAGCGCGAAGCCGCCGGGCACGGCATCGCGCTCCTTGGCAATGATCTTGGCGACGACCTCGGGTGTGATCGGCTCGACATAGGTGCGGTCGGCCATATCCGGGTCGGTCATGATCGTCGCCGGATTGGAATTGACGAGGACGATCCGATAGCCTTCCTCGCGCAGGGCCTTGCAGGCCTGGGTGCCGGAATAGTCGAATTCGCAGGCCTGGCCGATCACGATGGGACCGGCGCCGATGATCATGATGGTCGAAATATCCGTCCGGCGGGGCATAGGTGGGCTTTGTCTCCTCGTCCGGGCGCGCCGGAAGGCCGCCACCGAGAGGACGGGGCGGCAAAAATTGCGAATTAAGGGCTAGAGGAATTGCTCTAAAGAAGAAAAGCCGCCCTGTGAACCCCCCCGGCTTTTAGCGCGCTTTCGGACCGGATGGACTCATCCGGTCGATAAGAAATCGCGCCAATTCATGATGTTGGAGCACGTTCCGATCGAAAAAGTCGCACAACTTTTTCGGAACATGCTCTAGGACAAATCGACGGCGTGGGCCTTGAGATCGGCCAGGGCGCAATCCGCGAGCGCCCCCTCGTGCGTCGCCTTCAGCGCAACGCGCGGCGCCTGCCCTGCCTCGAAGGCCTCCTGCCAGCGCGGCGCGCAGAGACACCAGCGGTCGCCGGGCTTGAGGCCGGGGAAACCGTAGGCCGGGGCCGGGGTGGAGAGGTCGTTGCCCTGTGCCTTGGAGAAAGCGAGGAAGTCCGCCGTCAGCACGACGCAGACGGTATGGCTGCCCCCGTCTTCCGGCGACGTGTCACAGCAGCCGTTGCGGAAAAAGCCCGTCAACGGATTGAACGAGCAGCTTTCCAGCGGCTCGCCGAGCACATTGCGCGCCGGCTTGCGGCCACCGCCTCCGGGAACATCCCTGAACATGCGATTTTGCCTCGTCGAAGATGAGCCGGCAAAATAGGCTCGTTGCGCAAATGCAACAAGAGACTAACGCGCCGCTTTCTTGCCGCGGATCTGAACGCAGAATTCACGCGAGCGCACCAGCAGGCGCTCCGTCTCCTCCGAGAGCGAATTGGTCGCCTGGAGCATTTCGGCGGCGATCCTCTGGCTCTCGCCAGTCGATTGCGCCACCGCTTGCAGCGTCGCGGAAAGCTGCTGCGCCTCGCCTGCCGTGGCCACGACATAATCGCCGATCCGTCCGGCCGCCTGTTCCCGCATCGCCGTGCCTTCGCGGATCATGTCGGTGATCGCGCCGATACGACCAATGCGCTCGACCGTCACACCCACGGCCTTGACGACCTGCCCGGTCGCGCTCCGCACGACCTCGATCCGCGCCGCAATGTCGGCGGCGGCGCGCGAGGTTTCCTGCGCCAGCGCCTTCACCTCGCTGGCAACCACCGCGAAGCCGCGCCCTGCCTCGCCGCAGCGCGCCGCCTCGATTGTCGCGTTGAGGGCAAGCAGGTTGGTCTGATAGGCGACCCCGCCGATGAAATCGGCGATCTGGCCGATGGTTTCGACGGCGTCGGCGAGTTCGCCAGCGGAATTCGACGTCATCTTGCCGTCGGCCGCCGCGTGTCCGGCGATCTGGTCGGCGGCGAAGAAATCCTGGTTGGCACCGTCGACCAGCGAGCTGAATTTCTGCGCCGCGGCGGACAGAGCCTCGACCATCTCAAGGCTGACGCGCGAGGACTGGACGACATTCCGGGCGCGCCCGTCCGTGGCATGGGCGATGTCGCGCATCGCCGCCGCATTGCGTTGCAATTCCTGGCTCGCCGCCGAGAGCGCGGCGATGACATGCAGGACATCGTCCTGAAAGGCTTCTATGAAGCGCTCGCGCTCGGCCGCCAGCGTCTGCTCGGCGCGCGACTCGGCCGAGCGGGTTTCCGCTTCCAGGGCCTTCAGCGCCTTGGCTTTGTCGCGAAACACCCGGATCGCCCGCGCCATGTCACCAAGCTCATCCGAGCGGCGCGTATGCCCGATTTCGGTATCGAACCGGCCGCCGGCGATCTCGCCCATCGCAGCGGCAAGCCGCAGCAGGGGCCGGGCGATAGCGAACGAGGCCAGCGCAAGCGCCCCCAGAAAAATGGCGATATAGCCACTGGCGAACAAAGCGCTGAGGCGTTGAAAGCGCGGCGCGGCGACATTGTCGACATGGGCGATGCGATCGTTCATGTCGCCCGCGGTTTGGTTCGAAACCTCGTTCAGCGCGGCTTCGAGATCGTCGCGCAACGGACCGAAGCGATAATCGATCTGGAATTCGCGCGTCTCGGCGCTCGGCGTCTGCCGCGCGTAGCCTTCCAGGAAGGCGAGCAATCTGTCGAAGCGCACGGAAATTCCGTCGAGATTGTCCTTCGCCTCGGGCAAGAAGGCGCGGGCGATGCCAATCCAGTTGCGGAAGCGCTTCGCCTCGTCGCGAAAGGCCCAGGTCGTCTGCTGCGCCGTGTCGGGGTCGGCATGCGCGAGTTCGTAGGCGAAGGCGGTGAAGTTCGCTTCCGAGGCCTTGGCCTCGACGATGGCGACGCGGGCGGCATATTGCCGGTGGATGATGTCGGTATAGACGCCCCGCAATCCGCCGACTTCGTGCCAGAAGATAGCGGCACAAACGGCGGTCAAAATCGCAAAGGTGATGATGATCGCGGCGAACCGGTGGGTCAGCCGCAGTTTGGGGGCGAGGTTCAACACTTGAATCTGCTTTGGGCACACGAATCAGAGATCGCATGCGAAGTCTCTCCTACAGGAGTTAGCAAATTCTGTTGCCTATTTGTGACAGCCCCAAATTTCGATTCCCAAAACCGTGCCTTTGAAGTCCCATTGTTGCCCGTTCACAACAGACATCGGCGCCTGCCTTTGTTATACGAACATCACTGACGACGACCTGATTCAACCGGCCGGGGGGCAACGGTTTAGAAACGGGCCGAGGGGCAGGCAAAAGCCCGGTTCTGGGGGGAACCGGGCTTTTTTGCGCGCTCTTGCTGGCGGCATTATTCTATTAAGCCGGCAGGCGCCAAGCTGAAATCTCCAAGCCGAAATCGATATTTGAATGGATTTCGATATCGTCATTCCGACGTTGAACGGCGCGCGCTGGCTCGGGCAACTGCTGGACGCCTACCGGTCATTCGGGGTTGAGCCGCTCTATGCGGTCGATGACCGAAGCGACGACGGCGCGCTGGAATTGCTCCGCGCCCGCGGCGCAAGGATTGCCCTCATCCATCAGGATGGTTTCCACGTCGAGAACGTTTTCGCGCAAATGTCGCGCTTCGTCGATCGCGACTGGATATTGCGCCTGGACGACGACGAGTTTCCGTCGCGCGGGCTTCTGGAATGGGCGGAAAAAACGGTTGCGGCGCCCGATATTGCTTCGTGGTGGCTGCCGCGCGTGACGCTCTTCCAACACAAGGGGCGGCTCAAATACAGCCGGATAAAGACCCATTATCACTGGTATCCGCACAGCCGGCTCCTCGACCCGCAGTGCCGGCTCTATCGCCATCGCAGCGTCGGCTACATCACCGACATCCATTCATGCGGATTCGCGTCCGGCGATCCGTATTTCGCGCCGGCGTCAGCCTTTTTCCTGCACCTCGATGTTCTCTTGAGAAATCCCGGCGAGCGGTTGGCGAAAATGCGCCGCTACGAGTCGATCAAACCGCGATCGACCTGGAAATACACCTATCATATTTTGCCGGACCTGTTTCCGGCCGTGCAAAATCCGGCGCCCTTCAAGGTTCGGGATTTCGACGCCTTGATCGCGTCCCTGCCTGAGCCGCCGCGCCCATCCGAAATGCCGCCCGAAAGTGAATTGAAAACGGGGCAAGTGGCGGCCTCCCGCTATCTTCGCGCCTGGCACTTGCGGCATGGCCGATTTTTCAGAAGAAGCCTCAACCGCGCGGCGGTCCGTGTCCTGTCGCGAAAGCCGATTGCCGAATTCCTTTGCACCAGCGCCGGTTTTCTTCGCCACCAAACCTGGGTGCCGCGCCGCCTGCCGAGCCAGCTCCACGATTTCGGCAATGAACTCTTCTGGCAGGCAAGTTTGCGCGCGGGGGACAAAGCGGCGGTGCGCGAGGCTCCGCGGCCGCCCGCGGAAGCCTCTTAGCTGCAAAGACCTCGATTAATCGAGGCTGGCGCAGAAGCGCTGGATCTTGGTGCAGGCGTCTTCCAGCACTTCGGTCGAAGTGGCGTAGGAGACGCGGAAGTTCGGCCCGAGACCGAAGGCCGTGCCCTGCACCACGGCAACGCCTTCCAATTCCAGCAGCGCCGAAACGAAGTCTTCGTCCGTCTCGATCTTCTTGCCGTTCGGCGCCTTGCGACCGATCGCTTCCGCCAGCGACGGATAGACATAGAAGGCGCCTTCCGGCGACGGACATTTCAGATATTTCGCCTGGCCGAGCATCGAAACGACGAGGTCACGCCGCGCCTCGAAAATCTTGCGGCGCTCAGGGATGAAATCCTGCGGCCCGTTGAGGGCTTCGACGGACGCCCATTGCGCGATGGAGCAGGCGCCCGAGGTCTGCTGGCCCTGCAACAGGTCCATCGCCTTGATGAGCTTGTCGGGGCCCGCCGCATAGCCGATGCGCCAGCCGGTCATGGCATAGGATTTCGAGACGCCGTTCATGGTCAGCGTGCGGTCGATGAGATTGGGCTCGACCTGCGCCACCGTGACGAATTTGAAATCGCCATAGGTAAGATGCTCGTAGATGTCGTCCGTCAGCACCCAGACGTGCGGATGGCGCAGCAGCACATCCGTCACCGCCTTCAATTCGTCGTGCGAATAAGCGGCGCCCGAGGGGTTCGACGGCGAGTTCAGGATGATCCATTTGGTCTTGGGCGTGATCGCGCGCTCGAGATCCTCCGGCTGCAGCTTGAAGCCCTGCGCCATCCGGGTCTCCACCGGAACCGGCGTGCCGCCGGCGATTTCCACCATATCGGGATAGCTGACCCAATAGGGCGCCGGGATGATGACCTCGTCGCCCGGGTTCACCGTTGCGAGCAGTGCGTTGAACAGGATGTGCTTGCCGCCGGTACCGACGATCGTCTGCGACGGCTTGTAGTCGAGCCCGTTCTCGCGCTTGAACTTGGCCGCGATCGCCTCGCGCAGCGGTTGGATACCGGCCACGGGCGTATATTTCGTCTCGCCCCGCTCGATAGCGGCGATGGCGGCGCGCTTGATATTGTCCGGCGTGTCAAAATCCGGCTCACCGATCGACAGCGAGATGATGTCGCGGCCGGCGGCTTTCAGCTCCCGCGCTTTCTGCGTCGCCGCGATCGTCGCGGAGGGTTTGACCCGCAGGAGAGCATCGGAAATGAAAGCCATGACGGATTATTCCTCGTACTGGACTGTTAAGCCTTGCATATTGCGGCGCGAAACTAGTGGCCGCGCCACCTGGCCGCAAGCTCTGTTTCAGCCTGCGGCCAGCCGCCGCCTAACGCGGCGTGAATCTGACTGTGCAAATCTCCGCGGCGGGCTCCGCGCAATTTTAACGACATTCGATAATTTCGTTTTTGCGCTGCCGCCAATACCGCACAGCCCAAGGAATTATCGGTCGCGCCCCTCAACTCGTCCGGCATAACTCATCTAACACCTTGTTTTTGAACAAGTAAAATTCGCGTTGCCGGTGGGAGCACCAAATTCGCGCCGGTTTCTCCTGCTTTGACGTAGCAACCAAAAATGCGCTTTTGAGTTGAATTAGGCGGATATTCAGGCGCAAACCGCGGCGGATACACAACAGTCAAATGATTTTCTTCGGTTCCCGGCAACTTTTCTCGGGAATGTTGCGTTGGGGATACGTACGAGTTCTTTACCCAGTCGCGGCACATATGAGCGAGATCAAGGCCACGCGACGCCGTTAGTTCCACGCTGTCAATGTGCTTTTGCGCACAGGCAACTGGGGGAAGACGGCTTAGCTGTGAGTGGTCTCGCGGCAGAGTGCTGAGAGGAGTTGGAAATGTCGATTGCCGATCATTTCGATCACGCCCCGGATGCTGGTTTTATCCGCAGCTATGATCTGCGATCGGCCCGGCGGCAGTTTCAGGTTTCGCTGATCCTGATCGCCATCCTGACCGTTTCCGCTTTCGCCCTCGGCCTGCTGGTTCGCTTTGATCCGCCCGCGGGCGTGTCCCAATCCCAGGCGCCGACAGCCGCGCATGATGTCCATTTCGCCGGTGTGCTGCCGGATTTGACAGGTTTCGCGCCGCACTCGTAGCGGCGGAACGTTACCACGACCCCCGATGCCCCCCGTAGGAGGTCGTGTCTGAGGGCCGCGCTCCGTAAGGACGCGGCCCTTTCTTTTTGCCCGCTTCTCGTCTCCGGTCAGAAAGTTTCGGCGATTGCGTCAATCGTTTCGTAGGGCGGCGGCCTTAGGCTGCGCCCATGTCTCCGCCAATGTCCATGCCTCCAGCAAAGACCTTCGGCCGGCGCGGCCTTGCCCCGGCGGCGCGAGGCCCGGCGCCAGCGCGGCCGGACCCGCGTCCGTCCGAAAAATTGGCGCCGGAACTGCCGCGCGAGGTCGTCGCCGCGGTGCTCGCCGGCCCCCGTGATGATGCCAGCGCAGCGCGCGCCAAACCTTCCGGGATCACCCGCGTCGGCTGGTCGTTTCGCGCCGCCGTTCTCGCCGGTCTGATTGTCGGCCTCCTCAATGCCGCGGCCCGCGCCACCAGTTTCCTCAGCTTCGGCGCGCTCGGTGGCCTCGACAAGCTGCCGCTCGGTGATATCGGCATGGGCCAGATCTCGCTCGGCGAAGCTCAAGTGCCGATCATGCTGCTGATCGCGATGGCCGGCCTCTGGAGCGGTGCTCGCGCCAGCGCGCTGGCCCTGCTGTTCGCCCACAAGATTTTGGCGCGCCTCGGCCATACCAGTCTACTCGCCTATAGCCTCGGCGGTGCGGCGGCCTCTCTGGCCTATGCGCTGGTCGCGGCCCTGTTGTGGGCCGATGCAACCCCCGTCTCGATCGGCATGGAAGCGCTCTCGGGGCTCGGCGCCGGCTTTTTCTACCGGCTGTTCGCAGCGACCGAGCGAGGGTAGGAAAATCCGGCACAGGCGGTCCGGCGCTTTCATCTCGGACGCGGCGGCCCCATATTGCGGCCATGCCCAAACCGCCGAAAAAACTCAGCCGCCCCAAAGCCGGAAAGCCCGAGCTGAAGCCGCTCGGCGACCATCTCGCCGCGCTGCTCAATCCTGCCTTGACGACCAACGGCGGGCCTCCTGTGGGCTTTGCCGAGGCACCCGCGACGTTCGACGCCGCAGGCGGTGTCGCGGCGACCGCCGCCTCGCTGAAGGATCTGCTCGAGCGGGGCGACCCCAATCTGCGCGGCAAGACCCCGTGGATGCCGCATCGGCCGCCGCGCCCGGAGAAGTCGGAGGGCGGCGTCGAGTTCAGACTCATCTCGGAATATGAGCCGCGCGGCGACCAGCCGGCGGCGATCGATGAGCTTGTGGCCGGCATCAACAGCGGCGAACGCGACCAGGTGCTGCTCGGCGTCACCGGCTCGGGCAAGACCTTTACGATGGCGCAGGTCATCGCCCGCACCCAGCGCCCGGCTTTGGTTCTCGCGCCCAACAAGACGCTGGCGGCGCAGCTCTACGGCGAGTTCAAGAGCTTCTTCCCGGAGAACGCAGTCGAATATTTCGTCTCCTATTACGACTATTACCAGCCGGAAGCCTATGTGCCGCGCTCGGACACCTATATCGAGAAGGAATCCTCGATCAACGAGCAGATCGACCGCATGCGTCACGCCGCGACGCGCGCGCTGCTCGAACGCGACGACGTGATCATCGTCGCCTCCGTCTCCTGCATCTATGGTATCGGCTCGGTCGAGACCTACACGGCGATGACCTTCACCGTGAAGGCGGGCGAGCGCATCGATCAGCGGCAATTGATCGCCGATCTCGTCGCCTTGCAATACAAGCGCTCGGGCGGCGACTTTTATCGCGGCGTCTTCCGCGTGCGCGGCGATACGATCGAGCTTTTCCCCGCCCACTATGAGGATCGCGCCTGGCGCATCCGTTTCTTCGGCGACGAGATCGAAGGAATCGTTGAATTCGATCCGCTGACCGGGCAGAAGACGCAGGACCTCGAATTCATCAAGGTCTATGCGAATTCGCATTATGTGACGCCGCGCCCGACGCTGCTGCAATCGATTAAAGGCATCAAGGAGGAATTGAAGCAGCGCCTCGCCGAGCTTTATGCCACCGGGCGCCTGCTCGAAGCGCAAAGGCTCGAACAACGCACGCTCTTCGATCTCGAGATGATGGAGGCGACCGGCTCCTGCGCCGGCATCGAGAATTATTCGCGCTATCTCACCGGCCGCCAGCCGGGCGAGCCGCCGCCGACGCTGTTCGAATATCTGCCCGACAATGCGCTCGTCTTCACCGACGAGTCGCATGTCACCGTCCCGCAGATCGGCGCCATGTATCGCGGCGACTTTCGCCGCAAGGCGACGTTGGCCGAATATGGCTTCCGCCTGCCGTCCTGCCTCGACAACCGGCCGCTGCGCTTCGAGGAATGGGACGCGATGCGGCCGCCATCTGTCCATGTCTCCGCGACCCCCGGCAAATGGGAGATCGAACGCGCCGGCGGCATCTTTGTCGAACAGGTGATCCGCCCGACCGGGCTCATCGATCCGCCGGTCGAGGTGCGCCCCGCGCGGGCACAAGTAGATGATCTTCTTGGCGAGGTGCGCGAGGTCGCCCAGCGCGGCTATCGCTCGCTCGTCACCGTCCTCACCAAGCGCATGGCCGAGGATCTCACCGAATATCTGCATGAGCATGGCGTGCGCGTGCGCTACATGCATTCCGACATCGACACGCTGGAGCGGATCGAGATCATCCGCGATCTGCGCATCGGCGCTTTCGATGCGCTCATCGGCATCAACCTGCTGCGCGAGGGTCTCGACATTCCCGAATGCGGGCTCGTCGCCATCCTCGACGCGGATAAGGAAGGTTTTCTGCGCAGCGAGACCTCGCTGGTGCAGACGATCGGCCGCGCCGCGCGCAATATCGATGGACGGGTGATCCTCTACGCCGATCAGATCACCGGCTCGATGCAGCGCGCTATGGCCGAGACCAGCCGGCGGCGTGAAAAGCAGGAGCAGTTCAATGTCGAGAACGGCATCACGCCGGAATCGATCAAGCGCGGCATTCAGAACATCCTCGGCTCCATCGCCGAGCGCGACCATGTGACGGTCGATGCCGGAATGGCGCAGGCGGGCAATCTCATCGGCCATAATTTCAAGGCGACGATGGCGGACCTCGAACGCGAGATGCGCGATGCGGCGGCGGACCTCAATTTCGAGAAGGCGGCGCGGCTGCGCGACGAAATCAAGCGGCTACAAGCGGTGGAACTCGCGATCTCCGACGATCCGCTGGCGACGCAGTCCGATGTCGAACGCGAGGCGGGCGGCTACCGCGGCCCACGGCCCTTCGGCGATGCTGCGAATATGCCGGCGAGCCGGCCGCACAAGCCGACCGATTCCGAAATGGGGCCCCATAATTTCGGCGGCGGCGAAGCCAAGCCACGCTCGTCTGCGGGCAAAGGCGGCACGCGGGCGTGGAAGGGCAAGAGGCGGGGGTAATTTGTCCGAGGCGGCGTCATTGCGAGCCGAAGGCGAAGCAATCCATAATCATTCTGGATTGCTTCGGCGCATGCGCGCCTCGCAATGACGGTTGCGCATCATAAAATTTTTGCCGCAACCATTTTGCTTGCGCTCGCGTTGGCGGCGGCCATGTTTCACTTTCGCGCCACGCCGCAGACCACGGCAATGCTTTGTAGCGCCAAAACCTATCCGCTGAGCCATAGCGCCGGCGCGCCGCATATCGAGATCGATATCGACGGCACGCCCGCCCGCGCCCTGCTCGATTATGGCGCCACGCAAAGCTCGTTGCGGGCGAAGGCCGCGACCGACGTTGGTTTGCTGGTCAAGGCCGCAACCTCGCTGCCCTTGCCGGGCGAAAGCGAATTCCTCGCCCGCCATGCCGATCCGGCCACGGACGCCATCATCGGCACCGACCTTCTGGCGCATCTCACCGTCGCGCTCAATGCGACAACGGCGGCGATTTCGGCCACACCATGCGCGGCGTCGCAACTGCAAGAAGCCGGGTTCACGCCCATCGACCAGCGCGGCTTCTTCTCACCCGGCCGCGTTCATGTCGCCCACGACAGGCCGAATGTGCCTGTGGTCTTTTTGCGGATCGGCGCGGCGAAGACCTGGGCGCAGATCGACACTGGCTATGACGACGATCTCTATCCCCATTCACTCGACATCAATCAGGCCTTTCACGACGCCCTGATCGCAGACGGAGCGTCGCTGACGCTTCAAAATCATGTGACGGTGAAGACCTGCGCCGGCTTTGAGAGCCGGCCGGTTTATTCGAGCCGTCAACCGCTTGTGATCACAAATGAGAGCGGCGCGGCTGTCGCGCAGACCCGCGACTATTATCTGATCGTCAAACCAGCGAATATCTGTGGCGGTATCGCGGCGCAGACGACGCCGGCGGCACAGCTTGGCGTCTCCTTCCTGCGCCTGTTCCAGACGATCGTTTTCGACCCGCAAGCGGGACGGGTGTGGATCAAGAAGGATTGATCCCCGCGGCGCTGGCCCGACTCGGAAAGGCGAAGCCATGTTCAGGACGTTGGTGCTCGCGGCCTGTCTTCTTGCCACGCCCGCCTTTGCCGCGCAGCAGCTCATCCCCGAGCCATATCCGGGACAGCTCGGCGGCAATGCGCAGGAATCGCAGCCCTTGAACCCCGGCGGCGGCGCGCACCAGGAACTCGTGCCGCAGCCCGTGCCGCAGGCCAAGGGCCCCAATGCACTGGACGATCCGCAAACCATGCAAGGCGACCGGCATCAGCAGATGCGTCGCCACCCATATCGACGGCAGGATTGGTGCAACGGGGCGAGCTCGTGCTCTATTCTGCGTTGATCTGCTCGGGCAGCATCCGCGCCAGATAACCGTCCTTGCGCACGGCGACATGCCAGACGACGCCGAGGATATGCACGCCGAGAAAGAAATAGACGAGATATTGCCCAGCGACATGAATCTGGCCCGCGAGATCCGACAAGGCTTTGTCCTTCGGAAGCTGCGGCAACGGCAGCCCGAACAGCGAGACAGGATGGCCGCCGGCGCTCGACGTAATGTAGCCGCTCACCGGCATCACGATGAAGATCAGATAGAGAAAGGCATGCGTCGCATGCGCGAGGCCGATTTCCCATTTGGCTGTCTGTGGCGGTAGGCCTGGCGCCGGGCGCAGCGCCCGCCAGCCAAGCCGCGCGACAATGAGCCCGAGCGCCAGCACACCAAAGGATTTGTGGACGAAGAACAGCGTGCCGCGGGCCGGCTTGTGCTCGTCCATGTTCACCATCACCCAGCCGAGCGGCAGGAGGGTGAAGATGACGACGAGTGTGATCCAATGCAGCGCTTGCGCCGGCGCATTGTAGCGCGCGAGCCCGGGTTTGGATGAAAAACTTTGTTGCAGCACGGCGGCCTCCGCCCCCGATCATACCGGCGGGAGCGCGCAAGGAAAGCGGATGCCGCAAATCGTGAACGCTCAGTTTTTGTCGAGCTGCCAGACGGGAAAGGGATCGGCGAGCTTGCCCCAGGCCGAGGTCTGCATCTCCTTCGCATTGGCGTCGCCGACGAGACAGGCATTGAGCGTGCGGCGGATCGCTGCCTCCTCCATCGCCGCGCCGATGAAGACAATCTCCTGCCGCCGGTCGCCATAGACCTTGTCCCAATGCTTGGCGATGGCCGCACGCCATTCCGGATGATCGGGCCAGCGGTTCTTGGGCACCGCGGCCCACCAGAAGCCCATCGCTTCATTGCGGACGAGAGCCCCTGCCTGGCTCAATTCACCGACCCATTCCGGCCGGGTCGCGAGCCAGAAATGTCCCTTGGCGCGGATGACGCCCGGCCAATTGGTGTTGAGAAAGGCGTGGAATTTCTCGGGATGGAACGGCCGCCGGGCGCGATAGACGAAGCTGCCGATGCCATATTCCTCCGTCTCCGGCGCGTGGTCGGCAAAGCCATAGAGCTCCTTGAACCATAGCGGATGCTGCTGCGCCTTTTCATAATTGAAGCGGCGCGTATCGAGGACGCGGCCGAGATCGACCTGCGCCATTGCGGTCTCGATCAGATCGGCTTCGGGATTGAGCGCGCGGACGATCTTGCGCGCGGCATCGACCGCCTCGGGCGTTGCCGCATCGACCTTGTTCAGAATGACGACATCGGCGAATTCGATCTGATCAACAAGCAGATCGACAAGCGTGCGATTATCGTCGTCGCCGAGCGACTCGCCGCGATCTTTCAGGAAATCGGCCGAGGCATAATCCTTGAGGAGATTGGCGGCATCGACGACCGTGACCATCGTATCGAGCCGCGCGAGATCGGCCAGGCTGCGGCCCTCCTCGTCGCGGAACTCGAAAGTCGCGGCGACCGGCAAGGGCTCGGCAATGCCGGTCGATTCAATGAGGAGATAATCGAAGCGCTCATCCTCTGCGAGTCGGCGCACTTCCTGGAGCAGATCATCCCGAAGCGTGCAGCAGATGCAGCCATTGGTCATTTCGACGAGCTTTTCGTCGGTGCGCGAGAGGTTGGCGCCGCCCTCGCGCACGAGATCGGCGTCGATGTTCACTTCGCTCATATCGTTGACGATCACGGCTACGCGGCGCCCGGTGCGATTGTTGAGCACGTGATTGAGCAGCGTCGTCTTGCCAGCCCCGAGAAAGCCGGAGAGCACGGTCACGGGGAGCCTGCGGTCTGTTGCCAATGTCATGAACATCATTCCTGAATTTTTTCGTGGGCCGGGGCGTCGCGTCGCGCCCAGCCGCATCAATCGCGCGGCAGATTATGTAACTATATAACATATAATTCGCAACCCGGGGCCGGGCGCGGTCTGGGGATAGCCTTGGGCCTAATGAAGATCCCAGTCGCTCGGCTTGCCCTCGGGCACATAGGCGCCGTCGGCGCGCAGCGTGCCACGCTGCGGCGCCACCGGCTCGGGCGGCAAGGCGTCGCTCGACAGGGCCTGATAGTCGCGCGCATAGGAGCGCGGCGGCGAAGAGGGGGCGGGCGGCAGCGATGCATCGGGCGAGCCAGGCCCCGCGTGCAGGGAGACGGGCTGATCGACGCCGGCGCCCGCCTGCGAAACATCCATCTCTTCGTCGAGCGGCGGCGGCTCGGGCAGGCCGTCCGGGGGATGATCCTGCGGCAGAATCCCCGGATGCGGCTTGCAGACGCGGCGCGGCCCCGTCGACGTATTGCCGCGCATCGCGAGATCGAGATGGAAATGATTATAATGGAGGAAATTATAGCCGGGGCCGAGGACCGTGGTGAAATCGCCGCAGGCGCCGTTGTCGACGTCGCGCAGGAAAGCCTGCGATTGCGGATCGCCAAAGTTCCAATCATGCGCAATGACAAGCTTGCGCCCATCCTGAAGGATGAAGCCAGAGACGTCGATGGCATTGCCGAAGGCGTGCTCGGAGAGGCGCGAGCCGAATTCTCCGTTGATGCCGCGGCAGCTATAGGTGCCGAAGGTGGTGATCTCGACGACGCGCTCGTTATACCGGGTCTGGGCGGCGGGCTCGACGACATCGTGAACCCAGGCATTGAGCGCCGCGATCATCGGGCAATCGAGGACGTAATTGCCGTCGAGCATCACTGCGCCGTCGAGCAGCGCCGCGACCTTGAAGGGGCGCGTCAGACCACAGATGCCGGGCCCGTCGATCGCCTGGACCGGGCGGACATAGGCCGATTCATGGATCAGGTTTTGCGCCAGACAGGCGTTCTCCGCCTCGGCGCGCCAAGCCGGCCGCTGGGCCTCGTAATTCGAGCAGCCAGCAAGCTCAAAGACGAGCGCCGCCGCAGCGGCTAAGGGCAATACGCGACGCGCCATTGCCTCAAATTGTGCGAAATATGTTAAGTGCTCTTAAAATAACGCGGTTAACGTCTCGCTCAGCCGCGGGATGCCCTGCGGCCGGCCCGCTCCAGAAGATAGAGTTCTCCCGATGGATGACACGCCCGCCGCCCCGTCTGCGCTTTCGGCCGCAGGCCAAACCCTGCCTGGCCAAACCTTGCCCGGACTCGTCTGGGCGTTTCGCATCCATGCCGACGGCACGCCCGAGGCGCTGCCGATAGACCAGCCGATCGACACCGTCAGCGAGGACGGCTGGCTATGGCTGCACTTCAACCTCGCCGACGCCCGCGCCTGCGCCCTGTTGCCCAAGTTCGAGGATTTGCCGGCCGAGGCGGCGGTGGCGCTGACGGCCCCCGACGGCACCCAGCAGCTCCATGTCGACGACAATTGCGTCTATGGCGTTTTCGCCGATCTCATCGCCGATATCGACGGCGCCACGCAGCATTTCGGCTATCTGCACTTCGCCATGACCGACAGAGTGCTGATCAGCGCGCGGCGGCGGGCGATGAGCGCCGCGGAAAGCGCGCGCCAGGCGCTCGACCGCGGCCGCAAGCTGCATCGCGTCGCCTCGCTGTTCGAGCTGATCGTCGATCACGTGGCCGACTCGATCGACAAATATTCCGATGAACTCGATGAAGATATGGACGAGATCGAGGACGAGCTGTGGCAACGCGCCTCCAGGGACCAGCGCGAGCGCCTCGCCAAGGCGCGCAAGGCTGCCGTGC
Organism: Methylovirgula ligni; assembly: GCF_004135935.1. Classification (NCBI taxonomy): domain Bacteria; kingdom Pseudomonadati; phylum Pseudomonadota; class Alphaproteobacteria; order Hyphomicrobiales; family Beijerinckiaceae; genus Methylovirgula; species Methylovirgula ligni. The sequence continues at coordinate 1,175,186 of NZ_CP025086.1, read as the reverse complement.
ATCTGCACCGCCAGATGCAGGGCCTGCTGGCCCTGTTCGAGCGTGTCGGCCCCAAGCTCGACAGCGCGCCGCCACCGGATTTGCGCGTCAAGACCAACATCCTGATGCAGCGGCTCGAAAACCTTGATCGCGACATCATCGCCATGCGCGAACGCGCCCACATGCTGCAGGAGGAGGTCGCGCTCAAGATCGCCGAGGACACCAACCGCAGCCTCTATCTGCTGACGATCATCACCACTTTCTTCCTGCCGGCCAGCCTCGTCGCCGGCATATTCGGCATGAACGTGAAGAACCTGCCCTTTACCGAGATCAGCAGCGGCTTTTTCTGGTCGATGGTGATTCTGGTCGGCGCTTCGCTCGCGATTCTGGTCATCATGCAGCGTATGCGGATTCTCTTGCGCTAGCTGCCGGAATAAATCCACATGCCGACAATCGCCATCGCCAAAAATGTTTCGATCGACGAGAGCGAGCTCGAATATTCCTTCGCGCGCGCTTCCGGCCCCGGCGGCCAGAATGTCAACAAGGTCGAAACGGCGGTGCATCTGCGCTTCGATGTGCGCCGCTCGCCCTCGCTCGAGGACGATATCAAGCGGCGGCTCGAAAAGCTCGCCGGGAGCCGGCTGACGCTCGACGGCATCGTCATCATTTCCGCGCAGAGATTTCGCACGCAGGAAGCCAACCGGCGGGATGCGCTTACGCGCCTTTGCGCGCTGATCGCCAAGGCGGCGGTGCGGCCCAGGCGCCGCATCGCAACACGGCCGACGCTGGCGTCGCAGAAACGCCGCGTCGAGGCCAAGCAAAGGCGGGGCACCATCAAGAAGCTGCGTAACGTCCAGCCGGACTAGAACGCATTGCCGGAAAGTTGCGTGACTTTCCCGATAAGAACACGCTCGAGCATCACCAGCCCGCGCCCGGCAAGTGGACCGGCAAAGTAGATTGGCGCCGCCGTCCGTGCTATGGCGGGCGCCATTACAGGGCTGGGAGGGATATATGCGCGTGACATTCGCAATGACGGCGGCGCTGGTTTCGATCTTTGCGACGGCCGCCGCGGCCGACGATTATCCGCCACGCAAGCCCGGCCTCTGGGAAGTCAGCGTGCACAATCCCTCGATTCCCGACGTCGCCATGAAAATGTGCATCGACGCCGCGACCGATCAATTGTTCCACCAGTTCAGCAGCGATGTGCGTTCCAAACATTGCAGCAAGAACGACATCAAGACGGCCGGCAGCACCGTGACGGCGGACAGCGACTGCACGATGGGCGGGACCAAAGTGACGACGATCGCCACCACGGTGTACACGGGCGATACCGCCTATCATGTCGACATCAAATCGCATTTCGACCCGCCGAAGCTTGGCCAGAGCGATGTCGACATTACTCAAGATGCCAAATGGACCGGCGACTGCCCCGCGGACATGAAGCCCGGCGATTTCGACATGGGCCACGGCATCCGGGTCAACATCAAGACGATCAGGTTTCTGAAGTCGTTGCTGCCGGGCGGCGGCGGAAACAGCCAGTAATAGCCCCGACGTCGTCGCGAGCCAGACTTCACGTCCAGATAACGAAAGCAATCCGGTTTTGTTTCCGGATTGCTTCGCTGCTTATGCTTTTGCCGATGATGCCAGCAGCTTGATCAGCTTGCCGGCGGATTGGGTGCACCAGACTGCGGCGGCTGCGCATTGCGCTGCGCCAGGAAGCGCTCGAACTCCTCGCGATCCTTGGCGCGGCGCAGGTTCTCGACAAAGCTCGAGAACTCCTGCTCGGCAGCACGCAGCTTCTCGCGCTCGGCCTCGATGCGCGTGAGTTCGGCTTCGCGCCATTCGTCGAAAGCCAGATTGCCGGTCGTCGCCGGACGCCACTGCCAGGGCGGCCCGCCGAAGCCGCGTCCCTCGCCAACCGACCAATTGTAGAAATCCTGACGGCGCAAACCGTGACGGCGCATTTTCTGCTCCCATTTTTCGCGGAATTTCTGCTGCACCTGCGCGCTGACGAAGCCCGGCAGATCGCCGGCATAGGCGCGGTTCTTCTGCCAGATCTTGGCGATGAGGATGGCAAGCCCGATCGGCCAGAAGAGAATGAAGCCGAGAACCATCGCGACGATTTCCATCGGTCGCCAGTCAGACCAATAGGGAAGGCTTATCGAACTCCCTCCGGGCGTATGCCCGTAGCTGCGTGCTCCACACATAAGTTCCTCCATGCAGCAGAAGCGCTACAATGTTAATGTAACATACTTTAACATTGGCCGTTTGTCGAGACAGCGTCCGATCAAATCGTACAACCCATTGAGAGAGCGTCTATTTTTTTCGAAGTGCCGCGGTGATCAGGGCCTCCGCGCCGCGGTCGAGGATCGCGGCGGGATCATCTCCTGACGCTGGATTGAAATGGCCGGCGAGGGTCAGCATCGCCGTGCCATGCGCCAGCGCCCACAGTTCGAGCGCCAGGCGGCGGATTTCGGCTGGATCGCCGCCGCCCCCGAGAATGACGCCGGCCGCGGCGCGGCTCAGACCCTCGAAAGCCTTGGTGGCGATGAAGCCCGCCGCAGCCCCGCGCAGACCTCTGGCATTTTCGAACATCGCGCTGTAGAGGCCGGGCTCGGCCGTGGCGAAGTTGAGATAGGCGCGGCCCATGCGCTGCAAGGCGGCACGCGGCTCGGGCCGGCCTTCGTCCCAGGCGCCGGCCAGCCGCTCACCGAAAAGATCGAAGCCGCGGCGGGCAAGTTCGCCCATCAGATCCTGCCGGTCGGCGAAATGCCGGTAGGGCGCCGCCGCCGTGACGCCGACGCGCTTGGCCGCCTCGGACAGAGTGAAACCGCTCGGCCCATGCTCGGCCATCAGGGCGCGGGCCGCCTCCACGAGGGCGTCCTTGAGGCCGCCATGATGATAGCCGCGCCGCTCGCCGAACGGACCGCCGTGTTTCCAATTGCGTTTCATATGCCTTGGGATCATCCGGGCCAGTTTAGACGCGCCTGCCGCCCCGCGCGAGGGCGGTCGCGGTTTACGCTCACGGTCATGGTTACCAAAATTTGACGTATCCGCGGTAGTCTCACGGTCGGGACCACATTTAGAGAAGTACAGGCCAAACGTCCAAGGATCGCTTTTGATGTTCCGGCGTCTCAGCCAGAAGCAGCATGAGGCGCCGTCGCAAGTTGCGCCGGACGAGGATCATTTTGCCGAAATCATCGAGGCGCTGGCGGGGACGGGCGACACGGCGCCATTGCTGGACGGACGCTTCGGCCGTGCCTTGGTGCGCCTCGTCCAAACGGCACGGATCGGCAATCTCGATCACCTCGGTCTGATCGCGACGCTCTCGAAGGAAGCCTCAGAGACGGCCGTCAACACGATTTGGATCTCGCACGACGCGCGCGAAATGACGCGCGCGGCCCGGGCGATTTCGGGCGCGGTGGAAGAACTCGCGACCTCGACCAAAGCCATCGCCGACAATTCGGCCGAAAGCGCGACGCTCGCCACGCAAGCGGCGGACGCGATGACACGATGCGCAGTCGACAGCCAGGCGGCGAGCGATGCGATGACCGTGATCGAGCGCCGCGCCGGCGACATCGATGATCGCCTCAATGTTCTCGAAGCCGCCGTGGCGCAAATCGGCGCGATGGCCGGCCAGATCGAAGCCATCGCCGAGCGGACCAACATGCTCGCGCTCAATGCGACGATCGAAGCGGCGCGCGCGGGCGATGCCGGCCGCGGCTTTGCGGTCGTCGCCGAAGAAGTGAAGGCGCTATCGCGTCAGACCGGCGGCGTGACCGAGGACATTTACAAACGCCTGCACGCCCTGGCGTCGGAGACGGCCCTCATTCGCGCTGCTGCCGGCGACAGCCTGACCGCCGTCGGAGAGGGCCTTGGCATCGTCCGCAGCGTCGCCGCGCAGGTCGCCAGCGGGGGGATCGCGATGGCCGATGTCGCCCACCGGGTGCGCTGTCTTGCCGAACATCTGGCCCGCCAGCGCGCCGCGACCGCCGAGATCGCCGAAAGCACCTCCGCCATCGCCGGCAAAATCAGCAAGACCGAGACTGAGGTCGGCGCGATCGATACACGACTGACCGGCTGCGAGGCCATGTCGGAACAATGTTTCGACGCGGCGCCGACGCTGGCTGGCTTCGCGCGCATCCCGGCCGATGCCGCGAGCTTCAAGCATCGGCTCGCCGCGATCCTGATTGGCGCCCAACCGCCGCAGATCACAGCGCAATGGCTGAATCGCGATTCTCTCGACGCCAGCCTGCAGAATTTTCCCGGGCTTCGCGACGGGGGGCGCGCTGAACGCGTCGCGCAAGGTGCGGCCGAGGCCGGAAGCCTGGGAGGCGCCGTGGCTGCCGCGGTCGCGCGGAAGGATTGGAACGATGCGACGCGACTTTACCGAAGCTGCGAAACCGCGTTGGGCGAGGTCATCGCCGACGCTGTGCTTCTCCTCCAGGCCGCCAAAGATGCAGCGTAAGCCTCACCACGGCGGCTTGGCACTCCACGTGAGACGCCTCTATAATCTGCACATGCCGATTTTTTCTCGCGTACTCTTCCTGCCGCTCGGTCTGAGCCTCGTTCTGCCGGTCACCGCGGCCACGGCAGATGAGCAAGCGTCGCCGGTACCGTTTCAGAACCGCGGCGCGATCGGGAAGATACCCTCGGATGTCTCGGTGCTGGCCTATGGCGCCGCGCATCCCGAATGCCTCGAATGGACGGATAGCTGCCGCACCTGCCTGCGCAGTCCGGACGGGCGCGTCGGCTGCTCAACGCCGGGTATCGCCTGTCAGCCGAAAGCGGTTATCTGCAAGAAAGAGAAGTCCGCAAAATAGGCGTCACGCCGCCTGGACGAAGCTTTCTAGCACCATCTTGCGGCCGGCCTTGTCGAAATCGACCGTAAGCTTGTTGCCATCGACGGCGGCGACGGTGCCTGGTCCGAACTTGATGTGAAACACCCGCGCGCCCTTGTCGAAGGATGAGGTCGCGGAGGACTTCGCGACCAGTTCGCCCTCGATCGTCAGCGGGCCGCGGCGCGCGGAACTGTCGCGCCAAGCCCCGCCCTTCGCCTCGCTTTGCTCTTCGGCATTGCGGCGCTGCGCGCGCTGCCAGCCGGGCGTCGTATAGGAGGAGCGATAGGTATCCATATTGGCGAAGCGCGATTGCGCATAATTGCCGTAGCTGCGGCCTGACGCCGAATCGACGACCTCGACATGCGCCTCCGGCAATTCGTCGAGAAAGCGCGAGGGGATCGTCGTCTGCCACAGACCGCGGATACGCCGGTTGGTGGCGAAGTAGATTTTCGCCCGCCGCTTGGCGCGCGTGAGCCCGACATAGGCGAGGCGGCGCTCTTCCTCGAGCCCGGCGCGGCCCTGGTCGTCGAGCGAACGCTGGTGCGGGAACAGGCCTTCCTCCCAGCCGGGAAGGAACACCGTCTCGAATTCGAGGCCCTTGGCGGCATGCAGTGTCATGATCGAGACGCGCGGGCCGGCATCCTGGCTGTCGGTGTCCATGACCAGCGAAATATGCTCGAGGAAGGCGGCGAGGCTGGGAAACTCCTCCATCGCGCGTACAAGCTCTTTCAGGTTTTCGAGCCGGCCCGCGGCCTCGGCCGTGCGGTCCTTCTGCCACATATCGGTGTAGCCGGATTCTTCCAATATGGTCTCGGCCAGTTCGCCCTGCGGCTTCTGCTCGATCTGCGCCGACCAGCGGTCGAGATCGGCGAGGAAGTCGCGCAAGGACTGACGCTGCTTCGGCTTCAATTCCTCCGTTTCGATCATGCTGCGCGCCGCCCGCGTCAGCGAAATGCGCTCGCGCCGCGCATGATCGTGCAGGAGCTGAATACTGGCGTCGCCGAGGCCGCGCTTCGGCACGTTGATGATGCGCTCGAAGGCAAGATCGTCGTCCGGCTGGGCGGTAATCCGCAGATAGGCGAGCGCGTCGCGGATTTCGGCGCGCTCATAGAAGCGCGGGCCGCCGATGACGCGATAGGGCAGGCCGAGCGTGATGAACCGCTCCTCGAATTCGCGCATCTGGAATGACGCGCGCACAAGAATTGCGATCTCGTCGAGCCGCACGCCTTTATGCTGAAGCTGCTCGATCTCCTCGCCGACCGTGCGCGCCTCCTCTTCCGAATCCCAGACGCCGGAGACAGTGGGCTTGTCGCCCTTCTCGCCATCGGTGAAGAGCGTCTTGCCGAGCCGCCCCTGATTATGCGCGATGAGGCCCGCGGCGACATCGAGAATATGCGCCGTCGAGCGGTAATTGCGCTCAAGTCTTATGATCTTCGCGCCCGGAAAATCCTTCTCGAAGCGCAGGATGTTGTCGACATCGGCGCCGCGCCAGCCATAGATCGACTGGTCGTCATCGCCGACGCAGCAGATATTGTTGCGGCCCTGCGCCAGCAGCTTCAGCCACAGATACTGGACCGTGTTGGTGTCCTGATATTCGTCGACGAGCATGTAGCGGAAGCGATCCTGATATTGCTTCAGCACGTCGGGATTTTCGCGGAAGAGCCGCAGGCTTTCGAGCAGGAGATCGCCGAAATCGGCGGCGTTCAGCACCTTCAGCCGATCTTGATAGACGTGATAGAGCTTGGCGCCCTTGCCGTCGGCGAAAGCCGCCGCCTCCCCCGCCGGCACATGCGCGGGATCGAGGCCGCGATTCTTCCAATTGTCGATCTGATAGGCGAGCGTGCGCGCCGGCCAGCGCTTGTCGTCGATATTCTCCGCCTGCAGCACCTGTTTCAGCAGCCGGATCTGATCGTCGGTGTCGATGATGGTGAAGGAGCTCTTGAGCCCGACAAGCTCGGCGTGGCGGCGCAGGATTTTGGTCGAGATCGCGTGGAACGTGCCGAGCCAGGGCATGCCCTCGGCCGCGGCGCCGACCAGCGTGGCGATACGTTCCTTCATCTCCCGCGCCGCCTTGTTGGTGAAGGTGACGGCGAGAATCTGGCCAGGGAAGGCACGGCCCGAGGCGAGAATATGGGCCATGCGGGCGGTGAGCACGCGCGTCTTGCCGGTGCCAGCCCCGGCGAGCACCAGAAGCGGCCCATCCAGCGTCTCGACCGCCTCGCGCTGTTCGGGGTTCAGCCCTTCAAGGTAGCGGGCACCACCCACCCGAGCACGCGCGGCGATGCCGCCCGGCCGCAACGCCGGCGGCTCGTAGCCATGTCCTGCTTCTTCAAAACTGTCGGGGGCGCTCAATCCCGCTTCTCTCCGGGGAACGAAAGACGAATCATTGACCCCAATGTGGGGTCTTTGTCCACCTCTGTCGACCCGCGAGCGCCGCCGCTGCACAGGCGGCGCTCGAACCTCCACGATCAAGCGCTCCGAGGCGCCGCCTAATGCTTTAGACGGCCTTCCTTCTGCGCCTGGGCCGTCTGGCCGTGGCGTTCCTTTTCCTTGGTCTTGTGGAGATGCTCGCGGTTTTTCTGCGGGCTTTCGGATTTCGAGGCGCCCGCCTCGCTCAGGGCGATGGCGACCGCCTGTTTGCGGCTCTTCACCTTGCCGCCGCGGCTCGATTCCAGTTCGCCGTGCTTGTATTCGTGCATGACACGGCCGACGGTGTTTTTCTGGGCCTTGCTCTCGTGTTGCGCCATTGGCCTTCTCCCATTCGCGCTGCGACCGCTATCAACGCACGAGAGCCCGGACGCGATCCACGGCACATCTCAAAGTTTCAGGCCGGCGAGCCATTCGGTCAGCAACTCCGCCGTCGCGCTCCGCAGCGGCGGGCAATGGCGCGCCGCCGCCTTGCGGAACGCCCGCGGATCGAGTTTGGCGCCGGCGAGATCGCCGGCATAGCCGATAAGCCAGCGCTCCAGGTCCGCCGCATCCGGCTCGGGATGGAATTGCAGGGCGAGAACATTGGGACCGCGCGAAAATGCCTGATGCGCGCACAGCGGTGTCGAGGCTAGCAGCGTCCCGCCATCGGGAATCGCGAATGTGTCGCCATGCCAGTGCAGCACGTCGACATCGGCGAGATGCCGCAACGGGCTTTCGGCCCCGGCCGCGTTCAGCGCAAGGCGCGAGAAGCCGATCTCGCTATGGCCGGACGGGGCGACCTTGGCGCCCAATGCCGCCGCAATCAGTTGCGAACCGAGGCAGATGCCGAGCGTCGGCCGGTTGGCCGCAAGCCGCGCTTCAAGCAGGCGAATCTCGTCGAGAAGAAAGGGATATTCGTCCGTCTGATAGACACCGAGCGGACCGCCCAGAACGACGACGAGATCCGCCGCCAGCGGATCCAGCGCCGCGAGAGCGCTATTATCGACATCGACATAGGTCACACTGTAGCCGGCACTCCGCAATAACGGCGCGAGCGTGCCGAGATCTTCGAAATAAACGTGCCGGATGGCGACAGCGGTTTTCATAAGCGAGGCTCGCTCTGCATACGATTAAGGGCGCCGGAACTTTTCCGGCGCCCACCGATGATTGTCTGGCAGACGCTAAGACGCTATCCGCATCTTCATCAGTTGCGCCAGCAATGCCGTCCGCCACCGCCGAGATGCCAGCCGGGAGGACACGGACGACCGCGCCAATAGCCGCCCGCCTGACCGCCCGCGCGGCAATGGCCATAGGGTCCGCGATGACCATAAGCCCCGCAGCCGCCATAAACGAGCGTGACGTGCGGCGCCGAAGCGCCATCAAGCGACGACAAGGGCAGGGCTTCAACCTGAGACGCGACCAACGCAAAACCGGCAACTATCGAAAGCGCCAAAACTCTTTTGAGCATTCGAATCTCCCGCGATCTGGCCCGGGCCGAAGGGGAAGGAAGAAATCAGACGATGGCCCGCAAAGCCGCCGAGCCTATAGCCCGGCCACGGTAGCGCTTCAAGGCTTGCGCGTTGCATTATCTTTGAGCAAAGCGAAGAACGCCTGAGCGGCGCGCGTGGCCTCGCGCTCGCGATGTTTCAACGCAAAGAAACGTCGTTTCGGCAAAGCGACGTCGAGCTGTTTCAATGCGCCGCAAACCAGCGTGTCGGCGACGACGAGGCGCGACAAGGCTGCCGCGCCAGCGCCCGTGACGACCGCCGTGCGCACCGCCTCGTTCGACGGCAATTCGAGCACGATATTGAGCTCCCTGGCCGCGAGGCCGAGGCCCTTCAGCGCCCGCTCGAACATCGCCCGCGTCGCCGATCCCTTTTCGCGCAGCACCCAGGGCAGATTTTTGAGCAACGCTTCCGGCTTGGCCTTCGCCGGCAGCGCCAGCGCCGAACTCACGACGACAACCAGTTCGTCGCCGGGCATCGGCATCGCGCTCAAGGCGGGATCATCGACCTCTGCCTCGACGAGGCCGAGGTCGACAAGACCCTCGCGCACCAGATCGGCCACGAGGGGTGTGGTGCTGATCCGGATGTTGAGCGCAATGCCGGGATAGGCCGCACGAAATTTCAAGGCGAGCGGCGGCAGCCAATAATTGCCGATGGTCTGGCTCGCAGCGATTGAAAGGCTGCCGCTCTTCAGCCCAGCGAGATCGGCAAGTGCCGCTTCGGCATCCGCCGCGCGCAAAAGCACGCCGCGCGCCTCCTTCAAAAACACATTCCCGGTCTGAGTCAGCGCGATCCGGCGACCGACACGATCGAACAATTTGACCGCATAGCGTGCTTCGAGCGCATGGATCGCGGCGCTGACGGCGGATTGCGTCAAATTGAGATCTCGCGCCGCCTGCGTCACATGTTCGCGTTCGGCTGCCGCAACGAAGATGCGAAGCTGCTCCAGGGTCATCCGCGCATCATGTCGTCATCTTCACCAAAGCCAAGCTGAAAGTGGCGATGAAGAGGAACGAGCCGAGTCCGAGGAGCAGGGGACGCAGCCCCTCGGCGCGCAGCTTGCGAATGTCGGTCTCGAGCCCCATGGCGGCCAAAGCCATCGACAACAGAAACGTTGTCAGCATCGCGATATCGGACTTGAGCGGCGCGGGCATGGCTATGAGGCTGTTGAGGCCGACGAGCGCCACAAAACCGAGCACGAACCAGGGGATCGGCGCGGCGGCGCGGTGGTGCGCCTGTCCTGCGCGCAGGCGCGTCAGGAAACCGAGGCCGATGATCACCGGAGCCAGCATCATGACGCGGGAGAGCTTGGCAATCGTGCCGAATTCGCCAGCTGCCTTGCCATCCTGGAACGCCGCCGCGACGACCTGCGCGATCTCATGGATCGAGGCGCCGGCCCACAGGCCATAGGCGTGCGGCGAAAGCCGCAACAGGCCGGGCAGGAGCGGATAGACGAACATGGCGATCGAGCCGAAGACGGTTACACAGGCGACAGCATAAGCCACATCCTCGTCACGCGCGTTGGTCACCGTATTGGTGGCGATCACCGCGGAGGCACCGCAAATCGACGTGCCGGCGGCGATGAGTTCCGCCAGCTTCCGATCAACGCCAAGAATCCCGCCGAGCCATTTGGTGAAGACGAATGTGGCAAGGAGCGTGAGGATGATCACGCTGACGCCCTTCGCACCCACGTCCGCAACCTGCGCGACCGTCAATTGAAGGCCGAGCAGAATAATGGCGAGGCGGAGAATCCGCCGCAACGAGAAGGTGACGCCCGCTTTCGCCCGGGCCGGTGTGCCGACGAGATTGTGGAAGGCGATGCCGATGAGGATCGCCAGAATCATCGGGCTGAACGCCGCAACTCCGGGCAGATTGTGCAAGGCAAAGGCCGTCGCTGCGATCGTCGCGGTAAGAAGCAGACCCGGAAGAACCGTGAGGCGAACACGGCCCGTCGGCGCATGCCGCCGGGACAGGGGCGCATCTAAATCCGGGGTCGTGCTCGTCATCATCTGGCTCCTCTTGGGAGCCGAATGTCGCCTAAGCTGACAGATAAATATAATTCATTATTTCATTCGTATCGATCTGATTTGCAGATCGATTATCTAGAGTTCCCCGGTCAGGAATTGCGCCCGGCCGTTGCCGAACGACCAATCCTCATCCGTGTTCTGCACGAGCGAGATCATCACATCGGAGGTCGCGATGGCGCAGTGCTCCCAAAGCTCCTGACAGAGCAATTTGTAGAAGGCTTCTTTCTCGGCCCGCGAGCGCGGCCGCGTCGTCACCGTAACGAGCACGAATTTTTGCGTGCGGGGAATGTCGAGGCCGGTATCCTGCGCGATGAGATGGCTGGCCAGGTGCTCCGTATAGACCTGATAGCGGTCGCGCTCCGGCACCTTGAACGCGGCAAGCATGGCGCGATGCGCGGAATCGAGCAGCGTCTTGATCTCGTCTTCTGTGCGCCCGGCGATGGCGTCGATACGGATAAGCGGCACGGGACCCCCTTATATCTGGATGGCGTGACGTTGCAGCTTGGCGACGCGCACATGTCAGGCGCGTGTCAAAAAGCCAAACCGTTCTTCGGCTTTAATGCCATTTCCCGAGGAAATCGAGCCACGCGTCATGACGATATTTTTATCGCGCGAGCAAGCGCCGCGGTTGTGATGATTCGCCAACATCAGAACCACCTTGACACGTTTGTACCGATCGGTACAATAGCGCTCCTCAGTACAGGAGCTTTCATGACCGCGCTCGTGCCGCCTTTCACACGTGAAACCGCCATCGCCAAAGTTCGGCTCGCGGAAGACGGCTGGAACAGCCGCGACCCCGAGCGCGTCTCGCGCGTCTATACGCCGGATTCGATCTGGCGGAATCGCGCCGAGTTTCCGCGCGGGCGCGCCGAAATCATCGCCTTCCTGACGCGCAAATGGGCGCGCGAACTGGACTATCGCCTCATCAAGGAACTTTGGGCTTTTACCGACAACCGCATTGCCGTGCGCTTCGCCTATGAATGGCACGACGATGCGGGCCAATGGTTCCGCTCCTACGGCAATGAGAATTGGGAATTCGACGCCGAGGGTCTGATGCAGCGCCGCTTCGCCTCGATCAATGATCTGCCGATCAAGGAGCAGGATCGCAAATTCTTCTGGCCTTTGGGCCGTCGCCCCGACGATCACCCGAGCCTCAGTGATCTGGGATTATGATGTCGTCGTCGGCGGTGTTTTCCAACTGCGCCGTGCGCTCCCAATAGGGCGGTTTGCCAAACCGCGCGGCGAAGAAAGCGAGAAAGGTGCGTACTTTCGGCGCGACGATGCGCTTGGGCGGATAGATGCCCCAGATCGCCCGCTCCGCGCCGGTGGCAATCGCCCAATGCCAGTCGCTCAACAGCGGCGTGAGCAGGCCGGCGCCGAGTTCATCGGCCATGATCCACGTCGGCAGCAGCGCAATGCCAAGCCCATCGCGCGCAAGCTGCAACAAGGCCTCCGATTCATTGGCGCGCACATCGCCGTTCACCGTAATGCTCTCAAGTTCGGCTTCGGGCGTGGCGCGATAATACCAGGTCTCGCCCTGCTGCGGCGCGAGGATGAGACAGGCGTGGCGCGCGAGTTCGTCCGGCGCGCGCGGCGTGCCGTGACGGTCGAGATAGGTCGGGCTTGCGACCGGGATACGCCGCTGCGGCGCAAGCTTTCGAGCGACGAGGGTTGAATCCTCCAAAGCCCCGATTCGGATCGCGACATCGGCACCCGTCTCGATCAGGTTCACGACCGTATCGGTCAAGGTGACGTCAAGCCGGACGAGCGGATAGAGATCGCGATAATCCTTCAGATGCGGAACGATATGGCGGCGGCCGAAGGCGCTCGGGATATTGACGCGCAGCACGCCGCGCGGGCTGGCGTTGAGCGTGTGCATGGCGAGCCGTGCTTCCTCGAACTCGGCGAGGATCGCCACCGCCCGGCGATAGAAATCGCCACCCCCTTCGGTGAGATGCAGACGCCGCGTCGAGCGATTGAAAAGCGCGACCCCGAGATCGGCCTCAAGCGCGCTGACATAGCGCGAGACGGTCGAGACCTTCAGCTCCTGTTCGGCCGCCGCCTTGGAGAAACTGCCGAGATCGACCGACCGGACGAAAGCTCGCAATGCAGCAAAAACGTCCATCTATCTGCCTATTTGCGCAATAAACGGACCTTAATATCCGTTAATGAACCCATACAGGGTAGCATTATGCCCTTTTTTGCAAAAGACATTTGAGAAGTCGGATATTTTCTGTTGCGCCGCGGAAGCGCATTTTGAGTGGCGAACGAAGGAGATTCGCCATGTTGGTCGCCGTCTTCACCCTTCTCGGTGTCGAGCTTTTGGGCGAATTGCTGCGCGCCGCGCTGCATCTGCCGGTTCCCGGCCCGGTCGTCGGGATGATCCTGCTCGCGGCCTGGCTGATCTTTCGCGGTTACGGGCGCGAGACCACACCGGCTGCGCCCGGCGCGCTCGACGAGACCGCCGGCGTCATTCTCAATTATCTTGGCCTGCTCTTCGTGCCGGCGGGCGCCGGCATTATCGCTGAATTCGGCCTGATCCGGCAGCAATGGCTGCCGATCCTCGGCGGCGTCATCGGCTCGACCGTGTTGAGCCTCGCCGTCACCGGCCTTGTGTTGCATCACCTGATCCGCAGGAAAGCCGCGCCGAAAAAGGCGCGGATACTCGCGGTGGGAGACAAGCCATGTATCGCGAAATCCTAGCCGTCTGGACGCCGCTCGCGCTGGCGCCGCTCACCTGGATCGTGCTGACAATCGGCGCCTATCTCGCCGGCTGCTGGCTGCAGCGCAAAGCGGGCGGGGCGCCCTATGCCAATCCTGTAGCATTCGCGGTCATTGCCGTCGGTTTTATCGTCGTCGCGACGCAGACGTCCTATGCGACCTATTTCAGCGGCGCCCAGTTCATCAACTTCCTGCTCGGCCCCGCGACGGTGGCGCTGGCGGTGCCGCTCGCGCGCAATTTCCACCATATCCGCCGCAACCTCGCGAGCATCGGTCTGGCCCTCAGTGCCGGCGCGGTAACCGCGATCCTCTCGGGCATCGTTATCGTCCGCCTGCTCGGCGGCAGCCGCGCCATTGCTTTGTCGATGGCGCCGAAATCCATCACGACGCCGATCGCCATGGCGGTCTCTTCCGAGATCGGCGGCAACCCGGCGCTGACCGCCGCGCTGGCCATGGTCGGCGGCATCCTTGCCGCGATCATCGGTGAGAAAATGCTGAAAGGGCTGCGCGTCGCAGACTGGCGCGCCCATGGCCTTGCTGCGGGAGTCGCCGGCAGCGGCGTCGCCGCGGCGCAGGCGGCCCGGCTCGACGGGGTCGCCGCCGCTTTCGCCGCGCTCGGCATCGCCCTCAACGGCCTCATCACGGCGCTCATCCTGCCGCTCGTGCCGCTCATCTGGCATTAGAAACAGGCTGACCAAAAAAGCCTTTGAAAGCTTGGACAGATTGTCCATGCCCATCCTGCGATACCGCAAGGGTGCGCGTGGATTTCACAGAACATTTCTGGCTTGATCAAGATCAATTCGATTCGGGGCGACGCACAGTAACGTCCCGCGGCTTTTAGAACGTTTCCGTCACGTGGACTGACGTCTATGTGTTACCTCGCCCGCATATCCTGTTCGCGCTTTCATTCTTTCTCGAATATCGGCTGCGCGGGCATTCTCGCAGATCTTCTTTGCAGCGGTGTTGCGTGATGCCGATTGAACTCTCAATGCCACGACGCTCCGGCCGTTTCACCTATTGGCGTGAGATCGTCGCGGTCCTGTGCCTGAAGGTGATCGGCCTCACGGCGCTTTATTTCCTCTTCTTCTCCTCCGCCCACCAAATGGTGCCGACGCAACAGGATGTCGCGCATCATCTCATCGATAGAACTATGGCCAGCACGGCCGAGAGGTGAGTCATGATCGATAATGTCACGGTGGAGCTGTCGCGGCTCCAATTCGGCCTCACGGCCTTGTATCATTTTCTCTTTGTCCCGCTCACCCTCGGTCTGTCGATCCTGCTCGGGATTTTCGAGAGTGTGTATGTGATGACCGGCCGCACCATCTGGCGCGACATCACCAAATACTGGGGCCTGCTGTTCGGCATCAATTTCGCCATGGGCGTTGCGACCGGCATCACCATGGAATTCCAGTTCGGCACGAACTGGGCCTATTACTCGCATTACGTCGGCGATATTTTCGGGGTGCCGCTGGCGATCGAAGGCCTGATGGCCTTCTTCCTTGAAGCGAGCTTCATCGGTCTCTTCTTCTTCGGCTGGGACCGGCTCTCCAGGGTCGGCCATCTCGTCGTCACCTGGCTCGTCGCGCTCGGCTCCAACCTCTCGGCGCTGTGGATTCTCGTCGCCAACGGCTGGATGCAGCATCCCGTCGGCGCCAAGTTCAATCCCGCCTCGATGCGCATGGAAGTCGCCAATTTCAGCGACGTTCTGTTCAACCCGGTGGCGCAGGCGAAATTCGTCCACACGGTCAGCGCCGGCTATGTCACCGGCTCGATCTTCGTGATGGCGATCAGCGCCTGGTTCCTACTCAAGGGCCGCAATATCGCTTTCGCCAAGCGCTCGATGACGGTGGCCGCAAGCTTCGGCCTTGCCTCGGCTCTGTCGGTCGTGGTGCTCGGCGACGAGAGCGGTTACAGCGCGTCAGAAAATCAAAAGATGAAACTCGCGGCCATCGAGGCGATGTGGCAGACCGAGGCGGCGCCGGCGAGCTTTACCGCTTTCGGTTTCCCCGACCTCGCCACCCATACCACACATGACGCGCTCGAAGTGCCGTGGGTGATGGGCCTCATCGGCACCCGCTCCTTCAGCGACAAGATTCCGGGCATCCTGAATCTCGTCGAGGCCAACAAGGCGCGCATCGCCAGTGGCGAAGTCGCCTATGGCGCGCTCGGCCAATTGCGCAAACACCCCGACGATGTGGCGGCCCGCACGACCTTCAACGCGCATGTCAACGATCTCGGCTATGGCCTGCTTCTCAAGCGCTATACCGACAAGGTGACCGACGCGACGCCGGAGCAGGTTTCTAAGGCGGCGTGGGACACCGTGCCGAACGTGCCGGCGCTGTTCTGGACCTTCCGCATCATGGTGGGCCTTGGCTTCTTCTTCATCGCCTTCTTCGGTTTCGCCTTCTGGCTTTCGGCGAAGCACCGGCTCGATACCTACAACTGGTTCCTGCGGCTCGCGGTCGCCATTCTGCCGCTGCCGTGGATTGCAGCCGAGTTGGGCTGGTTCGTAGCGGAGAACGGACGCCAGCCGTGGACGATCGACGGCATTCTGCCGACGTTCTTGTCCGCATCGAGCCTGACGGCGGGCAATCTCTGGCTGAGTCTCGGCGGCTTCATCCTCTTCTACAGCGTGCTTGCGGTCGTCGAGCTTTATCTGATGATCAAATACATCAAGCTCGGCCCGGACGCCGAATTCCCGCCGTCGACCGCGCTCGGCGCGCCGGCTTTGTCCTTGCCTGAAGGGGGACGCTAATCATGTCATACCTGACTTACGAACATCTGCGCATCATCTGGTGGCTGCTGCTTGGCGTCCTCCTCATCGGCTTTGCCATCGCCGACGGCTTCGATCTCGGCACCGCCATTCTGTTGCCCTTCGTCGGCAAGACCGACGGCGAGCGCCGCGTCGTCATCAATACGGTCGGGCCGGTGTGGGAAGGCAATCAGGTTTGGTTGATTCTCGGCGGCGGCGCGATCTTCGCCGCCTGGCCGCTGGTCTATGCCGTCTCCTTCTCCGGTTTCTATCTCGCCATGCTGCTGGTGCTCTGCGCTTTGATCCTGCGTCCTGCCGGATTCAAATACCGCAGCAAGCTCGAAAACACCCGCTGGCGCGAGACGTGGGACTGGCTGCTCTTTGTCGGCGGCTTCATCCCGGCGCTGATCTTCGGCGTCGCGGTCGGCAATGCGCTGCTCGGCGCGCCCTTCACTTTCGATGACACGATGCGCATGACCTATCATGGCAATCTGTTCGGCCTGTTGACACCGTTCGCCTTGCTGTGCGGGCTGGTATCGGTCGCCATGCTTACGATGCACGGCGGCACCTGGCTCGCGGTCAAGACCGAGGGTGTGGTCGCCGAGCGCGCCCGCAGCGCGACGACCTACGCGGGCCTCGCGCTGATCGTCCTCTTCGCCCTCGGCGGTCTTTGGGTAAAATATCTCGACGGTTACCAGATCGTCGGCACCATCGCGCATGATGCGGCATCGAACCCGCTCGCCAAGACAGTGGTGCGCAAGAGCGGCCAGTGGCTCGCCAATTATTCTGCGCAACCGTGGACCCTTCTCGCGCCGATCCTGGGCTTCGGCGGCGCGGCGCTCGCGATCCTCGCAACGCGGGCGAAGTTTGCGATCGGCGCCTTCATCGCGAGTTCGCTCGCGGTCGCCGGCGTCGTCGCGACGGCGGGTCTCAGCCTGTTTCCCTTCATCCTGCCGTCGTCGTCCGATCCGTCGGCCAGCCTGACGGTGTGGGATGCGTCCTCGAGCCAGACGACCTTGTTCATCATGCTGATCGCCGCACTGATCTTCGTCCCGATCATCCTCGCCTACACGTCGTTCATCTACTACGTGCTGCGCGGCAAGGTGACGGAAGAGCAGGTGAAAGCCGATCATTTCAGCTATTGATAGGAGAAGATTCCCATGTGGTACTTCAGTTGGGTTCTCGGACTGGGACTTGCGTGCTCCTTCGCCATCCTCAACGCCATGTGGCTTGAAGTGAAGGATTCTGATGCGCGCGCCAAAGAAAATGGCTTTTCGAATCACTAGGCCGGCATGACGCCGCCAAACAAGTCGTAATGCGCGACACGTAAAAGGCCGCCCAATGGGCGGCCTTTCTATTTTCCCCGTCGTCCGGCCGGATCATCGCCCTTTGGCAGCCTCCTCGATGAGCGCGGCGACCGCCGCGGGATGCGACACCGGCGACGCGTGGCTCGACTGGATCGTCACCGTCGTCGCCTTCATGCGATGCGCAAAGAAAGCCTCCGCCTGGGGCGGGATCATCAGATCGTTGGCCGAGATTGCGTAATACGTCGGTTTCAGATGCCAGGCGGCGACAACAGCCGGGGTGCCGAACGCCGCGCCGTTGATCGGCATCTGCTTCTTGGCCAGTTCCTCACCCTCCGCGACTGGCACGTCGCCGACGAAGACATGCGGGTAGGCGGCGGGGTCGATCGACAGGAAGCCCTTGGCGTCAGGCCGGACCGCTTTCAAGCCTTCGGTCGGCGGTCCGTTGCTCGTGAGAGCCTTAAGGGTTTGGCCCTTGTCGGGCGCGAAGGCGGCGACATAAACCAGCGCATTGACCTTG
The DNA here is from genome assembly GCF_004135935.1 of Methylovirgula ligni. Classification (NCBI taxonomy): domain Bacteria; kingdom Pseudomonadati; phylum Pseudomonadota; class Alphaproteobacteria; order Hyphomicrobiales; family Beijerinckiaceae; genus Methylovirgula; species Methylovirgula ligni. Next base: position 1,157,128 of record NZ_CP025086.1, on the reverse strand, counting down.
GGATCGTCGCCGGCCTCGCCGATGACGACGCCACCCCAGGAATGGCCGACCAGAATGGTCGCCCCGTGCTGAGCCTCCAGCACTTTACGAGTCGCCGCGACATCGGCCTCGAGCGAGGTCAACGGAATGTCGACTTCGCTGACCTTGAAGCCCTTCTCGCGCAGCAGATGGGCCACCTTGTCCCAACTTGACTTGTCGGTGAAGGCGCCGGGAACGAGCACCACATTATGCGCGGTCGCGGTCGCGGCGGCGGCGGGAACTCCCACGGCCTGAAGGACGCCAAGGAGGCTGAGGGCAAGCATTTTCATGGGATTATCCTTTCAACTCGGCGGGCAAGCCAGAAAATCGGAACATTTCCGATCGAGGCTCCATCCCGCAATAAACGATTGCGGATTTGTTCTAAAAGTACGTATTATCATGCAGTTACGAACTCTGAACGGCGCCTTGATACCTTCAATCGGGCGATTTTAGCCATGACCGAACTCCCGAAAAACTTGACCATTCTTCCAGAAATGGAGGTCGGCATCCCGGCATCTGCCGATCTGCTGTCCCATGTGCTGGCGCAAATCCGCCTCACCGGAGATCGGGTCTATTCCTGCTCGCTGGAGCCAGCGGGCCGCCTGGAGCTGGAAGCCGGCGCCGCGCATGTTTGCCTCGTCATGGCGGGTACCCTCAGCGTTGAAGGAAGCGAGCGCGGACCTTCGATCATCGACACGGGCGACCTTGTGATGCTGCCTCACGGTGCCGGCGCCTTGCGGTTAGCGGCGGCGGGCGCGGGTGCAACCCTGGTTCTCTGCCGCTTCCGATTCGAGACCGACAGCCTGCGGGGCATGGTCTCCGCGCTGCCGGACTGCATCCATATCCGCCACGCGGAGGGTGCAGGCTGGCTTGAGGGAATCGTGCATTTTCTGATGATCGAGGCTGGCGATATCCAGCCCGGCGCCGCCCTGATGGTCTCGCGGCTGATCGACCTGGTGGTCATCCGCACATTGCGGACCTGGGTGCATCAGGGCCCCGCGTCGGGGTGGCTGGGAGGACTTTCCGATGCCCGCATCGCGAGTGCGCTGAAAGCCATTCATGAGCGGCCCACCGAACGGTGGAGCATAGATACTCTGGCGGGCCGTGCGGGAATGTCCCGTTCCAATTTCTGCGAGCGATTCACTGCCTTGGTGGGCCGTCCGCCTCTGCGCTACCAAAACGAGTGGCGCCTGACGCTGGCGCGGGATCTACTGGCGAAGGGCAATGTGCGGGTCAGCGAGATCGGGTTTATCGTCGGCTACGAATCCGAGGCTGCCTTCAGCCGCGCTTACAAGGCTCTCTTCGGTCATCCCCCGCGCGCCGAATATAAGCCGCGCAAAGATACCGCCCGCCCGGCGTCATGACTGGGCCTATTTGGATGGCGCTCGCGATCATTCGCGGGCGCCCTTCGCACGCGCGGGCCTGCTTCCCGTATGCGCGGTTTGATCCATATTAATGCCGCCCCGCGGCCATCGCCTGACACTGATCATGATCTCGCCGTGCGAGTTAAGACATTTCAGGAGAAATCTCATGAGCAATCAAACAACCGATCAGCCGGTGTGGTTCATTACCGGGTGCTCGACCGGATTTGGCCGCGCTCTGGCGCAAGCCGCACTCGCTCATGGCTTTCGCGTGGTGGCCACCGCGCGCGATCCGGAGACGCTGGCGGGTTTGGCTGCCGGCCATGAAGATCGCATCCTCACGCTTCCTCTCGATGTGGCGAAGGCGAGTCAGATCCAAGCCGCGGTTGAAGAGGCGAGACGCCGTTTCGGTCATATCGACGTTCTGGTCAATAACGCGGGCTATGGTTATCTCGCCGCTGTCGAAGAAGGCGACGACGCCGATATTCGCGCGCTTTTCGAAACCAATTTCTTCGGCCTCGCCGCGGTGACGCGCGCGGTCCTGCCGGACATGCGGACGCGGCGGCACGGCACAATCGTCAATATCGCCTCCGTCGCCGGGCTGATCGGATTTCCGGGCTCCGGCTATTACGCTGCGACCAAATTCGCCGTCGAGGGCTTTTCCGAATCTCTGGCGCAGGAGGTCGCACCTTTGGGCCTGCATGTGGTTCTGGTCGAACCGGGCCCATTTCGAACGGACTGGGCGGGCCGGTCATTGAAGCAATCGCCGCGTTTCATCGCCGATTATGGAGAGACCGCCGACAAGCGAAGGCTCGCAACCGCCGGCTACAGCGGCAAGCAGCCGGGCGATCCGGCGCGCGCGGCACAAGCCATCATCGAGGCCGTTCAATCCCCGGCACCGCCGCTGCATCTCGTGCTTGGACGCGAGGGTTTCGAGAATGTCGAGAAGCAATTGCGCGGCACTCTGGAACAGATCGATCTTTGGAAAAAGACCAGCCTCTCCGCCGATTATCCGGCCGCCGAGTGAAACGCTCGCACTGAAATCAATCCCCTTGCACCGGCGTCTCGGGGATGCCGGTGCAAAGCTTCGCGGCGAGTTCCATCAAAAGCTGCTCGGCTTGCATTGCGTCTCGCGCCAATCCGAACGCATAGAAGTCGGGGCGAACGAGGACTGCGACTGCCTTGTGCCCCGCGAGCCAGGCGGCGATGCGTCCGTTTGCCTCGCGGTGAGCACCTGCGCCGATCGCCACGAGAACGACGCCCAGATTGTCGGCTATGGCACGCACGCGGTTGTCGAGCGCCTCAAGGGTCGCGGGGTCGCCGATCAGCGCGAAATTCCGGCCGACGATATCGTCGAGGCGGCGGAAGCCCTGCGCGGTCTCCAGTTCATCATGCGGGGTGAGCAAGCCGGCGCCGTCCCCCTTGGCGATGATGCCGCCGGAGAGCCCCGGAAAGTCGAGCGGCGGCGGCCCGCCGCTCAGGAAAGCCGCGTCGCGCGCCTTCGCCGCTTCAGCGTCAATCTCGCAGACGATCTTGCCCACCTCCATCGACACGCGAATGTAGGCATCGACGTTCGGGCCCCGCTCGGCCTCGTAGGCATCGAGCAGAGCATCGCTCGAAGTCCCCTTCAACACGCGATCGAGCTTCCAGGCGAGGTTCCAGGAGTCGCGAATGCCCGAGCCCATGCCCTCCCCCATGAAGGGCGGCATCAGATGCGCCGCGTCGCCGGCGATGAGAAGCCGCCCGTTGCGCCAGCCTTGCGCGAGCACCGAGCGAAACCGATAAACCGCGTGACGCACGAGCTCGCCGTCGCCCGGTTTCATCCAACGCGAGAGCAGTTCCCATGTCTTTTCAGGCTTGGCGAATTCGGCCGCGTCCTCGTCCGGTTTGATCATGAACTCCCAGCGGCGATTGACGACACCGCCCCAAACGATCGTCATCGGCCGCGCCGGGTTGCAGTATTGCAGGACATCGGGGAACTGCAGCTTGGAGGGATCGTGCGGACGAACGTCGATAACCAGCCATCGCGCATCGAAGCCATGATCGAGAAACGTCGAGCCGAGAGCTTCGCGCACCAGGCTGTTGGCGCCATCGCAGCCGACGACATATTTTGCCGTTATCTGCTTAATCTTAGAGAGATCGACCGCCTCCGTCTCGGCGTCGAACGGCGCGATCGTGACGCTTGCGCCGTCAGCCGTCTGCTCGACCCCTTGCGCCTCGTTGCGCAGGAATAACGCGATCCCGGAGCGGCCCTGGAGGTCGCGCTCGAGCAGCCGTTCGAGATCCGGTTGATTGAAGCTGAGGGACTGGCGTCCGCCGGAGAGGGTTTCGCCGGTTTCGTCGATGTCGGCCAGAACCTTCCAGTCGGCGTTGTACCAAATGTAATGGCTCAATGGCCGGGAAATTGCCTCGATTTGCGAAGCCAACCCGAGCGCGTGGAACACGCGCTTGATGTCATGATGATAGGCGACCGCCCGGGGCAGAGGATAAGCCTCGGGCCAGCGCTCCACGATGGCAACACTGTGTCCCGCGTCGCTGAGGCACCGGGCGAGAATCTTGCCCGTCGGGCCGTAGCCTACGACGATGACGTCGTAATCCATTGGCGAGCCCCCATTCAACGAGGCAGCGGGCCTGCTTGCCCTTGAACCCTCTGCCCAGCGCGCATGGAAGACTATTTGGAGCGGGCGAAGGGATTCGAACCCTCGACCCCAACCTTGGCAAGGTCCAGATTATCCTTCGCCTTGCCACTCTGCGTCACTCTACATCCCTATAAAACAGTAGGTTATACAGAACATCCTACGCTCGTCCCCGACCGATCCGCCCTCCGCTTGCGCCGAACTGCTTACATAGTGCTTACATTTTTTGGTAGGCCTGATAATGTAAGCAGATCGGATCGCAAAGAGGAAGGCGTCATGAGCGGGAGGTTGACCAAGACGGCCGTCGAAGGCCTAACGCCCCCGGGCAAGCAGGGCGAACAGGGCTTCCTTTGGGATGGCGAATTGAAGGGCTTCGGCGTCCGGGTCATTCACTCTGGCCTGAAGACCTTCATCCTTCAGTACCGAGATGCCGACGGCCGGACCCGCCGGATCAAGCTCGGGCGCTTCGGCGCGATCACGGTTGAGAACGCACGCGATCTTGCCAAGGTGAAATTCGGCGAACTAGCCAAGGGCAATGACCCGGCCAAGAAGCCCGACACACGGAGGAAAACGACCGTGGCGGCGCTGTGCGACTGGTATCTTGAGGAAGCCAAGGCCGGCCGTATTCTCGGACGCCGGAACCGGCCGATCAAAGCCTCGACCCTCGCGATGGACAAGAGCCGGATCGAAACACACATCAAGCCGCTCTTGGGCAAAGCGCTGATCCACACCCTCAAGATCGCCGATATCGAGCGCATGCAATCGGACATCGTCGCGGGGAAAACCGCTAAGCCACGCGGCGAGGGCCGAGGCGGCGCGACCACCGGGGGGCCTGGCGTCGCCGCGCGCACCGTGTCGACGTTGCAAAGCATCCTCGGGCACGCAGTACGCCTCGATCGCATCGAAGCTCATCCGAGTAAGGGTGCGCGGAAACTGGCCGGGAAGAAGAAGAACCGGCGTTTGAGCGTTCCCGAGATCGTGAAGCTCGGCCAGGCGATGCGTCATGCGGCGCTCAAGGAGACCGAAAGCCCCATCGCGCTCGCCATCGTGCGGCTTCTGCTTCTGACTGGGTTTCGGATTTCCGAGGGGCAAAACCTCGAACGTGAATGGGTCGCCGCCGCGGAAGGCTATGTGGGCTTCCCCGACACCAAGGGCGACGCTCAGGTCAGGGCGATTGGCTCCTCTGCCGTGAAGCTGATCGCACAGCAGCCGATGCGTGTGAATTCGCCTTATGTGTTTCCGTCTGAGGTCGGCGAGGGGCACTACACCGCCGCCAAAGCTTGCCTAGAGCGGCTGTGTGCGTCGGTCGGTATTGAAGGCGTTACGCCCCACACGTTGCGGCACACGTTCGCGAGCGTCGCGGGAGACCTGGGCTTCTCGGAACTGACCATTCGGGCCTTGCTCGGTCACGGCTCCCAGAGCGTGACCCAGGACTACATCCACATCGACGAGGCTCTGAAGTTGGCCACGGCGCGCACATGCGAGGAAATCGCGTCGCTGCTGGACAAGGGGGAGTCGGCCAAGGCTGCCAGCGCCTCCAAGAAGGCCGCCTGACCTTGCGGCTCAACAATCTCTTGACCCGACATAGCTTAGAAGCTATATAAATGGCGTGGGATGTTGCTTTCCATGACGAGTTCGTCCCGGAGTTCAAAGCGTTCGAAGCCTCTGTCCAGGATGGTTTGCTTGCTGTTGCCAAGCTGTTGGCCGACTACGGCCCCCAGCTCGGCCGGCCGCATGCGGATACGCTCAAAGGGTCAAAGCACGCCAACATGAAGGAGCTGCGGTTCGAGGGAGCAGACGGCGAATGGCGCGCTGCGTTCGCTTTCGATCCGGAGCGGCGGGCGATTCTGCTCGTCGCGGGCGACAAGTCCGGCGGAAGTCAGAAACGCTTTTATCGTCAGCTTATCGCCAAGGCCGATTCCCGGTTCTCCGCTCATGTGGAAAGCCTGAAGGCCGGAAAGAGGAAGGTGTGAGATGGTCCGGAACCTGAACGATATGCTTGCCGACCTTCCGCCTGAACGCCAGGCGGGGGTGGAGGCGCGCTACCAGGAACTCAAGCAGGAAGTTGAAGGCCTGCGGGAGCTGCGGCAGATCGCCGGGAAGGCGCAACTCGAAATCGCTGAGGCGTTGAACATCAAACAGCCGTCCGTGTCGAAAATCGAGAAGCAGGCCGACATGTATCTCTCGACATTGCGCAGCTACGTCGAGGCCGTCGGCGGGAAGCTGGAGCTGGTCGTGAAGTTGCCCCGCCGCCCGGCGTTGCACCTCCAGCATCTGGGCGAAGCGTCAGCCACCCCTTCGTCGTCAGTCGCTAAGCCGCGCGGCCGCCGCCGTGCCGCCGCATCCTGATCGTCGCACTACACCGAACCAAGTGCGGCCGCCAAACGCCCACATAGCATCGTGGTTCCCGGCTGAGCGTCGCCGACACCTTCCTGTGCCATTCTCACATCGAGAAACGGCGGATGGAGGCGCAGATGTGCCTAGGATCACGCTTGCGGCCACACCCAAAGCCTGACCCTTCAGGGGTGGCTGGAAATCCCGCTCTTCACGGCACCGAGCGAAAATGGTCTGATCGCAGATCAGCCGGCGGGAAGGTACTTATCCCAGTTTAGCATGACATAGTCCGCCATTCCCTTCGCGGGCGCATAAGAAGGGTAAAGCGTCTGAAATGCCCGCACTGCCTGTATGTGCTCCTTCACACCAAGGGCATCAGTATGCTTCAGCAGATACAAAAGCGCGATTGCGGGCGAGCGTGACATACCCTGGTTGCAGTGAATCAGAACCCTTGACGATCCAATATTGTCCCGGACGGCGTTCAGTGCCGCGTTGATAATTTCCGGCGCGATGAAGCTTACCTTGTCAACGTCGACCAGGTTCAAGATCAGGCAGCCTGGACGCGCAGCGAGTAGATATTCCGGATGATTCTTCGGCGCACCGGGCGTGGTGTAGCCGAGAGCATGCCGATGATAGGGCTCCTTGCACGCGTGAATAACGAACCAACCGCTCTGGCCGCGAATGGCGACCTCGTCTGTCTGCGCGCCCACAAATAGATTCTGGTAAACCTCAATCATGTGACAGCATGGCCTCCAGCCGAACTGGGAAAGGTTGGCGGGCGCGCAGGCGCCAGACGCAGTAATGCGCCAACAATGGGCATATGCACAAAGAGGTCAGCACAGCGCTGTCCTGTCGCCGCCTGCACGGCCTCAGCGTAGAGAGCCAGTTGCGGCGCGTATCGGAGCGCCCGCTCGGTCCACAGATCCGGCGCACCGGGAAAACTCTTGTGATCGATGATCGCAAAGCCGCTCGAGGTTTCTGCCAACAGGTCGATCCGTCCGCGGACCAACTGATCGCCTAGCGTGGCAACGACGGGAACCTCACGCGTTAGCTTGGCGCCCGGCCAGCGCCCCGCCAATGCTGCATGGAGTCGATCTGACGCCGCAATCGCGTCGACGGCGGAGAGGCCCAGGATTCCCCAGCGTTCAAGTGTCGCCTGAGCATCAGCCCAGCGGATTTCCACCGACCGAGCCGGGTCGTCGTAAGCGAGGATGGCATGCACGGCCTCGCCGAGACTCGCCATGTCGGTAACGCCATCGATGCGTAGGCGGCCACCGAGACTCATGCTCTCGACAATGGTCCACTCGGCCTCACTCTGGGTCTCGCTAGGGCGTAGGTGCAATGGCCTCGGCACGCTCACGTCGGCGGCGGGCCACCGCACGTGCGTAAGCTGAATCGCCCGTAGGGTCTCCTCCTCGGAGGCCGCAAGCCGACGAACGTCCGCGACAAACGTCTCGGCACCCACGCGGATAAGGTTGTCGCCCTCGGCGGGGAAGTTCACATGCGGCGAACCACCTGGATCATCGAGGACCTTCAGCCAATTCAGCGCGCCTTTCGCCGGTGGGGCCAGCACGAGGTAATCGCGCGCTCGGGTGACACCAACATAGAGCAGGCGCGTGTCCTCTTGCGCGGCTCGGCGCCATGCTTCCTGTCCCGGTTGCGAGGCTGCGGCGTTCACGTCCAAGTCGCAGCCGGATCCGGACAGCCCATAGGGCCAGGGCCAATAACGGATCCACCGGTTCGCCAGGGGACAGCGCCAATCGAGCTCTCCATCGACTTCTGCGGTAGGCTCGAACAGCCGTGCCCTGGGCTCCCACGCCAAACCGGTAAGGACGACCATCGGCCACTCGAGGCCTTTGGCCCCGTGATAGGTCATTATCTGGATCGCATCGGCGGCAAGACTCGGCGGCCGCTGCGGGTCGGCGCCCTTCAGCGCGAGCAACAGGCCCGACGGTGTCGCCGGCGCACCCGAGGCCATACACTCCGCCTCGTAGGCGTGCGCGTAGCCGCGTAGCGCCTCCAAGTCGTCTAGGCGAATGGCATGGTCGCCCCAGCGCTCGATTCGGCCGACCACCTCCGGCAAGACCAAGACCGCGTCCAGGAGTTCGGCCGGCGTCAGGTTCAATATCTGATCGCGAAGGGCCGAGAGCGCTGAGGCGATGGGGACCACGGCCTGCAGCGCATCATCCGACTCCTGAGCGGCCGCCTGCAGCCACGCGTCAGATTCCGGATCGACGGCGAAGAACCGAGCCAATTCCGCAAGCGCTAGGCGATCGGTGCGGTCGGCAATCCAACGATAGGCCGCCAGGGACAATTCCACGTGCGGGGTACGCGCCAAGCCTGTCCTCTCGACAGCCACCGGCAGTCCTTCGCGGCTCAAAGCGGCGGCATAGCGCGCAACATCGGTATTGGTGCGGCAAAGGACGGCGATGTCGCCGACACGTAACGGCCGATGGACCTCCCGGGGTTGTTCGACGCTCCAAGACGCGCCTTCTGCGAGGACGCCGCGCAGTCCCTGTGCCAGTGCGGCCGCCTGCTCGTCGACCTTGCCGATCAACGGCCAGTAGCCCAATGCATGCCGGTCGAACCCGTTATCCGACCGCGCGGCGCGCGAAAAGGCATGGCGCGTCACAGGTAGCCCCATACGTTCGAAGGCCGGCCCAAACGCCGCATTGGCGAGGCGTACGATGTCCGGCCGACTGCGCCACGAGACGGACAACACATCGCTCGTCGCTGAATCGGCCGCGCCGGCGAAGGCTGACTGCGTAAGGTCGGTGTCAGCACCGCGAAAGGCGTAAATCGCCTGTTTGGGGTCGCCGACCCATGTGCTGGCCTCGACAATCTCGGCCAAGGCGGTGAACACCGCGAGTTGGAGCGGGCTCGAGTCCTGAAACTCATCGACGAAGACCCGACTGATCCGTTCACGCAAACGCGCCGACAGCGCAGGATCCTGCAGTACCTGCAGGGCAAGCGCCTCCTGGTCCGTGAAATCCACAAGGCCGCGCTCGGCTTTATGCGTCTGGTAGGCTTGCAACGCCTCCGCCGCGCACAGGAAGATCTCACGAATGAAGCGGGCGCCGTCGGTGCAGAGACGAGGATGCTCGCCATGTCGGCCTGCGGCGGCAGCAACCTGGGCCAGGGCTTCGGCATAGCTGCGACCGTCCTTGGTCGGGGCGCATTTCACCTTGGTCAGAGCGGCCCAGGCTGACCAAGTCAGTCGTTCATCGCGTGAAAGTCGCGCGTGGGCGGCGCGCAGGGCAGGCAGGCCCCCGCTATTGGCCGTGGCACTCGGCGTGGTGGGGACGGCGGCGACCGCGGCGGCCACAGCATCGGCGAGCGCCGCATCGAGCGTTTCGCCGCTTGCCGCCGCCGGCGGGAACAGTGCTAAGAAGCTCTGCTCCGACCGCTGGGCGGACCTCGCCAAGGCTTCCGCGTTGATTCCGTTGGCGCGGGCAAGGGACAGCACCGAACGGACGGTTCGCCGCCAGTCCGGCGGCTCCTTGCCGGGCGGATGAGGGTCGTCGTGCCCGAAGGATTCCGCCAAGTCATTGAGGAGCGGTGCGTGGGCCCCGATCGCAGCATCGGCAGCGATGGCGAACACCAGGGATTCATTGGTGTCGGCGATCACATTCGTCGAAGTAGAGCGTCCGAGCTCCAGGGCGTACTCCGCAACGATTTGGCCACAGACCGCGTTCACGGTGCCGAACCGAGCGCCCAACAACCGCCCAGCTAGGTCGACCCGGCCCTGGCGGAACAATTCAGAACGCGTGCGCTGCACCAGCTCGTCAGCCGCCCTGATGGTGAAGGTGGTGGCAAGAATCTCTTCGGGCGGGCGGACGCCGACGTCCGCCGCGATATCGTCAACGATCCGTGTCGTTTTGCCGGCACCCGCAGCCGCAGTCACCACCTGGATTGTGCCAGACATCAGACCGCCTCCACGCGCACCCGGCACAGGCCGGTCAAGTCACAGAATTTGCAAGGGTCCTTGGAGGTCTCAAAAGCCAAGCCGGCAGGCCGCAAAGCATCCGCTCCGTCGACCCCGGCAGCGACGACAACGCCCTGATCGAGGAGGCCTCGCCATGTTCTCCAGTCGTCGATGACATCGCGAAGGGTGTCAGCCTGATCGCGTACGGTTTCGATGTCCTCGTCGGCCAGAAGAGTGCCCCGCCCGGCAAATAGCCTTCGCTGACGCAGGAGGAAGTATCCGCCTGTGGCCATGGCCGGCCCGTGTGGGTTGGCAATCGCGCCATAGACTGCAAGCTGCACTGCGCGGCCTTCGGCGATCTCATCGCGGTAACGTCGCACCGAGCGTGTCCATTTGAGGTCCACGATCGCGGAGGTGGACCCGCGGCGCACCAACAGATCAAGGCGGCCCTGCAGGGCCAAACCATCGGATGTTCCTTCCCGATCGAGCTCGGCGCCCACCACTTCGAGGCCGCGCTCGTGGAGCATCCGCACAAGCGCTTCTAGCGCGGCCGGCACGCGTTCGCGGGCGGCAGCCAGTTCACCGGCTAATTCGGGCTGCTGCAGAGGCGCGGCCATCCGAGGGAGAAGATCGTCGAACAGCGCGGCGGCGCGCATCCGGACGTCCGTCAGTGGTGGCGGCGGCCCGGGCGGCAGGAGGCGGTTAGCGATCTCATGGGCGAGGTTGCCGAACAGTTGGTCGGCACCCGGGATTTCAGCGAATCGGCCAAGCCGCAGGCGCAGAACATCTTGCGCGAACCAACTCAACTGGCAGTTCAAAAGACGCCCGAGGGCGGTGGCGCTTTCGCGCCGTCCCTCCAGACGGACCAACGCCGCGGCCGGTACGCCCCAACTGGGGCGGCCGAGGGGCGCGTCGATCAGATCCACCGGTTGGCGTGTGAGAACACGTCTCGCCACCTGGCCTCTGGCCTCGCTTAACAGACTTTCCGCCCGCCAGCGCACCCGCTCGTCCGCGGACTCGGTGAGGGGATGGAGCTGATGTGCAAGCGGATGGGCCACAGTTTCGTCAGCGCCCGAGAGGGCGGGCCGTACAAGCAAGACGCGCTCGGTGACCCGCATCAAGGCGTCAGTATAGCCCGCCCCGATTCGGCGCGCGGCGTTGGGCGCAGTCTCCAACTCGACGCCAGCCTTTGCCCAAGCCGCCAGTTCAGATCGACTCCACGGGATTGGCGCTACTTTTTCGCCTGGGCCGACAAAATTCCACCAGACCAGCCGCTGTGCCGGTGCCCAAAGTGCTCCAGGCGCATGTACGGCTCGGAGACCGCCAGCCTCCGCCACATGCTCGGGATTGGCCACCCCTTCGGCCAGGACGTCGCCCAAAATACGCTCGATCAACAGGGCTGGCAGCAAGTCCTGGCGCAGCGTATCGACCGCACGGACGAAACCGGCGGCAGCAGCGGCGACAGCGAGGAATAGGCGGTCGCCGTTGCCGGCATCGGCCGCCATTGCCCAGGCGGCCACACGTCCGGCGATCTGGCGGGCGTCGGCGGCGCTCATGCCCTGAACCCGGTCAAACTCGCCACCGGCCGTCCAATCGCGCCACCGCGCCATCTGGCGGGCGATTTTGCGGTCCGCTTCGGCGGCGTCGGCGTCCGTCTCGCGGGCGAGCAGATACGCCGAGATGTCCTCCCACGCCTGCGTCCAAGCTCGCCCTCCAAGCCCGGGCTCGGCCACGAGCGCGCGTGCCAGTCGCCCGGCCGCAAAGCCACCGATCGGCGGGCGTGGAAGCATCAAGAGGTTCAAGAGTGTCTTCGGGTCGAAAGGTCGCCAAGCGACGGCGAAGGCGAGCGGTAGGACCTGAAGCGCGCCCCGCCAAGCCGATGGGCTGGAAAGGCCAAGCGCTGGAAGTCTGCGCGCCGCCAGCGCGCGGTCCAGAAGGGCCGTGTCTCCATCGGGCGCCAATACGACCGTCCCGGCGAGTTCTTCCTTCGGCCCTGCGGCCAACCAGTCGGCGACCGCCTCCGCCGCCATGAGGGCGGTGTCCGCCTCGACAAGCGTGAACGAGCCGTCGCCGAGCAGAGGCTCGGCCGCCGCGCCGCCCAAGGTCGCCTGGACGCGAGCGAGGTCCGAGCCGGGCGCGGCCGATGGGGTCGCCGGCCATTCCTCGATCGGCACACCGGCGGCTTCGAGGGCATCCACCAAGCGGCGCCAGGGCGGCGCCAAGCGGACGCGCGGCTCGATGAGGGTCAGGCGCTCCAGGCGTAACCCTGGCCGGTTGCCGATCGCCGCCAGCACAGCCGTCAGACGATCGGCGAGGCCCGGCGGCAGAGGCGCGCCGGCCCGCTCCACGGCCGCAAGATCATCCGGCCGCGTCGCACCGGCTGGCGCGCCTGACCAGCCCCCCGCCACAAGCGCGTCGCGCCAGCCAAGCAAGAGGACGGCGGTGGACCAGGCATCCTTGGAAAACGATAGGGACCAGAACTTGCCATCACCCGCGGCACGAAGTTTCGCGAGGTAGGCGGCGATCCGGACCGCCTTGGGCGCCACTGGACCGAGTAAGCCAAACTGGGCTTCCAGCGCCTCCACCAGACTGGCCGGCCCGACGAGCGCGCGGTCTAGCGCCCCATGCTTCGCGCCAGCGTGGTCCGGATAGGTTCGGCCATCGGCTGTGGCGCCGAAGATCAGTTGCATCGTTCACCCTCCCCCGTCAGGATTCATACTCCTCGGCACAGGTTCAATCCACGCGCGCTGCATTGGAGCCTGCTTCCTCGCCTAGTCGCTTCGACGCCTTCCAAAAGGCGCGCCCGATTGTGCAACAGGCTGCTGCACAATCGTTTGTCCCTAGGAAACCTCGTGCCGCGCCGCGCCTAACAGACGCTCGAAGAAGTCATTGCCAGCTACCGCCGCCACGAAGTGCTCCTCCGCCGTCAGTTGCGACCGATGATCTTGAGAATCCGCTTCCAAAGACGATGCCAGAAGCCCCGGTCTCGATCCAACTTGGCGTAGTATGCCACGCGCCGGGCCTCCTCTGCGCGACGGCCTGCGATCACAGCGTCCTCGGACCACGCGCCTGCCCACTCGATCCTCCCGTTGGTGATGACGTAGTGAGACCGGCAAGGCAGCTGCCAATTTCCGATGGACGGCCGCAAGGTTGGTCGCCCTGCCTTTTCGTGAAAGGTCCACTCTGTGGGCCCCAGCGGCACTATGACCTTGTTGCCGCAGCCGCAGGCGCAGAGGTGGCCGGCCACGCCATATTCCTCCGATACGTAGAGCACGCCGGGGGACAAATCCCTCGGCATGAATTCTACGCGCTTCAGGACAAGGGTTTTCACTCGGTACGCTCGGCGAAGATCCGCAGACTCTCGACGCCCATCAGCACATGGTATGCCGCGCTGTCGTCGACGTAAAAGCCCCGAAGCTGTTTGTACCTGATGATGGCGAGGCAGGCGTTCAACGCATTCAGCTCAGAGATCTGAACTGTCGTTCGATACAGGTCTTCGGGATGATCTGCCATTTCAGCCAACTGCATGTCTCGCACTTGCGAAGCCGTCGCCGTCGAATAGTAGGTGGCGCGCAGCGTGCCGGATAGTGCTCCCTGCTTCCGGTCAAGACCCATGCCCACGTCGATAAATGGGATCTTCAACCGGATCAGCAAATCGAAGATCTCTGAACGAGCGGACCCCTTGTCTACGCAGACGAACGCAAACGTCACGTCTACGAGTTCGTTCGCCGACTCCTCTGTGATGTACATTTGATGGACAGTCAGGCCTTCGCGGAAGTTTTCGTAGCGGAGACGGTAGACATCCGCCTTCCCCTTGCCGAGCTCGTCTTCTTGCAGCCGGCCAGGAGAGCGATAGGCGTTGTGGACATAGTAGGCGTCGCCGTCGAACCCCCGGATCTCCTTCACCGGTGTCTTAACAAGGAAGTCGAGCAGATAGGCGCCTGTGCCACCAAGCCCGATCACCGCGACGATGTCGTTCTTAAATACGGCGGCAAGATCGCCGAGCTCCGCCCGGCTCGTGAGAGTGTCATGGAACTTAAATGCCGATCCGGCGGCGACGTCGTGATCAACCCGGAAGGTCAGCGGGGTCACGTCATGCAGTGACATCGCCGGCCCCGAAATCAACTGCACGTAGTGCTCGATCTTGTCGGAGAAGTTCGCGAAACCTCCGGACGGCTTGTTCGAGAACGATCGCTGAACGACAACATCATTCTTCTCGAGGGGGATGCGACGTGGCCCGCCGGCGAGGTTCGGAACGGGCTTGCCGTCCAAGCCATGGGGGACGGATCCTGCAAAATAGACTTGGTGGTCGTCCTGCTGCACCCGAACCTTATCGATGAAGACAAGCTTCGCGACGAAAGCGCCCCATTGCAGCGCTTTCGCGGCGTCAAGGTAGGGGATGTCCCTTACGACCAGGGAGCCTCCGTCGACCCTTAGAGCGTAGCCCTTGTCCAAGAGTCGACGGATGTCTTCGTTATGATTGGCCAGTTCGATTAACACGGAACACCATGCCTTCCTTGACCTTGACGCTGCCACCCGGAGACAGGATGCCTTCGGGCTTCTCGACGGGCCCCTTGGTGTAGGTGACCGAATACGTGATTTCGGGGTGCTGCGGGTAGTCAGGGTAGGCCAAGGTCACAACCTCGGCGTAGGTGATGTGTTCGCGCCGCCGAACCTGATGCGGCGTCCCGTCGACGATGATGGTAACCGTGGGCGGGTGGCGAAGCGCCTCAAGCTCGTGCTCGGCTTCAACAAGGTCCTCAGCCTGCTTCTCAACGGCCTCTTTCGCGATCTCACCTTCGCGCGCCGCGTCTTTTAGCAGCCGCTCGACATCCTCTAGTTCCTTACGTTCAGCGCCGTCCTCGGCGTCATCGTCGATCATCTCCCGATCTCCTGATCAAGGTGGGCCTGGGGCGACGCGGGACCGCCCCGCGGCGTGAGACCTATATCGCCGAGATTCTTGTTGTCGTCAATAGTCACATATAGATGTGCTTGTTAATCACAATTGTGCGCACCATTGACAGTCCCTTCGGCTGAGCGCAAACATATGGAATGATCAGAAACCCGATCAACGTCGCCTTCGGTAGGGCCGTCGCTCAGCGCCGCGAAGAACTAGAGCTGACCCAGGCCGATCTTGCGGGCTTGGTCGGGATATCTCGAGCGTCCGTAGCGAACATCGAAAAGGGGAGGCAGAACGTGCTCTTGCATCATGTCTACGATCTCGCCACGGCTCTGGAGATGCCGAAAGTGGGAGACCTTTTGCCCGCACGGCCGAAAGCGGCGCTCGGCCCGTTGGAGGTAAACGTCACAGATGGTGCTATCTCGTCCCGCGACGTGGCTCAGGTTAGCGACTTGGTCGCGAGCGTTCTCGCCACCCATAGCGCTAAGGGCAGGCGGTGAGACAAGCAGATCCCACCACTGCGCGCGCGGCTGCATTGAAAATTCTCGCCGATTTTCCGGTTCGCGCGGTGCCGGTCCCAGTGGAACGGATAATCAAAGCCCGTAACATTGTGCTGCAATACGCTCCGCTCGCCGAAGAGCTTTCCGGAATGGCCTACATTAAGGATGGAGTAGCCATCATCGGTGTGAACGCGCTGCACCATCCCAATCGCCAGCGGTTCTCCGCCGCCCACGAACTCGCCCACCATGTCCTGCATGTGCCCGAAATCTCCGCTGCGGTTCACGTCGACAAAGGATTCCGTGTCCTGCATCGCGATGAGCTAGCCGCGCAGGGAACAGATCCACTTGAGATCGACGCCAATGCGTTTGCGTCAGAACTGCTCATGCCCCGCCAATTCTTGCTGGAGGCGGTGGGAGATGCGGGGCTCGACCTTGATGACGACGCCGCGATTGAGAGCCTCGCGAAAAAATTCAAGGTGAGTGTGTCCGCCATGCGTAACCGCCTCAGCGGCGGCTGGTTCTGAGGGGCCGCGCGCCATGGGCTATGTCTTCTTCGACACCGAGACGACAGGCCTAGATCCGGCCTTTGATCAGATCGTCCACTTCGCCGCGATCCAAACGGACCATGACCTGAACGAATCGGGCCGGTTCGAAATGCGCGCTCGCCTTCAGCCTCATGTGGTGCCGCATCCAAGCGCACTGCGCGCCAACGGCCTTCCCATCACGCGCTTGAACGACCGCTCAGAGCCCTCCCACTACGAAATGATGTCCCAGATTCGTCGGCAGCTCATTGCTTGGTCGCCTGCAATCTTTGTTGGATATAACTCGATCGGCTTTGACGAGCACATGCTGCGCTACGGCCTTTTTCAATCTCTTTTTCCTGCCTATCTCACGAGCCACCATCAGAACGGGCGCGCCGATGCCTTCGGATTGGTTCAGGCCGCTTGTGCGTTGACGCCTAGCTGCCTGATCGTTCCGCGAAAATCGGACGGTCGGCCCAGCTTCAAACTCGATCAACTGGCCCCCGCCAATGGCGTCGCGCATGCGGGTGCTCATGACGCGATGTCGGACACACTAGCGGTCGTCGATCTTTGCCGGCTGGTGAGGAGATGCTCAAACGAAGCGTGGCAGAGGTTTGTTCGGTTCTCAAATCGGGCGGCGGTCGCCGAATTCGTAGATGGAGAAGATGGTTTCGTCCTCACGGAGTTCTTTGCAGGGGAGCCGATTCACCGGGCCGTCGTCTGCATCGGCCGTAATCCCACCAACTCGAATGGACGGTTCTGCCTCGATCTCTCCATCGCCCCGGAAACGTGGCGCAGCATGACAGACGTCGACATCCGAGCCGAGATCGCGCGCAAGGGAACGCCCGTCCGGCGCATTCGCGTAAACGGCGCTCCGACCCTGACCAGTTTCTATGACGCTACCGATGGTCTGTTAAACGGGGTTGATCCCGCGATCGCTGAAAGGCGAGCGCTACAGTTCAAGAACGATCCTGGTCTCTGCGGCAAGATCATTGCTCTCTATTCGGCATCTTGGGCAGACGTCCCGCCGTCACCCCATGTTGAAAGGCGTCTCTATTCCGACGGGTTTCCCTCGGACGCTGACCAGCAACGCATGTTCGATTTTCACGATGCTAACGGATGGGAGAGGGTGCAGATCGCCGGCCACTTTGAAGACCAACGCCTGCAGGCCTTCGCCCAGCGCCTGATCCATTACGAACATCGCTCGCTGCTCGATTCAGACTCCCAGCGAACGGCAGACGTTCGCCTCGCCCGGCGTCTCATCGAAGACAGCGGTGGACCGCTGACCCTTCCACATGCTCTTGCAGAGACCGAGAGACTGATAGCCGATCCGATCGGAGATCCGCTCGGCCTTTTGATGGATTATCGCGACTACCTAAAGGCGCGAATTGATAAGATCAGCGCCTTCCAAGCCATCCACAGCCAATTGACCATCGTCTAAACCGAACCTGCGCTTGCGTCGGCCGCGATCGATTGCCACAACCTTTACGTCAGCGGACGCTAGGCGCGCTCTCATCTCGGCAAACTCCGCGGCCCGATTGCGTTGACCGACCTCTCCGCTTTATTGATCGACGTCTGAGAAGACCGACCGCTTCCCCTTGTCGGTAGGCAATCGCGCGGCTTGCCTCGGGGCCTGGGGGGCCGACGCCATGTAGGTCCACTCCTTGGAATGGTCCTCCTCTTCTTGTTCCTTAGCTCGTTTGCGCTCCTCGAGATCCGTGATAGCTGCCCTAACGGCATCGCGAGCCTCTTTGATCAGCTCGGCGGTCGACAGATCCGACGACGCCAGGTCCTCCAAAGTGCTGAGAGCATCGTTGATTCGCTCGAAATGGCTTTCTGGATCTTCTGATAGGTCCGCTTCCTCACCGGTAGTTGAAATTTGCTCGTTAGCGTTCGGCAGTAAATCGGTCCTGAGGCGAATGCCGAGCGAGACGAGGTCCATCGGAGGAATGAGCGCTAGAACGTCCTTTCGATCGAAGAAAGAGAGATCGAAATCCTGGAGCGCGCTCGATTCCAGACGCCGAGCGGCGTCCTCACGAAGCTCATCGGAGAGCAACCCGAACTGGTGGGCGCGGGCCAGCGTACGGAGTTTCGGATCACCGCCGGTTCGGTAAAACACCCAAGCTTGACGTTGCAGAATCTCAGGGTCGACCGCCAGAAGGCGTTGGACGACATCGTCACTCGCGCGGTGGGCCAAGAACGAAAAGAGTGTCCAGTTTGATGAGGCGCTGTCCTCGCAGGCCGACAAGCGTTTTACCAGAACCTCGTTCAGGGTCGCAGGGACGACCGGTGCGTCGAGCACAAAATCAGCTCCCTCACAGACGAACCCGTTTAATATCGTGTCGATTGGCGCGCCCCGGAGAAGGGCGGCGATCATATGAGAACGGTCCTTCAGAATGTCAGTGAGAGCTGGCCGGGTTCGTCTGGACAGATTTCTGCTCTTGATAAGTGGGTTCTCTGCCGGTTGGCGTCGCGGTGTGCCGTTGTCGGGTCGTCACGCAGGGAGGGCGTAGCCCGACGGGAGTGACGACCCGACAACGGCGGCAAAATTTTCGGGGCCACCTGTCGGGTCATGCTGCCGCCCGCTGCGGCAGGTGGTTAAAGTAGGTTTGGTCCGGCGTCCGGGCGTCAAGGCTCGAATGCGGGCGCTTGGCGTTGTAGAAGCCCAGGTACCGGCCGAGCGAGGCCCGTGCCTCGCTGACGCTGTCATAGGCCCGCAGATAGACCTCTTCGTACTTCACCGAGCGCCACAGCCGTTCGACAAAGACGTTGTCCCGCCAGGCGCCCTTGCCATCCATGCTGATGGCGATGGCGTTGTCCTGCAGCAGGCCGGTGAAGGCGGCGCTGGTGAATTGGCTGCCCTGGTCCGTGTTGAAGATCTCCGGCTTGCCGTGCTTGGCCAGCGCCTCCTCGACCGCGTCCAGGCAGAAATCGACCTCCATCGTGATCGACAGGCGCCAGGCCAGGACCCGGCGGCTGAACCAGTCGACCACGGCCGCCAGGTAGACGAAGCCGCGCGCCATCGGGATGTAGGTAATATCCATCGCCCAGGCCTGGTTCGGCCGCTCGACCGCTACGTCGCGTAGCAGATACGGGTAGATCTTGTGGCCCGGCGCCGGCTTCGACGTGTTCGGCCGGCGATAGATCGCCTGGATGCCCATCCGCTTCATCAGCGTGGCGACATGCCGGCGGCCGATCCCGACACCCTCGCCACGCAAAAGATCGCGCAGCATCCGGCTGCCCGCGAACGGATAGTCCAGATGCAGCTCGTCCATCCGCCGCATGATCGCCAAGTCGGCCGGCGACACCGGCCGGGGTTGGTAATAGAGCCCGCTCCGGCTGAGCTTCAGGATCTCGGCCTGCCGCACGAGCGGCAACTCATGCTCTCGCTCGATCATCGCTTTGCGCTCAGCAAGCCGGCCTTGGCGAGCGCGCCGGACAAAAAATCATTCTCCAGCGCCAGCTCCCCGATCTTGGCGTGCAGCGTCGTCAGATCCACTGCCGCGGCCGCCGCCGGGATGGCCGAGCCGCCGCTGAAAACCCCAGCCGCCCCGTCCAGCAGCTGCGCCTTCCAGCTCGTGATCTGGTTCACATGCACATCGAAGTGCTGCGCCAGATCGGCCAGCGTCTTGTCACCCTTCAACGCGGCCAAAGCCACCTTCGCCTTGAAAGCCGGTGTGTGGTTCCGGCGGGCTCGCTTCGCCATCTTCTCTCCTGATCCGCAGCAAAGATCGCCGCATTCAGGCAGAAAATCCACTTATCCTACCGTCCAGATTTCCTGGGCCGGCTCTGTGAGCGCGTCGGCAATTGTCGGATGGGCAAACCCCCACACGTCTTTGCCACTCACTCGCGCTACCCGGAGGAATGACCCCTTCAGCTCGGACATGCGCTCATGAATGCGCGGGAGCGATTCGCCAACCAACTCCGCGACAGCTCTACAAGCTTCGTCGTCACCCTGGTCGCTGCTCAGCGCCCCCTGATGGACGTAGACAAGGATCAGTGCCGCCCGGAGTGGTTCGTCGAGCGCATTGATTGTGTCGATCAGATGCTCGCGGGGCTCCTTCATGAAGCGGATCAACTCGCGCTCCGAAGTGCCGAGCCCCTTCGTGAACGCAGGATCGCCGAGACGTTCGGCGATGCCGGGCAGAAATCCCTCCACCTTCGCAACGGCGTCTAGAAAGTCACGCACCGATCTCTTCCAGCTCTGCGTCTGCGCTCCGTACGTGATGTGGTTATAGAGAATTTGTGTCTTCTCCTCGGAGGAGAGCTCACCGACATCAACGACCGCGCGACCATCCAGAAAGGCCGGATGGTTTCGTTGACCCAGGCCGCGTTTGGCAGCCTCATAAATATGCCGACGCGAAGTCAACACGAAGCGATTCCCATGCCCGATGGCCGCTTGCACCTTTCGGAATGCTGAGGTCCAGTCTCGCACATACTCGTCACGCACTGCATTTGAGCCGAAGGCGTCATCGACCCAAAAGAAGCGCTTGCGGTCCGCCGGATTCCAGTTCGCTTCGAAGTCACGTGGGCTGGTGAGGTGTAGGACGGTATGGTCGGCGTCTTCGCTCGCGATCGTAGAAAGGATTGCCCCGATCGTTGATTTGCCAGTCGACGGATTGCCGAGCAGGAGGACGATCCCGTATTCCGTCAACGCGCGAACGGCTTTTCTGTGCGCTGATGTTGGGACATAGAGCTTCAGTTTCTGAATCCAGTGGTCGAGCAAGGCTCTGGTCTGCTGAATCAGCCGCTGATCAAGGATCGCGCCGAGATCGCCAAGGCCGTAGACCTGCGGGACAAGTGCGCGGAGGCGAGCACTTGCTCGGATTGCTCGCACAAGGTACTCGCGGCCGAGTACATGCGGCTTTCGAACCCCCAGCGCCCGTAATTTCGTGCGGATTTCAACAGCAACAGCGGCATCGACGCCCATGCTGGTTATCAAGAAGTAGGTATCAGCTTGGTTGGCGGCAACCAACTCGGCGACCGTGTCGAATTCGCCATTGAGATCTCCCGCCTTAAGCCGCCTGCGCGGATCAGCGGAGTGCTTGCACTGCACTGTCGCATCGACCGCCCCATTCGGCCCCTCCACGATGAAGACTGCATCCTGACCACCGTCCTGAGCCTCCCGATAAATCTGCACCGGCCTTCTCAGCACCTCCTCGCAAACCTGCGAGCAGAGATCCTGGAAGGCTTTCCAGCCGATAGTTTCCAGAGCAAGACTCGACCACGGCCCCTCGGCGCGCGCGCCAGAAACATCGCTCTCCCGGCCTCCGTCCCTCACGCCCATTTACCCTCTCCTGACCGCAATGCTATGTCCTCTGGCCCAGGGATTTGTAGTAGCGAGGTGGGCTGCCAGGGGGATCGGAGAATCGAAAGCAATCGGCATAAGCATCGATCGCGCTCATGACACCCAGGAGTGCTCCAGCACTGAAGCTATGGGCAGAGCCGGTTCCCCAATGAGCAAGGTAATTGCCGGTAATGGTCGCGACGTGTGTAGACAGAGAGGCTTGCTGGGCAGCGTCCAAGACTATCGTGCCGGCCTTCCTGTTGAGTTCGACGGCAGCGTCAATGGCGTCGAGATAACCTTGGGCGAGCTGCTTGTTCTCATTAAACGCCAAATCAAGTGGGACAGGAATCCGGCACCTTTGCGCGACTTCTTCAAGCCTAAACTCGAGATATTGCCGGATGTAAGGAGCGGCATCGTCGACCCGACCAGCATTGAGGAAGTCCCGCGTTCTGTCCCCTACCTTATCGACGGCATTGTTCTGCGGGAGCACTGCCGTTCGTGCTGTTCCCTGCAACCTCTGATGCCACCAGCCTCCGGAGGTTACATTCTTGTTGAACAGCTTTTCGAGGAGCGTGTCGTGGCTCAGAAGGATCACCTGCGGGCCGGTGGGAACGACTGGCCTCGCAAACTGCGTCCGAATGACCTCAACCAGATGGTATTGATGGCCGGCGTCGAAGCTGGAAGTGATGTCGTCGAGAACAAGAAATTTCGGAGCCCCACCGTAAAGCTTCGCGGCTGCTAGATAAACGGATGCCGAGAAGGCGTTGCGAAAACTTTCGGAGAGGAGAGCCTGCGCTGAACCGCCGTTCAACGAAAAGAACTTCGATAGCGATATAGACAGCTCTTCGGTGCCCGCCCGCTTCTTGAGGGCCGGAACAACGGGCTCGTGCATGATCGCGGCGAAGAGGGTCTGGCAGAGAGGCTCGACGGCCGCGAGTCTCCGCACGCCTGCGTCCGATTCTGCCGTTGAGAACAAAGTGCAGGCTTTGTCCAGGAAGCCCTTGAGCCGCGCTGTCCGTTCGGCCCACGTGGTCTCTAGCCCCAATTCAGCTTCGGCTTCTTCCAATTGAACCCAACTGCGCTGGAGGCGACGCGCCGCTTCAACCGTTTCTGTTACTGCCACCAGCGAAGGGGGCAAGCTTGCCGACAGCGCCTCGTGTTCATTGGCCAGGGCATCTTGCGCCTCCTTTGCCCGAACCCGAATGATCGACAGGCGCTCGGCAAGCGCATCGACTTCAGTTTCGGTCAGACTGCGTTCGCTTATCGTTGCATCTACAGCCTTAAACCGGTTTGTCTCACCTTCGGCGAGAACCTTCTGTTCGAGGTTGGCCAGAGCAGGCCAGCCATCGCCGGCCCATGCGATAGAGAGCTCCTCGGCCGCCGCCTCAACGGCGGTGTAGTGGTCCAGTTTCTCTCGGAGGGCCGCGAGAATAGATGTATCACCATGATTGTCACAGGCGGGGCACAGGTTCTTGTTGTTCCAGGCATCGTCGCCAGTGATCTTCTCTCCAAGCTCGTAAAGCTGGCGAAGGAGGTCCCCCTTAGTGCCGGCAAGAGCCAGATCTCTTTTGCGCGCGAGCTGCTTGAGACGATCAACAGCTCCCGAGTCGGGTTGATCGCTGACGAGTAAATTCCAGGCCCCCTCTTGCTGAATGATCTGCGCGAGTTTCTGTCGGTCGGGGCCGGCTTCCGCGTCCTTGATAGCGGTCGTGCATGCGTCTACGTCAATTTCCTTGAACAGCTTTCCTTTGCAATGGTCCGCAAGCAACGCGATCTGGGCCAGGGAGCTGTGCGCTCTGTCATGAGCCGCCTTCGTGGAAGCGACGTCGGCGATCGGCTCTTTCACCAAGGCCAGATAATCCGCGGTCACGGCCTGTCTGTGTTGCGCGACGCGTCGCTCGGCGCCTGAGCGTGCGGTCTTGTGACCTGCGTCCCCAAAATGGTTGTTGAACGCACGGGTGTTTGAGATCGACTGCAGCCCCTGCCGCAACGCTGAATATGAGGCAAGACCGAGAAGACCCGCGAAGCTACGCCCACGATCCAAGGGGGCGCGGGATATGAAATTTTGAAATGTCTCTGCATCAAGCAGCACGAACTCACGATTAAGTTCGGCGAGCGCCGCTTCTGCATCTGCCCCATCAGAGCAGGAACTGGTTCGTGACCCATCCGCAGCGCGTGCGACTGTTATGGTCCGACTATTTCCACCGAGGTCAGGTACGAGGGTCAGCTTGATCGTGCCGATCCCACCGGAGTGAAATTTATTGAGATAGTAACTGCTGCCAGCTTCAGCCGCTGGAAGGTCTTCCAGCTTAGGAACACGGCCCGTCAACGCATACGTGAGTGCGTCGAATATGGAACTCTTGCCTACCCCGTTGGGAGCGGAGATAGAGTTGACCTTGTCAGTCTTAAATTTGAGGACTAACGGCGCGTTTTCATTGTTGATGCCCCGAAATCCTTCGATTTCGATCTCTTGGAGAAGCCAGCCGGTCATTGAGACGGTTCCTCCCTTTGGTCAGAGTCAGGTTTGACTTCAACGTCGAGAACAGCTCTCAACTTGGTAAGCATGGCGCTCTTGTCGCCGTTAGGCTCCTTCATTAGGGACGGCAGGAGGCCCGCCAGCAGCGGACCCAGCTCAGGATCGATCTCTTTGAGCTTTTCTTTGTAGGCTTCGACATTTTCCAAGACTGATTTATCGTCAGAAATGTCGTAACTGATTACAGGCTTGGCCAATTTCGCTCCCCCACTATTTCGTCTATCGTAACTCAGTCGGCAAATCGGATCATCGCCTCAACCCCATAGACACGATAGCGGTGCTGCTGCCAGCTTGTCGCCGAAGGGCACGACATCCGTGCTGTCATAGAGCACCACGCCATAGGCGAATCGCTCCTTGCACGCTTCGGCCAATGTGCGCAGCCCAGCGAAGTCGCCGGATTTCACCGTTGCGGCCGCCTTCACCTCGATGCCGACAATCATGCCGTCGTCGCGCTCCAGCACGAGATCTACCTCATGCATCTGCTGGTCCCGGAAATGATACGGCGTCAGCCGCAGATCTGAGCCGGTCATGAGCTTCAGGACCTCGGAAAACACGAAACTCTCGAGCAAAGCGCCGAACTCGCTGCGGTCGGCCTTCACCCGCTCGAAGCTCAATCCGCGCGTGGTGGCGAGCAGCCCGGAATCGAGGAAATGCAGTTTCGGCGTCTTGGCGATCCGCTTGAGAGCGTTCGTGTACCAGGGCTGCAATGTCGCAACGAGGAACACCTGTTCGAGCAGCGCGACGTAGCGCTGCCCGGTCTTGTGGCTGACATTGATGCTGCCGCCGAACTGCGAGTAGTTGACCAATTGCCCCGAATGCTCCGCCAGGAGGCGGACGAATTTCGGCAGCTCCGTCAGCTTCTCGATGTCAGCGATATCTCGCAGGTCGCGGGTGAGAACTGAGGTCAGATAGGACCGCATCCAATCCTGGCGCCGCCGCTCGCTCTCGCGGCTGATCGCTTCAGGAAAGCCGCCGACAAGCACGAGCTTGACGAGATCGTCGCCGACAATCGCTGCCTGGTCGCCCTGCAGCTTGCCGTCGAACAAGCGTTCCAGGAATCGCGGCGTCTTGCCTGTCACCTCGGCGCGGGCCAGCGGCAGCATGTGGATGGTTTCCATCCGCCCGGCCAGGCTGTCGGCGACGCGCGGCAGCGTGAGGATGTTCGCGGAGCCGGTCAGCAGGAAGCGGCCAGGGCGATAGTCCTCGTCCACGGTTTTCTTGATCGCCAGCAGCAGGTCGGGTGCCCGCTGAATCTCATCGATGATCGCCTGGTCCAATCCTCGAATGAATCCCACCGGATCAGACTGTGCGGCGTCGAGCGTCGTCTGATCGTCGAGGGTGATATATGTCCGCCCGGCGTCGCCCATCTTCCGCACAAGCGTCGTCTTGCCGGCGCGGCGCGGGCCGACGATCAGCACCACCGGGGTGTCTAAAAGGGCTTCCTCCGCCCGCCGTTCCACAAATCGCTCATACATGCCGATTCCAAGGTCCAGTAAATTGGAACTATGAGCCATGACAATTGGAAGTCAAGGATGTGATCGTTGGAACCGGAGTCACTGCGATTTCGAAGTGAGCCTGTTGGGGGAAAGCTTTCCCCCTGACCGGCGCCGCGGTCGCCGGCACACCCCTTCTGGAAGGACACCCCGCAACGCCCCGACGCGCACGGGGATCAGGGACACGCTGTCACCGCCACCAGAGCTTACATCCCTGATCGCACCATCGTCCGGCTCCCGCTGGCGCTCACGCCGGGCCGGTTTCGCTAAGGGCTCCGCCCTCGCGCGGGCAAGGGTGAAGCTCCGGCAAGCCGGCGCCGTCCAGGGCGGTCTCCCCAGCCTTCCGCGCGGATACGACTTTCGGCACTTCTGTAACTGCGGAAATCCGCTTGTGCAGGCCGGGTGATCCCCCTCCGCCCCGGCCGCCCTTGCCCTTGCTACCCCGGTCTCGCCGACGGGCAGGGTTGCAGCGCGCGCTGCAACCCAAACCCATAGGAGAAAGACCATGACTGACACTGTGAACATTGAAACCGTCACCGTGAGCGGGACGGAAATCTTCGTGCCGCTCAACAAGCTGAAGAAGTCGCCCCGGAACGCCCGGAAGACCCCGCACAGCGAAGCGCATATCGAGGCTCTGGCGGCGAGCATCGCCGTGAAGGGGATGCTGCAAAACCTTGTGGTCGAGCCGGAACAGGACGCGGACGGCGGGCCGACCGGCAGCTATCTCGTCACGATTGGCGAAGGCCGCAGGCTGGCGCAATTGCTGCGCGCCAAGCGCAAGCAGATCAAGAAGACCGAGCCGATCCGTTGCGTTCTCGACACCGAGAACGACCCGCAGGAGATCAGCCTGGACGAGAACGTCACGCGCGAGGCCATGCACCCCGCCGATCAGTTCGAGCGCTTCCGGGAGCTTTCCGAACGGAAGGGCTGGGGCGCGGAGGAAATTGCCGCCCGCTTCGGCGTGACGCCGCATGTGGTGCGGCAGCGCCTGCGCCTCGGCGCGGTATCGCCCCGCTTGATGCAGGTCTATCGCGACGGCGGGTTGAGCCTCGACCAGTTGATGGCCTTCGCCATCGTGGAGGATCACGACCGGCAGCAGCAGGTTTACGACAACCTGTCCTATAACCGCGATCCCTCGCTGATCCGCCGCGACCTGACCCGCATGAACATCGCGGCGACGGATCGGCGTGCCGTCTTCGTCGGCCCGGATGCCTACACGGCGGCGGGCGGGACCATCCTGCGCGACCTGTTCACCGAGGATCGCGGCGGTTTCTTCGAGGACGTGGCCTTGCTGGACCGGCTCGTCATCGAGAAGCTGGAAGGCATCGCCGCCGAGGTGCAGGCGGAGGGCTGGAAGTGGACCAGCGTTCACATCGACTATCCGCATGCCCATGGCATGAGCCGCTACTATCCGGAGATGGTGGAGCTTTCGACGGAGGACGAGGCCGTCCGCGAGGCCGCGCAGATGGAATACGACTCCATCAGCGAGGAATATGACGGCGCAGACGAGTTGCCGGATGATGTAGACGAACGGTTTGCGGAGTTGGAAGCCGAGATCGAGCGTATCGACGCCAAGCGCCATGCCTACGATCCCGACAACATCGCGCGCGGCGGCGTGTTCGTCGTGTTGAACCATGACGGGACGGCCCGGATCGAGCGGGGTTTCGTCCGAGCGGAGGACGAGGCGCCCGAGCCGGAACCGGAGGCCGAGCCGGAAAGTGAAGGCTACGCCGTCACCGAGGATGGCGAGATCGTCGAGAACGGCGACGACGAGGACGGGACGGCCTCGGAGGCTGAGGACGAGGACGCGGAGGACGACGGCAAGCCGCTGTCGGACCTTCTCGTCCGCGACCTCACCGCCCATCGCACCCTCGGCCTACGCCTCGCCTTGGGTGAACAGCCGGACATCGCCCTGATCGCCGTCATCCATGCGCTGGCCGCGCAGACCTTCTACCGGGCGTCGGAAGCGCATTGCCTCGATATCCGTCCGGCGAGCGCCTACCTCGCCGGCCACGCGGACGGGATCGAAGACACGGCGGCGGGCAAGGCGCTGGCGGATCGTCATGCCGCCTGGGCGGCGGACCTGCCGCGTGACGTGGCGGACCTGTGGGGCTTCATCGCCGGGCTGGATCAGGCAAGCGTCATGGCGCTGTTGGCGCATTGCGCCTCCCTGACCATCAATGCGGTGAAGCAGCCTTGGGAGCGCAAGCCCCGCGCCCATGAGACGGCTGACAGGCTGGCGACGGCGCTGGCCCTCGACATGACGGCGCATTGGACGCCCACGGTGCGGACCTATCTCGGCCGCGTCACCAAGGCGCACATCGCCGCCGCCGTGCGCGAGGCGGTCAGTGATGAAGCCGCTGACCGGATCGCGGGGATGAAGAAGCAGCCAATGGCCGAGGCCGCCGAGCAGTTGCTCGCCGGGACCGGCTGGCTGCCCTCGCTCATGCGGACGCCGGAACCCGCGTGGCTGGCGGCGGAGCAGCCGGAGCCTTCCAAGGCAGAGAATGTCTCGCAGAGACAAGACGGTGACGGCTATCCCATCGCCGCCGAGTGAAGGGCGAGCCGGGGCCGCACAGGCGGTCCCGGCTTTCCTTCCCGGCAGATGGAAATCCGGCCGCGCGGCTTGGGCCGCGCGGCCGGATGACCTCGACAGCAGGACATCACCATGCCGACTCATACGAAAGGGTGCGCTACGCTGACGCGCCTGGAGAGGGCGCGCGCCGAGACCGCCCGCCATCTCAACATCATCGAACACCAGATCGCGGCCCGCGCCGAGCGGATGGTCATCACCTTCCGCACCAAGGCCCGGCAGTTCGGACGCGGTAAGAGCACCTGGACACCGCCGGATGAGCACCTCTATCGCGAGAATCTCGCCATCTTGCGCTTCGAGCGGCGGGCCGAAATCGACGCATTGGCCCGGAAACTCGCCCGGCAGAGCGCCGCCATGGAGGCGTTTCGGTTGCGGCCGCACCCCGATCCAGGGGCGATGTCACAGGGCAACGCCACCTTTCCAGTCGACAGAGGCATCCGTTGGAGAGAGAATCTTGCCGTTCAATCCCAAGCAAGTCCGACCCGGCGAAAGGCGGTCGGCGGCAGTAAAGGAGGCGGATTATGATCATTGCGATCATCGCGTGTGTGGTGCTGATCGGCATGCTTTGCATGCTGGCCTTCAATCTCGCCACCTACGCCGTACCGTTCATGGCCGGACTTGCGGCCGCCCGGTTCGCCTATCACACCGGCTCCGGGCTGATCGGCGCGGGCCTTGTCGGCTTCTTTGCCGGACTCGCCGTGTTCGGGGTGTTGGTGTTCCTGTTCGCGGCCCTGCGCCCGCCGATCCTGCGCATCGCCATCGCGCTGATCTTCGCCGCACCTGCCGCCGTCGCGGGCTATCAACTCGTGTGGGGCATCGCCCACGAATACGTCCCCTCGGCCATCTGGCAGCAACTCTTCTGCATCATGGGCGGTGTGTTCGTGGGCGTCTCGGCGCTCTTGCGATTGATGGCTGCCGGCGATCCGCTTGCGGACCAGAGGCTGAGCCGACCCTGACATAGAGCAGGTCGCGGTTGGGCGTTGCCCTTCGGGCCGCGCTCTTGGCTGCGCCGGAACCATGTAGGCGTGTTTCCGCCATTCGGCTTCGATCGCTAACGCACGGGTAGCGGCCGGGTTCTCTCGCATGACGAAGCCCCACTCGGATGATCGAGCCTTTGGGGTGTTTGGCCTCAATCGCCGTTGCGACAGGACTCATGAGATCGGAGCACGCCATCCTCGGCCTCGACCAGGCTGATGTAGAGCGCCGCGCAGCGGACCGGCAGCAAGACGGGACGAGATCGTGGCCGCAACTCGCGGACATCTTCTGCCGCATCACCGCACTCGATGGCGCCGCGAAAGCATCATGCCACGACCGCGCTCTCATTCGCTCAAGCATACGGGGTCTGCTCTTGTCGTTAAAGGCCAGGGTCTCAAACCAGCTCGGTTCCGCCTGCCGGTCTTGGAGGCAACCGATGTTGTTGCCTGTCGTGTTTCGGAGATTTCCATGCGCGCCGCCCATCTGCGGCCTCGAATGGATTGGGTCTGACCGAAGACCGGCTGCGCCTCGCTCGTCTTCCCGCAACTGCCGTCGCCAACTTTTTTCCGCCGCCTGCGGCTTTGCATCGCGAAGCAAAAAAGCCGTCGCCGGCCGCCTTTCACTGACGTTCCAGCCCTGCCGGGTGCGGGCCGATCGTCCCCGGTCGGCCGACCCCCATCGAGGCCGCGATGGGCGCGGTCCGAATGGAAAAGGAACACGACAATGGCAACCATCGGCAGCTTCACCAAGACCGACAATGGCTTCGCAGGATCGGTCAAGACCCTGACCCTTAACGTCAAGGCCAAGTTCGCCCCCGCCGAAGGCGAAAACGAGCGCGGCCCCGACTACCGCATCTTCGCCGGCGCCACCGAGTTCGGCGCGGCCTGGAAGAAGACCGCCCGCGAGACGCAGCGCGAATACCTCTCCGTCAAGCTGGACGATCCGAGCTTCCCGGCGCCGATCTACGCCAGCCTGGTCGAGGCCGAGGACGGCGAAGGCCACAATCTCATCTGGTCCCGCCGCAACGGCGACTGAGGCCGAATACCTCAAGGAGCCCCGCTCACCCGAGCGGGGCTTCGTCATGTTCAGAACCCCACCGCCTCTCAGTGAATACGGAAATCAGGATGTCAGGTTTTGCGCCGTCCCGGCTTTGCACATCCTGATCGGCTCTTGATCCCGGCTCCCGCCGGCCCGGATTTCCTAGGGGCTCCGCCCCCGCGCGGCGCAAGGGATCGCTCACGCTCGGCCGGGACGGTCTCCCCAGCCTTCCGCGGCTTCGCCTTGTGCAGGCCGGGCGATCCCCCTCCGTCCCGGCCGCCCTTGCACCTTGCTACCCCGGTCTCGCCGACGGGCAGGGTTGCAGCGCAGCGCTGCGCTTCAACCCAAGCCCACTAGGAGTAAAGACCATGAACACCTTGACCCTAAACCAGCAGCCTGTTTCCTCCGGCTTTCGCGTGGACGTATCGCGCGGCGAGCGGATCGGCCGCGTTTCCTCGGAATGGTTTTCCCGGCCCGATGACGAGCGCTATCTGAACCTCACCGAGCTTTACGACACGGTACGCCGCCGCGCCGAGCGCGCGCATGCCCGTACCGTGGAGAGCCGCGCCGTGCGAGTGGAGGCGAGCCGGGACGATGCGGAACGCTTGTCGCTGATCGTGCCGGGCCGTGACGAGCCG
Source organism: Methylovirgula ligni (assembly GCF_004135935.1). Taxonomy (NCBI): domain Bacteria; kingdom Pseudomonadati; phylum Pseudomonadota; class Alphaproteobacteria; order Hyphomicrobiales; family Beijerinckiaceae; genus Methylovirgula; species Methylovirgula ligni. Next base: position 1,126,376 of record NZ_CP025086.1, on the reverse strand, counting down.
GTCTCCCCGACGCATTGGAGTTTCGGGCAGTTGTGCAGCCTTGTGAGCGCGCCCGCGTCCTACATGCGCCAGCTTCCGGCACCGCTGGCCGGGATCAACCTGCAGCATGGTTTGCTGTCGCATCGCGCCGAATTGGTGAAGACGCTTGAGGCAGACGATGGGCGGATAGAGCTACGCGCCGTGACCGGCCCGGATTATGGCCGCATCTGGGATCATGAGCTTGTCGCCGCCGTGATGAAGATCGCGGGCAATGGCACGGGCGATACCCGCTGGAAAGTACCGGGTGTGCTGGATTGGGCGACCATGATGCACAATCCGTTCGTCGACGTGACGAAGGACACGACGACTCTGTACGCCAGCGACCGCGATGTGTTCCTGTTTCTGGTCGACGACACCCATCCTATCGAGGCGGGCCGCCTGCCGAATGGCGAGCCGGACCTCTATTTCCGGGGCTTCTATGCGTGGAATAGCGAAGTCGGATCGAAGACCTTGGGCATCGCCTCTTTCTATCTCCGCGCGGTTTGCCAGAACCGCAACCTGTGGGGCGTCGAGGGTTTCGAGGAAATCAGCATCCGACATAGCAAATTCGCCGCGCAGCGTTTTGCTCATGAGGCCGCGCCCGCGCTGACCAGCTTCGCCAACTCCTCCCCCGCGCCGTTCGTCGCCGGGATCAAGGCGGCGCGGGAGCGTGTCGTCGCCCGCACCGACGAGGACCGGGAAAGCTTCTTGCGCAAGCGGGGGTTTTCCAAGCCGGAAACGACCAAGATCATCGAAACCGTGCTGGACGAGGAAGGCCGCAAGCCGGAAAGCATCTTCGATTTCGTGCAGGGCATCACCGCGCTCGCTCGCAGCAAGACCAATCAGGACACCCGCCTAGACCTTGAAGGCAAGGCGAAGAAGCTGTTGGACCGCGCCGCCTGAATTCGGCAGAGCCGTGCAGCCGTAAACCCGGTTGCACGGCTTTACGCCTTTCAGCTTCCCCGCATCATCAAATTTTCCGCCGATCCGCAAACCCGGATCGGCGGGTACGGCCGCGCCCGTGCCACGGCCGCCGCTCGCCGGGCTGCGCCCGGCTCGCGAATGCACGTCGCTCACGCTTTGTACTTATGGCGACTCGGTCGGCGCCTTCGGCGCCGACCGCTGGATCAGTTCAGCCGCTTCAACATGGAGCGCCTGCGCGATCCGTCCCAGCACCGTCACGCTGGCGGACACGTCAGCACGTTCGATCGCGCCGACATACCGGGCGCTCAATCCAGCACTCTCTGCCAGCTCTTCCTGCGTCATTTGTTTCGCATGACGTAACCGACGCAGATTGATCGCCATGACCTCCTTGAGATCCATGGCGACAAGGGAGCCGAATTAGGAACTATCGTTCCAGGAACGATAGTTCCGATTCGTCAGGAGCCGTGCTAATCTCGACCGAGCCGAACGCCGCTCTTGTCGGCATTGGTGATGCACGCGATGCCTCATACGCATCAGTATAGTGCCTCGAATCGGCACATCACTTGCGTAGTGTTGTGATTATTTTGTGGTAAAGTTTTGCTGATTGGACCTTGGGGGAGGCCCGACATGGCGACGCTATCCTTCGACGACCACCCACCCCAGACAGAGCGCGTGAACGCTTACGACGAACGGCACTTCGTGACCTATCTCCGGCTCCTTGACGCCAATGAGGAAGGCGCGGACTGGCGCGAAGCAGTCCTGATCATCTTCGGCCTCGACCCGGCACGCGAACCGGATCGGGCCAAAAGGGTCCACGACAGCCACTTGGCGCGCGCCCGCTGGATGACGGAGTGCGGTTACAGGCATCTTCTTGAACCGCGAATGCAATAGCCGCCGACAATCCGAGTTGCTGTCGGCAACTTTAAGTATGTTACGCAACCGGCAGTCGCGCGCGATGCAACCTTCGGGTCTAGTTTCAGCTCGCAGTTTCAAGATCGTGGGTGTTTCCCCTCGCCGAACGAGGGGCCAGTCAAGGGAGGCACCCATGCCCATATCCTTCTGGCGGTCATCGGATGCGATCGAACAACTGAACCGCCTCGAACGTCCTGGCTTCGCGCTCGAATTCCTGCGCCGCAACGCCGGCTATCGTCACGACTACAAGCGCACCCTTCGTCAGATCGCGCGCGGCCAGGCCGATCCGGGCAGCGCCCGGCCCGAACTGGCGCGCCGCTGGGGGTTGCGGTTTCGTCCACGACCCTGACGCGCTCGCCGGGCGGGAGCCGGCGCTCTGGCGGCCGGAAGTCTCGCCCGGCACATTGATCCTCACGCCGGCCCCGCCGGGGTTCGATACCGTCGCCGTCTTCGACCCCGCCGTCCTGGGACCGGTTCTCGCCGATCATATCGACGCGGATGGTCGCGAGGTGACTATCGGCGCCCCCTCTGGCGAGCTGCACATCTGGCTACAGGACGCCCATGCTGCGAGCCGCCCGGCCGTGATCCTTCCGGTCGACAGCATGTTCGAGATGCGCCTCGACATCGCCCTGCGCCTCGTTCGGCGGCTTCGGGGCCGGCGGATCAGTCTGATGCCGCGCGCCCTTCATCTCACCCCGATACAGAAAGCCCGGCTGATCCAGCTCCTGCACGCCTTCGACCTGCGGGCGGAGGGAGGCAAACCGCGGGATGTCGCCACGGAGGTGCTCGGCGCGACCGTTGACGCGGCCCTTCCCTCGATCGAATGGAAAAGCTCGGCCGCCCGCCGAAAGGCGAACCGCTTGATCAGCGATTCCGCCGCCCTCGTGAACGGCGGCTATTTGCGCTTGCTGCGCGGCGACTGACACCGGGTTCGCATTCTCCCCTCTACACCATTCTTCTACGCCGGGCCGCGTCGGGATCTGCCGAAGCCCCCACGTATTGTCCTGGCCGCGCGCCAGGGGGGACATCACTCCGCGAAAATCTTCGTCCTCCTCCTGCGCCTGTCTTCTTCGCCACCGTGATCCCGACACGCCGCGCTTTGGCTGCGGCGTCCTCGACAGACACGGAGGCTACCAATGCCCGACAGGCTCGCGGAGATCTCGGCCCGCTACGTCAGGACCCACGAGGCGGCGCGCCTCCTCGGCCTTTCGGCACGCACGCTGGAGAAATATCGCTGCCACGGCAGCGGCCCGACCTTCCGCAAACTCGGCGGGCGCGTCGTCTACGCCATCGACGATCTCGAAGCCTGGGCCGACCAGGCGGCGTGCCGTTCGACCTCCGACCCGCGCTACGACGAGGCGCGCGCCGCCGGGCGGGTCGATGCGAATAGCCAAGCCGCCGGCCATCATCCCAAACCATCGGCGCCGGCTTCCGCCGGCCAATATCGCCGCTGAGGACGCGCACCGATGTCGCGCCGCCTCATCACGCCCAGCGAGCGAAGTAAACTCGACCCCTTCGTCGTGGTGACCGGCGACGCTTCGCCGCGCGATCAGCGCGACTTGATGGAGCGCCCGTTCTTCTCATTGGGCAAGGCCAAGCGCACCACGCCAATCCTCTATGAGGCCGGCGGCGCGCGCGTCGAGGTCTATGCCGTGCCCGAGCATGGCATGGCGACCATTTGGGACGCCGATGTGCTGATATGGGCGGCCAGCCAGATCGTCGAGGCCGAGAACCTCGGCTTCAAGACGTCCCGCTTCCTGCGATTCACGCCCTACCAGCTCCTGATGGCGATCGGGCGGCAGACCGGCGCACGCGACTACAAGCTCCTGAAGGGAGCGCTCGCCCGCCTGCAATCGACCGTCATCCGCACCACCATTCGACAGAACGAGCATTGGCGGCGCCACCAGTTCTCCTGGATCAACGAGTGGGAGGAATGCACGACCCGCGAAGGCCGCGTCGAGGGCATGGAGTTCGTGCTGCCCGACTGGTTCTACCGCGGCGTCATCGACCGCTCGCTGGTTCTGACCATCGACCCGGCATATTTCCGGCTGACAGGAGGCATCGAGCGCTGGCTCTACCGCGTCGCCCGCAAGCATGCCGGCCGCCAGAAGCAGGGCTGGCTCTTCGACATTCCCCATCTCCACGCGAAATCCGGCAGCCTGGCGAAGGTCGCGGATTTCGCGTTCGACATCCGCCGCATCGTCCTGCGTCAGCCGCTGCCTGGCTACCGACTTCGGATCGAGCGCGACGGCCGGCGCGAGCTGCTGCGCATCCTGCCCGCCCGGTTATCCACAGGGCCTGTGGATGGCGCTGTGGAAACGCTCGGGACTTCGGGCGTGACCGCTATCGGGACTTCGGGAGTGGCCCTATCGGGATTTCGGGAGTGCCGAGGGCAGTTAACGCTTTGGCCCGAAACGGCGATTCCGGGCCTTAACTTAGAGTCTAACCAAGAATCTAACTCTTCTTTGTTGTTAGGCGATGTGGAAAACATCTCCACCCGGCGTCAGCGCAAGCCGGACGCCGTGCCGGAAAGCAATGCATCCGACACGTCTTTCCGTAAATCCGGTTTTACGGCTGACAATACTTCAGAGGCGTCGCGTCTCTCCTTCGGCCCAAAGCCGGGAGGAACGAAGTGATCGTCGCGCTCCTCAACCAGAAGGGCGGTGTCGGCAAGACGACGCTGGCGCTACATCTCGCCGGCGAATTGGCTCTGCACGGCCGGCGCGTCACCTTGATCGATGCCGATCCCCAGGGCTCGGCTCTCGATTGGTCGCAGCAACGCGCTCGGGAGAACCTCTCACGGCTGTTCGGGGTGATCGGCCTCGCGCGGGACACGCTTCATCGCGAGGCGCCCGAACTCGCGCGAACCGCCGACCACATCGTCATTGACGGGCCGCCGCGCGTCGCCGGTCTGATGCGCTCGGCGCTGCTCGCTGCCGACCTGGTGCTGATCCCGGTGCTGCCGTCGCCATTCGACGGCTGGGCCTCGGCCGAGATGTTGGCGCTGCTCCGCGAAGCCCGCATCTATCGACCCCAGCTTGCCGCCCGCTTCGTGCTGAACCGTTGTGGCGCGCGCACCGTCATCGCCCGCGAGACGGCTGAAACGCTCGCCGATCATGACCCGCCAGTGCTCACCAGCACCATCGGCCAGCGCGTCGCCTTCGCCAACGCTGCACAGACCGGCCGCCTTGTCTTCGAGAGCGCAGAGCATGGACCCGCCGCCCGCGAGATCGCTGCGCTTGCCGCCGAGGTCGGGAGGATCGCTCCATGACGATCTTCACCGACATGGTCGTGACGGGCGACTGCCGCGCGCTCATGCCGGCGCACCGCCCGTTCGATCTGATCGTCGCCGATCCGCCCTATGGCGACACGTCGCTCGCCTGGGACCGGCGCGTCGATGGCTGGCTGCCACTCGCTCACGCTGCGCTGAATCCGTCCGGCTCCATGTGGGTGTTCGGCTCACTCCGGTGCTTCATGGCGACGGCTGCGGCACTTCATGACGCCGGCTGGAAATACGCGCAGGAGATCGTCTGGGAAAAACAGAACGGCTCCAGCTTCCACGCCGATCGCTTCAAGCGCGTACATGAGCTGGTTGCACAGTTCTATCGCGCCGACACGGCCTGGGCCAACATCTACAACGATGTCCAGACGACATCGGACGCCACGGCCCGCACCGTGCGGCGCAAGCAACGTTCGCCGCACACCGGCCATATCGAGGCCGGTCATTATGTCAGCGAGGATGGCGGGCCGCGCCTCATGCGCTCGGTCATCTATGCCCGGAACGCACACGGCCACGCGATCCATCCGACCGAAAAACCCTCGGGCCTGATCGAAATCCTCGTCCGCACGAGTTGCCCACCGGATGGCTTGGTCGGCGATTGGTTTGCTGGCTCGGGCGCAGCAGGCGAAGCGTGCCGGCTTTCCGGACGCCGTTATCTCGGCTGCGAAATCGATCCCGACATGGCCGAGCGTGCGCGCTGGCGCATCGCCGGCGTGCTGCCCTTCCGTGACGGAGGGGCAGCATGAGTGAGCGTCCGAACAGGCGCGGCTTCGCCTCCCGACCGGGTGACGCGGAAAGTTGGATCAAGGCGCCCGATGCCTCGTCGCCTCGCGCGACTGACACCGCTGGTTTCACCGCGCGTCTGACGATCGACATCACGCCGGCGCTGCGCGGCCGGATCAAGATCGTCGCCTTCCAGCGCGGCGTCACGGTCGCCGACATGCTGCGCGACCTCTTCGCCCGCGAATTCCCCGCCGATCCTGGAGAGTCGTCATGAACGACAACGAAACGCCGCCCGTGTTGCGCATCGTGCCGCCGTCACATCGGCGCACCTTGCCTCTGACCCATGTCGAGCTGACGTGGATCGAGAAGAAGATCGAGTTCTGGCTTCGCTTCGGCCGCCGCGCCGAGGAAAAGATTCTCGATCGCCGCCGTAGCATCTCCAGCTTCAAGCCCGGCAGCATCTTCGCCTTCGTGCGATGGGCGTCGAACGACTTCGGCACGGTGCTTTCGCGCATGGACATCGTGCGCACCGTCGCACCCGGCGAGCGCTATCAGACGCTGCCTTTCGTTCGGCCCGGCGGCGAAATCCTGCTGCGCGTCGACGGCTGGCCCAAAGTCGAGCGGGTGCTGCAGTTCATCGACACGGTCGAGGCGCTCGATGTCGATCCGGCCGACGCGGCTCCCGAATATTGGCGTCACCTCCACAACCGTCTCGCCGCCGACCACGAGCCGCGCGCCTATAGCCGCGAGCAGCATGACGCCTGGCTCAAGCGCCGGAGCGTCACGCTATGACCCGCTTCGGCTACGTCATGACGACGTACTTCGCCATGCTCGCGATCGGCGTTCATCCCGCGCCCCGGCTGATCTGGAACGCCACCGCGAGCACGCCGACCGGGCTCTATGCGCTGCGTCCGGTCGGCCGCCTCCATACGATGGAGCTGGTCGCGGTCCGGCCGCCCGAACCGATCGCGAGCTTCCTCGCCGATGGCGGCTTCCTGCCCAAGGGCGTGTCGCTGCTGAAGCACGTCATGGCGCTGCCCGGACAGACGGTCTGCCGAACCGGCAACGCCATAACCGTTGACGGCGTCGCCGCCGGCGATGCGCGCGACCGCGATCATCTGGGCCGCCCGCTGCCGAAGTGGGACGGCTGCCGGACCATCCACACGGGCGAAATCTTCCTCATGAACCCGACCGTCCCCGACAGCCTGGATGGCCGCTACTTCGGCCCGCTTCCCGCCACCTCGATCGTCGCTCGCGCGGTCCCGCTCTGGACCGACGAGGACGGCGACGGCCGCTTCGTCTGGCGCGCCGCCACCGACTGAACCCGTCATTCAACTCACCGCCAAGGAGGCAAATCATGGCACAGATCGGTCAGTTCACCCGCAGCAAGTCCGGCTATTCCGGCCGCATCCATACGCTCTCGCTCGACGCCGAGCTGGTGCTCGTTCCCGCCGAGCACAGCGATACCGAGAACACGCCGGACTATCGCATTCATCTCGGTGACGGTGACGGGCCGGAGGTCGGCGCCGGTTGGAAACGTACCGGTGAGAAGGCCGGCGACTACGTCTCGCTGGTGCTCGACGATCCAGCCCTCACGCAGCCGGTCCGCGCCAACCTGTTCCAGTCGACCGATGACAAATCGATCTGGATTCTGAACTGGAACCGTCCGCCCAAGCGCGGCGAGCGGGACTGACGGCATGCGATACGTGTTCCTGATCGCGTGCGGGATGGTCCGCCGAAACCCCATCCCTTTGTTCGCGGAAAGACCGTCTCATCCCTTCGTCCCGCTCGACGATCCGTCGGCCGTCGGGCGCAGACGAGGTCAAGGGCGGCCATCGGCCGGCGCTTACGCCTTGCCCTTGACGGAGGCGAGCACGATGGCCCGCTGGCGTCGTGGCGGAGACAGGGCGTGCTTCCGTTTCGCGCTCTACCTCCTTGTCGGCCTGGTCGCGATCGGCGCGCCCATGCTGTCCGCTTCCGCACAGGCGGCGCCGGCGGAACGGGCTGCGGTAAGCGATCCCTATGCCGCGCATGTGGCGGAAGCCTCGCAGCGCTTCGGCATTCCGGCCGCCTGGGTAAGCGCCGTCATGCGCATCGAAAGCCGCGGTGACAGGCGCGCGATCTCGTCCAAAGGTGCGATGGGCCTCATGCAGCTCATGCCGGAGACCTGGGCGGGATTGCGCGCGCGGTATGGCCTCGGCCGTGATCCCTTCGATCCGCACGACAACATTCTGGCTGGCGCGGCCTTCCTGCGCGAGATGTACGACCGCTACGGTTCGCCGGGCTTCCTCGCGGCGTACAATGCGGGTCCCGGCCGTTACGAGGATTTCCGCGACCGACACAGGCCGCTGCCGCCCGAGACGCTGGCCTATGTCACGGCCCTCGTCCCTTTTGTCGAGGGCGGCGAGATCGCTGGGCCTGTCCTCCTGGTAGCCTCCGATCCGTCGTCCTGGACACAGGCTCCGCTCTTCATCGTGCGCGCTGACGGCCCAAGAAGCGCAGATCGAGCGTCGCCCGATCGTCCGTCACCTGGCGCTCCGGCTGCCGTCCCGGTCCGCGATGTCTCAGCTATCGCGCCGCAGTCGGAGGGCCTGTTCGTCGCTCTATCAACGACGGGGCATCCACAATGACCGGCCATCGTTCGCACAATCAGGCAGGCGATAAATGCGCTTCCGTCCGCATCGACGTTGCTGCGATCGTGCATGTATCCGTCGGGCCGCGGGCTTCGGCCTCCGGTCAGCGAGAATTCGTGCTCTGGCGTATATTGGCGCGGATTGGCGCAGAAGAGACAGCAGGCAGGGGAGACGAGCAGGCACCAACCGAACGAGGGCAGGATAAAAGCCGGCAATGTGCGGCTCGGTCGGGGGTTTGTTTTTCCAGGGTTTTTTCACTATTCGGGCAATGTGCGCCCGATCCGCGCAATGTGCGTGTCGATACCAACTCATTGCTGAGATTGTCCTTTCCGCACATTGCCGAGGCCGGCGATGGCGCGTGAAGACGATTTCCAGGTCCGTCCGGGCCGCATCCGATCATCCCGCGCTCAACGGACAAAGCCGTTCATCGCCCAAGCGCTCGCCGCCACCCAGAAGGCGGGCGGGCGGATCGGCCGAGATGGCTCGATAACAGGCCGTCGCGGCTCCCGATTTGGCCGGGGCCGGGTCGCTGCCGTTCAGGCCAACCGGCTGCTCACCAGCCGCTCGCGTGGCGCCGTCGTCAAGGGGCGCTTCCTGCGCCATGCGACGCAGCGCGGCAAGCTCACCACCCATCTTGGCTATCTGCGCCGCGAGGGCGTCACTCGCGACGGGGAAAAGGCGAAGCTGTTCGGTCCAGGCACCGAGGATGCCGACCCCAAGGACTTCGCCGAGCGCTGCGAGGATGATCGGCACCATTTCCGCTTCATCGTCTCGCCCGACGACGCGGTGGAGATGGCGGACCTCAAGGGCTTCACCCGCGACCTCATGGCCCAGGTCGAAAAGGACCTCGGCACGAAGCTCGATTGGGTCGCCGTCGACCACTGGAACACTGAGCATCCGCACGTCCACATCATCATCCGCGGGCGTACCGACGACGGCCAGGATCTGGTCATCGATCGGGACTACATCAAGCAGGGCATGCGCGACCGCGCCCAGGACCTGATCACGCGGGAGCTGGGGCCGCGCACCGATCAGGAGATTCGGCGGACACTCGAACGGCAGATCGATAGCGAGCGCTGGACCAATCTCGACCGGCAGCTTTCCCACGACGCTTATCGTTCCGGCGTCATCGACATGGCGCCGCATGCCGATCGCCAGCCCGATGAATTCCATGCGCTGAAGGTCGGTCGGTTGCGGAAACTGGAGTCGCTCGGCCTCGCCGATCAGGTCGGTCCGGGTCAGTGGGTGCTATCGGAAAATGCCGAGGCGACGCTGCGCGACCTCGGCGAGCGCGGCGACATCATCAAGCGCATCCACCGTAGTCTGACCGAACGCGGCATCGAGCGCGGCACGGCGAGCTTTGTGCTGGCCGGCGAAAGCCTCGACGTCCCGGTCGTCGGCCGCCTGGTCGATCGCGGCGTCGACGACGAGCTGAAGGGCACGGCCTATGCCGTGGTCGACGGCGTCGATGGCCGCACCCACCACGTCAAGCTGCCCGATCTCGACGCCGCCGGCGATAGCGCGCCGGGCTCGATCGTCGAGTTGCGCAAGTTCGATGACGCGCAAGGGCGGCGGCGGGTAGCCCTTGCTGTCCGCTCGGACCTCTCGATCGAACGGCAGATCACGGCGACGGGCGCCACCTGGCTCGACCGACAAGCAATCGCGCGGGAGCCGGCGGCCCTCGGCCAGGCCGGATTCGGCGCTGAGGTGCGCGACGCGATGGAGCGTCGTGCCGAGCAGCTCATCGGGCAAGGCCTCGCCGAGCGGCAGGCCAGCGGCATCACCTTCAGCCGCAACCTGATCGATACGCTGCGCAAGCGCGAGGTTCAGGCGCTTGGAGACAAGCTCGCTGCCGAGACCGGCCGGCCGTTCAATTCATCTGCCACCGGCGAGTATGTCGCCGGCACCTATCGGCAGCGCATCGCGCTCGCCTCGGGCCGCTTCGCCATGATCGATGACGGGCTCGGCTTCCAACTCGTGCCCTGGTCGCCGTCCCTCGAAAAGCAACTCGGCCGCCACGTCTCCGGGGTCGCCCGCGGCGACGGCGGCGTCGACTGGGATTTCGGCCGGAAGCGGGGGCTCGGCCTGTGACCAACCCACCCGTCCAGCGACTTCACGAAAGAACAACCGCCATGTCCGCCACCAAGATCCTCTGGGGCCAGGTCCTCACCGTCTTCGCCATCGTCTTGCTGACGATGTGGGCCGCAACGGAATGGACAGCCTGGCGCCTGGGCTTTCAGCCCGAGCTTGGCCGTCCCTGGTTCGAGGTGCTCCACTTCCCCTTCTATCGGCCGCCAGCCTTCCTGTGGTGGTGGTTCGCCTACGACGCCTATGCGCCGTCGATCTTCATCGAGGGCGCCTACATCGCCGCATCTGGCGGCATCATCGCGGCCGCCGTCGCGATCGGCATGTCGGTTTGGCGCGCCCGCGAGGCGAAAAACGCTGAGACCTATGGTTCGGCCCGGTGGGCGCAAACGAAGGAGATCGAACAAGCCGGATTGCTCGGACCCGACGGCGTGGTGCTCGGCCGGCACGAGCGCACCTATCTCCGCCATGACGGGCCGGAGCATGTGCTGTGCTTCGCGCCGACCCGTTCCGGCAAGGGCGTCGGCCTGGTTATCCCCTCGCTGCTGACCTGGCCGGGCTCGGCCATCGTCCACGACATTAAAGGTGAAAATTGGCAGCTCACCGCCGGCTTTCGCGCCCAACATGGTCGTGTCCTGCTGTTCGATCCGACCAACGTGAAGTCGTCCGCCTACAATCCCTTGCTGGAGGTCCGCCGCGGCGAATGGGAGGTGCGCGACGTACAGAACATCGCGGACATCCTGGTCGATCCGGAGGGGAGTCTGGAGAAGCGAAATCACTGGGAGAAGACCAGCCACGCGCTCCTCGTCGGCGCGATCCTGCATGTCCTTTATGCCGAGGCGGACAAGACGCTCGCCGGCGTCGCCGCCTTCCTCTCCGACCCGAAGCGGCCGATCGAGTCGACGCTCGCCGCCATGATGAAGACTCCCCATCTCGGCGAGGCTGGCGTCCATCCCGTCGTCGCGTCGGCTGCACGCGAGCTGCTGAACAAATCCGCCAATGAGCGCTCGGGGGTCCTGAGCACCGCGATGTCGTTCCTGGGATTGTACCGCGATCCTGTGGTGGCGGAGGTGACACGGCGCTGCGATTGGCGCATCGCCGACATCGTCGGCGGAGATCGCCCGACCACGCTCTACCTTGTGGTGCCGCCATCCGACATCAGCCGCACCAAGCCGTTGATCCGTCTGATCCTCAACCAGATCGGCCGCCGGCTCACCGAGGATCTGCAGGCCAAGGCCGGGCGGCGGCGGCTCCTCCTGATGCTCGATGAGTTCCCGGCGCTGGGCCGGCTCGACTTCTTCGAGTCGGCGCTCGCCTTCATGGCGGGCTACGGCATCAAGAGCTTTCTCATTGCGCAGAGCTTGAACCAGATCGAGAAGGCCTACGGGCCGAACAATTCGATCCTCGACAACTGCCATGTGCGAGTGAGCTTCGCGACCAACGACGAGCGCACCGCCAAGCGCGTGTCCGATGCGCTCGGCACCGCGACCGAAATGAAGGCGATGAAGAACTATGCCGGCAGCCGGCTGTCGCCTTGGCTCGGCCATCTCATGGTCTCCCGCTCGGAAACCGCGCGGCCGCTGCTCACGCCAGGCGAGGTGATGCAGCTCCCACCAAGCGATGAGATCGTCATGGTGTCGGGCGTCCATCCGATCCGGGCGAGGAAGGCCCGATACTACGAGGACAGGCGTTTCCAGGAACGAATTCTACCGCCGCCCATGCTCGCGAGGCCGAAAGCTGCGCGGCCCGACGATTGGAGTTCGCGCCCGTTGCCGCCGCGCCCGGAAATCGCGGAGCCATCCCAGGGCGAACAGACGGAGGATGACGATCCAACAACGGCGGATCGGCGGCGGCAGCCCGAGTTGGACCCGACGAAATCCGTCGAGAAGAAAGAGCCACTCGATAACGAGTTCTCGCCGGATACCGCCGACGAGCTGGAGGAGGACGCTCCGCGCGTCCGACGGATGAACGATCTCATGCAGGGCGCTGCCCGGCTGGTACCGCTCGATCGCAGCGACGATCTCGGCATGTGAGGCAAGAATGGCCGCGCCGAAGAAGAAGACTCAGCTCTCGGTCTACCTCGATCCGGAAGTGATGAAGACCCTGTCGGCCTACGCCGCCCGGCGCGAGCAGCCGATGTCGTTGATCGCCGAGGCCGCCATCGCCTCCTTCCTCTCCCCCGACGCTGACGAGCGGCGCGAGGCCGCCATTGCCAAACGCCTCGATCAACAGGACCGGCGCCTGGCACGGCTCGAACGCGATGTCGGCATCGGGGTCGAGACCCTGGCGCTGTTCGTCCGGTTCTGGCTGACCACCACACCATCCCTCCCCGAGCCGGCGGCCCAGGCGGCGCGAGCAAAGGCCGGGGCTCGATATGACAGCTTCGTCGCTGCCCTCGGCCGTCGGCTCAATCAAGGACCGAAGCTGCGGCAGGAAATTCCCGATGATGTCCAAGCATCGGCGAATCAGGATCAGAGCGAAGTATAATTTCGCGATTGCGGCGCTCGGACAAGAACTGGCTAGACCAATAACTCCACAAATGGCCGTTCCGCACCCAGCAAGTATTTTTTCTCTGCTCTACGCTGGACTCCTACGACGACTAAAACCTTGTTGATCAACCTCATTATCTGCCTTTTCTAATCATCCCCGTCGCCAATCGCATGTCGCGATTGGCCTATGACGGGGACGATCGTGGCGGTCACTCCACTTCATTCCGAGGCTTTTTCCCGAGGCGCGCGCATGCTGCGCACCGCCCTCGGCCCGGCGATCGCAACCTTCCTCGAAGACCCTTCGATCGTCGAGGTGATGCTCAACCCCGACGGTCGGCTCTGGATCGACCGGCTGTCGGGAGGCCTGGAGGATACCGGACGGACGATGTCCGCCGCCGATGGCGAGCGGATCGTTCGTCTCGTCGCCCACCATGTCGGCGCCGAGGTGCATGCCGGACGCCCGCGCGTCTCGGCCGAGCTACCTGAGACGGGAGAGCGGTTCGAGGGTCTTCTGCCACCCGTCGTCACCGCGCCGGCCTTCGCCATCCGCAAGCCCGCTATCGCGGTGTTCACCCTCGACGACTACGTCGCCGCCGGCACCATGACGGCCGGCCAAGCGGTCTTGCTGCGCGAGGCCGTCGCCGCCCGCAAGAACATCCTCGTCGCCGGCGGCACCGGCACCGGCAAGACGACGCTGACCAACGCGCTGCTCGCCGAGATCGCCGGAACGAGCGATCGCGTCGTGCTGATCGAGGATACGCGCGAGCTGCAATGCCGGGCGCCGAACCTGGTCGCCATGCGCACCAAGGACGGGGTGGCGTCGCTCTCCGACCTCGTGCGCTCCTCGCTGCGGCTGCGGCCCGACCGCATCCCGATCGGCGAGGTGCGTGGGGCCGAGGCGCTCGACCTCCTGAAAGCCTGGGGTACGGGGCACCCTGGGGGCATCGGCACGATCCACGCCGGCACCGCGCTCGGCGCGCTCCGCCGCCTGGAACAGCTCATCCAGGAAGCCGTCGTCACCGTCCCCAAGGCGTTGCTCGCCGAGACCATCGATCTCGTCGCCGTGCTGCGCGGCCGCGGCAGCGAACGCCGCCTCTCCGAACTCGCCACCGTCGCCGGTCTCGATCCCGCCACCGGCGATTACCGCGTCCTGTCCGCCGGGGCGGGCGGCGAACCCATGCTTCCTGGAGAGCCGTCATGATCCGTTCCGTTGCCGCCGTCCGCCGTGCCCATCGGCGCCTCGCCGACCTCGTCTTCATCACCGCAATCTCGCTTACCTTCGCACCGGCGGCCTATGCCTCGGGTTCGTCCATGCCCTGGGAGACGCCGCTCAACTCGATCCTGGAATCGGTCCAAGGCCCCGTCGCCAAGATCATCTCGGTCATCATCATCACCGTAACCGGCCTGACGCTTGCCTTCGGCGACACCTCCGGCGGTTTCCGCCGGCTGATCCAGATCGTGTTCGGTTTGTCGATCGCCTTCGCCGCGTCGAGCTTCTTTCTGTCCTTCTTCTCCTTCTCCGGCGGGGCGCTGATCTGATGGCGACGATCGGCGATCCGGACGTGCCCGGCTTCTTCGCGCCCGTGCATCGGGCGCTGACGGACCCGATCCTCATGGGCGGCGCGCCGCGTACTGTGGCGATTGCCAACGGCACGTTGGCGGCCGCCATCGCTCTTGGCCTTCGCCTCTGGATTCCCGGCGCGCTGATGTGGGCGGTGGGGCACACCGCCGCCGTCTGGGCGGCCAAGCGCGATCCGCAGTTCGTCGACGTGGTGCGGCGGCACCTGCGCTACCCGCCCTATTTCGGCGTGTGAGGCTCCGATGCTGAACCTCGCCGAATATCGCAGCCATCCCGCCGGCCTCGCCGATTTCCTGCCCTGGGCTGCGCTGGTCGAGAAAGGCGTCGTCCTCAACAAGGACGGCTCGTTCCAGCGCACCGCGCGGTTCCGCGGACCGGATCTCGACAGCGCCACGCCGGCCGAGCTGGTCGGCGTGACCGCCCGCCTCAACAACGCGCTCCGGCGCCTCGGCTCCGGTTGGGCGGTGTTCGTTGAGGCGCAGCGCGTTGCCGCCCAGACCTACCCGCACAGCATGTTCCCAGATGCGGCGTCAGCGCTGGTCGATCTCGAACGCCAGGATGCGTTCGAGGAGGCCGGCACGCATTTCGAGAGCCGCTATTTCCTGACCTTCGTTTGGCTGCCGCCGGCCGAGGACGCTTCGCGCATGGAAGGCTGGCTCTACGAGGGCCGCGCGCAGACCGGCGTCGATCCGTGGGAGCTGCTGCGCAGCTTCGCCGATCGTACCGATCGGGTGCTGCAACTGGTCGAAGGCTTCATGCCCGAAATCGGCTGGCTCGACGATGGCGAGACGCTGACCTACCTGCATTCCACGATCTCGACCCGGCAGCAGCGTGTCCGCGTCCCCGAGACGCCGATGCACCTCGATGCGCTGCTGGCCGACGAGCCGCTGACCGGCGGCCTCGAGCCGCGGTTGGGGCGCGCGCATCTGCGCATGCTGACCGTGGTCGGATTCCCGACCGCGACGCATCCCGGCATCCTCGACGAGCTGAACCGGCTGGCCTTCCCGTATCGCTGGTCGACGCGCGCGGTCCTGCTCGACAAGACCGAGGCGGTAAAGCTGCTGACCAAGATCCGGCGCCAGTGGTTCGCCAAGCGCAAGTCGATCGCCGCCATCGTCAAGGAAGTGATGACCAACGAGGCTTCAACCCTCGTGGATTCCGACGCCGCCAATAAGGCGATCGATGCGGACATGGCGCTGCAGGAGTTGGGCACCGACGATGTCGGCCAGGCCTATGTCACCGCCACCATCACGGTTTGGGACGAGGACGCCGGCGTCGCTGCCGAGAAGGCGCGGCTGGTCGAGAAAGTGATCCAGGGCCGCGACTTCACCTGCATGTCCGAAGGCGTGAATGCGATCGAGGCCTGGCTCGGCTCGCTGCCGGGGCACGCCTACGCCAATGTCCGCCAACCGCCCATCAGCACTTTGAACCTGGCTCACATGATTCCGCTCTCGGCGGTCTGGGCCGGCCCGGCGCGCGACGAGCATTTCCAGGCGCCGCCGCTGTTCTTCGGCAAGACCGAAGGCTCGACGCCGTTCCGCTTCTCGCTCCATGTCGGCGATGTCGGCCACACGCTGATCGTTGGCCCGACCGGCGCCGGCAAGTCGGTGCTGCTGTCCCTGATGGCGATGCAGTTCCGGCGCTACCGCGACAGCCAGATCTTCGCCTTCGACTTCGGCGGCTCGATCCGCACCGCCGCGCTCGCGATGGGCGGCGACTGGCATGATCTCGGCGGCAGCCTGTCGGCGGGATCGGACCATTCCGTCTCGCTTCAGCCGCTCGCCCGCATCGATGACGCGGCCGAACGCGCCTGGGCGGCCGAATGGGTGGCGGCGATCCTATCCAAGGAAGGCGTCGCCATCGATCCTACCGTAAAGGAACATATCTGGTCGGCGCTGAATTCGCTCGCCTCGTCGCCCGTGCAGGAACGGACGATCACCGGGCTCGCGGTCCTGCTGCAATCGACGGCGCTCAAGCAGGCGCTGCAACCCTATTGCGTCGGCGGTCCCTTCGGCCGGCTGCTCGACGCCGAGGCCGAGCATCTCGGCTCGGCCTCCGTCCAGGCCTTCGAGACCGAGGGGCTGATCGGGGCCGGTGCGGCGCCCGCCGTGCTCACCTACCTGTTCCACCGGATCGAAGGCCGGCTCGACGGCCGCCCGACGCTGCTTATCATCGACGAGGGATGGCTCGTCCTCGACGATCCCGCCTTCGCGCAGCAGCTCCGCGAATGGCTGAAGACGCTGAGGAAAAAAAACGCCTCCGTCGTCTTCGCCACGCAATCGCTCTCCGACATCGATGGCAGCAGCATCGCGCCGGCGATCGTCGAGAGCTGCCCGACGCGCGTTTTCCTCCCAAACGAACGCGCGATCGAACCGCAGATCACCGCCATCTATCGCCGCTTCGGCTTGAACGACCGGCAGATCGAGATCATCGCGCGGGCGACCCCCAAGCGCGATTACTACTGCCAGTCGCGGCGCGGCAATCGCCTGTTCGATCTGGGGCTCGGCCCCGTCGCGCTCGCCTTCTGTGCCGCGTCCTCCAAGGCCGATCACGCCGCGATCGAGCGCGTGCTCACCGAGCATGGCCGCGACGCCTTCACACCCACCTGGCTGGCGGACCGCGAACTCCTGTGGGCCGCCGATCTCATCCCCGACCTGACCAATCTGGAGGTGCAATCATGATTGCCCGCAAAACGCTGCGCGTGGGTCTGCTCGCCGCCGCTCTCTCGCTTCCCCTGTCGATGTCGCCGCTGATGGCGCCGCCGGCTTCGGCGCAGTGGATCGTCTACGACCCGACCAACTTCTCGCAGAACGTCCTCACGGCCGCGCGTGAGCTGCAGCAGATCAATAATCAAATCCAGATGCTGACCAACCAGGCCCAGAGCCTGATCAACCAGGCGAAGAACCTCGCCAGCCTGCCGATGTCGACGCTGAGCCAGCTTCAATCGACCATCGCGCGGACTCAATCCCTTCTCACCCAAGCGCAGAATATTTCCTTCAACGTCCAGCAGATTCAAACCACCTATTCGTCCACCTACGGCGCGGCGCCGACGACAGGGTCCAACGCAACGCTGTTTGCCGCCGCCCAGACGCGCTGGCAGAACTCCGTCGGCGCGTTCGAGGATAGCCTGAAGGTGCAGGCCGGCGTCGTCGGCAACATCTCCACCAACTCGACCGCCATGACCTCGCTGGTCTCGGCCAGCCAGTCCGCTTCCGGTGCGCTGCAAGCCGCACAGGCCGGCAACCAGCTCCTCGCCCTGCAATCCCAGCAGCTCTCCGACCTCGTCGCGGTGCTTTCCGCCAAAGGACGGGCCGATGCCCTCGAACAGGCGCGCACGGCCGCGTCGGAGTCGCAGGGTCAGCAGCAATACAAGATCTTCTCGACGCGCAGCGGCTACCAGCCCGGCAACGTCACCATGTTCAGCGGCAATTGAGGCGCGGATCGTGGGGCGGCCCGACCCCTTCCGCTTGGCAGCGATCGTCGTGCTGATCGGCGTCTTTATCGCGACGCTCTTCGCGATCAATCGGCGCCCTGCCACGCCCGCTGCGCCCGACGTTCAGTCCACCTTGTCGCCTGATGATCTTTCGGCCGAGCTGCGCCGGTGCAGCGCGCTCGGCCCCCAGGATGCCGAAGACCCGCGCTGCCAAGCGGTCTGGGAGGAGAACCGCCGTCGCTTCTTCGGCAGGCCGGTGCGGTCGTTGCCCCCGTCGGCCGCGCCGGCCAACCCAACACCAGGAGACGCGCGATGAACAATGTCGGCGTCATCGACACCTTCCTCAATACCTTCACGACCTACATCGATTCTGGCTTCGGCCTGATCAAAGGCGAAGTAACCTATCTGTCGTCGACGTTGATCGTCATCGACATCACGCTCGCGGGCCTCTTCTGGGCCTGGGGCGCCGACGAGGACATCCTCCAGCGGCTGGTGAAGAAGACCCTCTATATCGGCTTCTTCGCTTTCATCATCACCAACTTCAACAATCTCTCCGCCATCATCTTCAACAGCTTCGCCGGGCTCGGTTTGAAGGCTGGCGGATCGTCGATCTCGACCGCCACCTTCCTGCAACCCGGACATCTTGCCCAAGTTGGCCTCGATGCCGGTCAGCCGCTGCTCGACGCGGCGAGCCAGATGATGGGCTTCACCTCGTTCTTTGCGAACTTCGTCCAGATCGCCGTGCTGATGGTGTCGTGGCTGCTGGTGCTGATCGCCTTCTTCATCCTGGCGGTCCAGCTCTTCGTCACGCTGATCGAGTTCAAGCTGACGACGCTGGCCGGTTTCATCCTCATTCCCTTCGCGCTGTTCAACAAGACCTCGTTCCTCGCCGAGAAGGTGCTCGGCAACATCGTGGCGTCGGGCGTCAAGGTGATGGTGCTCGCGGTGATCGTGGGGATCGGCACGGGGCTCTTCTCCCAGTTCACCACCAGCTATGCCGGCGGCCAACCAACCATCGAGCAGTCGCTGTCGGTCGTGCTCGCCGCGCTGGCCATGCTTGGTCTGGGCATCTTCGGCCCCGGCATCGCGACCGGCCTCGTCTCCGGCGCGCCGCAGCTCGGCGCGGGTGCCGCCGTCGGCACCGGGCTCGCCGTTGCCGGCACGGCCATGGCAGGCGCTGGCGCGCTGGGCCTGGCCGGAAGGGGAGCGATGGCCGCGGCCTCGGGCACGGCTGCCGCCGCACGCGGGGGCGCCGCAATGGCGGGCGGAGCATCCTCCGCCTACAGCCTTGCCTCGGCTGGGCGGTCTGGTGCATCCGGCGTTGCATCCGGTGTCGGCGGCGTGGGCCGTGCCGCCGGTGCCGCGGCTGCTGCCCCCATCAGGCGGGCCGCTGCACGCGCCGCCGGGGCCATGAAAGAAAGCTTCGCCTCCGGCGCCCGCTCCAGTTTCGCCAATACCGGCGGCTCCTCGACCATGGGCACGGTCGGAGGTGGCGAAGCTTCCGGCGGCGCTTCCCCCGCGTCGTCGCCATCCGGCCCTTCCGACTCCGGGCCGCCCGCCTGGGCGCAGCGCATGAAGCGGAACCAGGCGATCAGCCACGGCACGCAGACCGCGGCCCAGGTCCTCAAATCCGGCGACAGCCATGGCGGCGGCCATTCCGTCGATCTCTCGGGAGGGGAATAGTCGATGTCGATCTTCCGCCGATCATCTGTCCGCTACGGCCGGACCCCGGAACCGGAAACCCCCTACCAGAAGGCCGGCCAGATCTGGGACGAGCGTATCGGCTCAGCCCGCGTTCAGGCCAAGAACTGGCGGCTGATGGCCTTCGGCTCGCTGATCCTGTCCTGCGGTTTGGCCGGCGGCCTCGTCTGGCAGTCGACACACGGCACCGTGGTTCCCTGGGTGGTACAGGTCGACAAGCTCGGGCAAGCGCAGGCGGTCGCGCCGGCAACGGCGGACTATACGCCGTCCGACCCCCAGATCGCCTGGTATCTGGCGCAGTTTATTCAGGATGTTCGCGGCGTGCCCGCCGATCCCATCGTGGTCAGGCAGAACTGGCTCCAAGCCTACGACTTCACGACGACGGCCGGCGCCACGGCGCTGAACGAGTACGCCCGCGCCGACGACCCTTTCGCCAAGCTCGGCAAGCAGCAGATCGCCATCGACGTCTCCAGCGTCATCCGCGCTTCGCCCGACAGCTTCCGCGTCGCCTGGGTCGAGCACCGCTACCAGGACGGCGCGCTTGCGGACACCACCCGTTGGACAGCGATCCTCACCGTCGCGATCCAGCCGCCCACCGACGCCGACCGGCTGCGCAAAAATCCGCTCGGCATCTTCGTCAACGCCATCAACTGGTCAAAGGAGCTGGGACAATGACCCCGCCGATTTCCTTGGAAGCCGGCGGTCCGGCTTCGCGCAATCTCGTAAATCAGCAGGCCCGGAAAGGCAGAGGCACGCTTTTCCGTAAAGCCGGCTTGGCGGCTTTGCTGATGTCCGTCACCGCGCTCGGTGGCTGCGCGCACCCCTTCATCCCGCCGGACATCAATTATGACGAGGCGACGCCAGCAAAGCTCACCGTCGATGCACCCGCGCCGGTGAAGATCGTTGAGCTGCCGAAGCTCTTGCCGCTGCCGGGCCAGTTAAAGCCGCTCCCCGGCAGCAAGGCACCGCCCGAGGTGGCTGATCCCACCGTCCGCGTCAACCAGGCCAATGCCGCAGCGCGCATCCAGCCCATGAGGGCCGGCTTCATCAACGCCGTGCAGGTCTATCCCTTCTCCGGCGGCGCGCTTTATCAGGTCTATACTGCGCCGGGCGAGATCACCGATGTCGCCTTGCAGGACGGTGAGCAACTCGTCGGCTCCGGTCCTGTCGCCGCCGGCGACACTGTGCGTTGGATCATCGGCGATACCGAAAGCGGGGCCGGAACGACCAAGAAGGTTCACATCCTCGTCAAGCCGACCCGGTCGGATCTGGTGACCAACCTGATCATCAACACGGATCGGCGCACCTATCTGCTGGAGCTGCGTTCGACCGACAAGACGTACATGGCCTCGGTCTCCTGGCAGTATCCCGAGGATCAACTCATCGCGTTGCGTCGCCAGAACCAGGATGCCCAGGCCGCGGCGCCCATCGCCTCCGGCGTCGATCTCGCCTCGATCAATTTCCGCTATGCCATCCAAGGCGATAGCCCGGCATGGCGGCCGCTGCGCGCATTCGACGACGGCCAGAAGGTCTATATCGAGTTCCCGAGCGGCATCAGCCAGGGCGAGATGCCGCCGCTCTTCGTCATCGGCCCGGCCGGCGGCTCCGAGCTGGTGAACTACCGCGTCAGCCGCAACTACTACATCGTCGATCGCCTGTTCGGGGCCGCAGAACTGCGCCTCGGCGACAAGGACAGCGAGCGGCGTGTCCGCATCGTCCGCACCGACGGAAGGCCGCGGTCATGACAGCGGGCGACGAACAGGAGCAACAAAGCGCCCCCACGCCCGAAGTGCCGCCAGACTTGCGGCTTCGCGGAGAACGGCCGCGAGTCACCCGCCTCTCGCGCAAGGTACTGGTCGGCATGGGCTTCATCTCAGCGCTCGCCGTCGCTGGCGCGCTCGGCTATGCGCTTCAGACTCACAATAAGACGGGTGCCGGCCAGGAGTTGCTCAGCACCCAGAATCGCCCATCTGCCGAGGGCCTGGCGGGCCTGCCGAAGGACTATACCAGCTTGCCGCGCCAGGCCCCGCCGCTCGGACCGCCGCTGCCGGGCGACCTCGGCCGACCGATCCTCAACGCGGGCGCTGCACCGAACACCGCGGTTCCGGCAACGAACCCCGACCCGGAGGCGCAGCGCCGTGCCCAGGAGATCGAGGCGGCGCGGGTCAGCCGCCTCTTCGCCCAGACCGACCAACAGCCACAGAGCGTTACCCAGGTCGTCCCGGGCGCGTCGGCGGCAGCGACGGCGACCCCAGCCACGACACCGCCGGTCGATGCCGGTTCCGCCCAGAACATGCAGGACCGCAAGACGGCCTTTCTCAACGCTTCGACCGACAAGCGCACGGTCAGCTCGGATCGGCTCGAAGCCAAGGCTTCACCCTATGTGGTGCAGGCCGGCACCGTCATCCCGGCCGCCCTGATCACCGGCATCCGCTCCGATCTGCCCGGCCAGATCACCGCCCAGGTGACGGAGGCGGTCTACGACAGCCCGACCGGCAAATATCTGCTGATCCCGCAGGGCGCGAAGCTGATCGGCCAGTACGATAGTTCGGTCGCCTTCGGGCAATCTCGCATCCTCCTGGTCTGGACGCGGCTGATCATGCCGGATGGCGCCTCGATCGTGCTGGAGCGCCAGCCGGGCGCAGACACAGAAGGCTATGCGGGCCTCGAAGACGAGGTCGACAACCACTGGGGCATGTTGTTCAAGGCAGCCGTGCTCTCGACGCTTCTCAGCGTCGGCGCCGAAGCCGGCACCGGCAGCGATGAAAACAATCTCGCCCAGGCGATCCGCCAGGGCGCATCCAACAGCATCAGCCAGACCGGCCAACAGATTGTCCAGCGTCAGCTCAACATCCAACCGACGCTCACCATCCGGCCAGGCTTCCCGGTCCGCGTTATCGTCACGCGCGACCTGGTGCTGGCGCCCTACGGGCAGGGAGCAAAGCCATGACGAAGCTAAAACTCGGGCCGCTCGCAGACGACAAGCCGGTCAAGGTCACCATTGAACTTCCCGCCGCCGTCCATCGTGATCTCATCGCCTATGCTGACGCGCTTGGGCGCACGACGGGACACGCGGTAGCGGACCCGGTAAAACTGATTGTGCCAATGATCGAGCGTTTCATGGCAACGGATCGGGCATTCGCTAAGGCGCGACGCGACTCTGCTCAGCCCAGAGCGAGAGCACCCGAGATATCTGGATAGCGCTCTCGGAGAATATCAAGAAAGGGTGCCAACGAAGGATTGCCGTTGGCTTGGCGCCAGTAGGCTCGGAAGGCCAGGCGAGCTGGCCCATTCGTGTCATGCACTTCCCGATAAGTGACGCCTGGATAAGCCGCTCCAGTCGCGCCCTCCAGTGCAAGCAAAATGCCCCAACCCGCGCCGACCAACGTGAGGAGCCGATCCAGTCCGACATCGTGCCGAAGAATGCGACAGGGATCAGGATGTCTCTTTTTACTAGCGAGCAGCTTTAGGAATTCGGAGCCAGGGCCGCGTTGCGGTACCAGCAGTGCCTCATGTCTCAGGTCACTCCAATGCACAACGTCACGGCTTGCGAGCGGATGATCTTCCGGCAGGGCGACGACGACCCGCTCGCTCCAGACCGAAAGCGACTTAGCGTCTCGTTCGGGGTGGTTATCAGCCAAAAAGGCAACATCGATGGCGGAGTTCGCGACTTCGGAAATCAAGTGTTCGCTCGATCCATCGACAAGATGAATTTCGACGTCCGGGAACGCGCGGCGGTGCTCAATCAGCGTGGCCCTGAGATTGCCAGCCGAAAGCGACGCATGAACGCCGATGGTTAGGCCGCCGCTCTCACCTCTTGACCGGGTTTGCAGGCGGGCCACCATGACCTCGGTCTCGTCGATGATCCGTCGCGCCGCCTCAAGGAATTCCTGGCCAGCCGGCGTGAGTCGAGTCCCGCCGTTCGTGCGTTCGAATAGAGTAGCGCCGACCTCCTGCTCAAGGTCACGCATTCGTCGGCTCAACGTTGATTGCCGCACATTCAATTTCTCGGCGGCTTGCCGCAAACTTCGAAATTGCGACACAGCGATTGCCCACTTCATTTTCTGAAGTTCAACAGTCACCGCGCCGCCATTTTGAATTTGTTGTCATCCGACGCTCATAGCGAGCGTTCGGCTCATCGACGTGAGATCGAGACCGGATTGTTCCGACCACTGATTCAGCGCTGCCTGGATCTTCGCAAAATCGCCTTTTCCGGTGGGGCTTTTGCTGAGCACCTGTTCGCGAATAAGAGCTTTCACGACATCGGGCATCGTGATGAAGGCTGGCTTCCCGATCGAGCGCAGGAAATGCATTCCTGTTTCGCCACCGAGCCGGCTCCCATTCTTTTTGAGAAAATCGAGAAGCCCGACAAAGTCGTCGTCGGGCCATTCCGCCAGAAACCGGGCGGCGGCGCCATGCTTCTCGGCCAGCTCCGTCAGAAAGTGCCCGTTTTCCTGCACGGATTTGATCTTCGCGCCGTTCCTGACGATATCCTTGTCCTTGAGCAGTTCGTCGAAGCGCTCCTCGGTCATCCATGCACAGCGGGCAGGATCAAACCGCTCGAAAGCGGACTCGAAAGCCTGCCACTTCGCGTTGATGACCTTTGAGGAAAAGCCGGCGCAGAATACACGCCGCGTCATGGCCGCGAGGATGCGATCGTCGGGAATCGCGGCGATCTCCTGCGGCGCCAAAGGCCGGGTTTCAGCGAGCATTTGATCGAACGTGTCTCGGCCGCCGTGGCGCTCGGCCGCCAAATCGATGATTTCGTCGAAGCGCCGCATTTCCACCTACCCGTGGATTGCTATCGCCGCGGCGGAGACCGCCATCAGGACCGCAGCGACCGGCAGGTGCCCCCAGTCGCGGCTACGGATCAGCGTCGCGACGGCGGCGAGCATGAAAATGGCGCTCGCGATCGCCCCAACCCGCGACGTCGCCGGGATCACCAGAAGTAAACCGATTACGACTCCGAGGCTGCCGGCCACCCGGTGAAACCCGGCCGGATAGCCCCAGAGCGCGAAGTTTTCTCGGGCCAATGGAGGGCCGGCGAAGTTGAGCCCGCCCGTCCCGATCATCACGACGCCAAGTGCGATCGGAAGCCCGACAGTGATAAATTTGATTACCGGCATAGTCCGGTCCCCGCTTTCAATGTTCGGGCGCAGCGGCGCTCGCGATGTGGGCATCGCCCGCCTCCGGATTCCGGTTTTGGCGCAGCTCCTCCTTCAGTCGTCCCACCTCTCGCTCCAGGCGTTCGATGCGATCGAGCGTATAATCGAAGCTGGTCGACTCCATCGCCTGCAGGAAGGCCCAGACGGCCGCAACGGCGCGGCGAAATTTCCCCGGCTCCGGGACGGCATGGTTTGCTGTGTGTGTCATCAGAGGCTCCTCGGGAAATGACGTTGGGCGCGGCGCTAAATCCTTCGGGCTAGACAGCCGTCAGGCCGCCATCGACGGGAAGGTCGATGCCAGCGACGTAGCTGCTGAGGTCTGAGGCCAGGAACAAAGCTGCGCAGGCGATCTCATCGGGGTACGCCAGGCGCGCCAATGGCGTCATCGCGACGATCTGCTTTCTGGCTTCGGCCGCGCCCTCTCCGGACGGGAACTGGCTGTCGAACATGGGCGTGTCGACCGCGCCAGGGCTCAACACGTTGGTCCTGATCCCCCGATCCTTGAGTTCGCTGGTCCAGGTCCGCGCAAATGACCGGATCGCGGCCTTGGTCGCGCTGTAGGCGCTGCGGCCCGGGAGGCCTTTGTTCTTTCCGGCCGCCGCCACGAGGATGATTGACGCACCATCATTCAGGTAAGGCAGCGCCTTCTGAACGGTGAAGTAAGTGCCGCGGGCGTTGGTGTTGAAGGTCTTGTCGAAATGCTCGGGCGTCGCTGCGGCGGTCATCGTCTTTTCGACGAAGGCCGCGCCCGCGAAAAGCACATCGATCTTTCCCTTTTTCGCGACGATCTCGTAGAGGCGGTCGAGGTCATCGAGCTTTGAGATATCCACCTTTACGCCGGTGACGTTGTCGCCGATCTCGGCGACGGCCTTGTCGATCTCGGCCTGCCGCCGTCCGGCGATGAACACATAGGCACCTTGTTCAACGAACCTCGTTGCGGTCGCGAGGCCGATGCCGCTGCTGCCGCCCGTGACGACGGCGATCTTGCCTTCCAATAACGACATGGCCCGCGTCGCCCTCATAGTTGCGACCAACCCCCATCGACCGGAATCTCAAGGCCGGTCGTGAAGGTCGCATCGAAGGCGAGGAAGAGGACGGCCTTCGCGATCTCCTCCGAGGTCCCGAAGCGCTTCATCGGGATGATGCCGACGGTGTGCTCCTTGACGTGAGTACGCATCTCTTCCGTAGGGAACACCTTGTTCAGGATGCCCGTGTCGATGGGGCCGGGCGACACCGCGTTGACGCGGATGTCCTGGGGAAGCAGCTCGACTGCGAGCACCCGAGCGAAGGATCGCAGCGCAGCCTTGGCGGCGCCGTAGGTGGCTTGGCCCGGCAGTCCCTTGACGTTGGCGACCGAGGTCGTGAGGACGACCGAGCCTCCCCGATTGATCAGCGGCGAAAGCTTTTGGACCGCAAAGAACGGGCCCTTGGCGTTCAGATTGAACATCTCGTCGTAGATGTCCTCCGTCACGTTCGCGAGAGGCGTTGGGATGCTGAACCCGGCGTTGACGAAAAGGAGGTCGATGGTGTCGAACTCGGCCTTCACCTGAGCGGCGAGGGCATCAATGTCCGTCAACGATCGCGCGTCGCTCGAAACCACGATGGCGTCCGTCCCAAGCTCTTGCCGTGCGGAATCCAGGCCGGCCTGTGAGCGACCCGTCACCAGAACGCGTGCGCCCCCCTCGAGGAGCGTCTTCGCCGTCGCGAGACCCATACCGCTGGTGCCACCGAGGATCACCACCTTTTTATCTTGATACCGTGCCATTCGTATTCTCCTCGGGACGCCCTTGGCGTCTATGGGTTTTGGACAATTTCATATGAAAAGTTTGCGTGACGCTGGTGATCAGGTGGATTTCAGACCACTTATTTTGAATGCCGAAGGCACTCCTGGGCACCTGTAGCTCCGCATCACCCGCTGAGTCGGGTCGCCGTGACCGGCGCTCCTTCAGGACACCGCGCTTAAGGTTGCGGGACGAGACAAGTCGATGCCGGAGACCTTGACGACGGCCTGCCACGCAGCTTCCTGGCTGGCGCGATCGTGGAGGTGCGGCTCGCGCTGCACCTCGACTGGGCCTGAGAACTTCCCTTTGGCCGAAGCGAAGAATTGCCCCGAGACGTCGGTTCCGAACTCGGATGCCTGGATGTACCGACTGGCCGCAGTCTCCGGCGTCTGGTTCATGCCGGGAATGAGGTTCACGATTGGGATAAACACATACTTCAACATCGGGCTAGCGCTTCGCACCACGTTGGTGGCGGTCGCCCCACCGGGCGATACGGCGTACACGGCCATGTCCGACGGCAGCCGGCGCGCCAGCGCCGCGACCCACCAGGCGATAATGAGCTTCGCGTCGGCATACGCATTGTTGGGCACGTACTTCACGTTCGGCCCGTTGCGGATCAGCTCTTCCACAGCGGCGGTTCGGTTGCCGTGATGGTATTTGGCCGCGAAGGCGGGCAGGTCGGTGTATTTGAACATGGGCACGCCCCCTCGGGCAGGCTCCGCGCCGGCGATAACAATCCGCGCGTCGGGACTCAGCAGGTTGGCGTTGAGCAACCCGACAGTCAGCTCATGATGACCAATTAGCGGGGCCTGAGATGCCTCGACGCCCGCCGCGGTAATCTCGCGCTGCTTGAAGGGAACCAGCCCCGCATTGAGCAGCAGGAAATCGACCGGCCGACCTCGTTTGACCAGCTCGGCAACCGCGGACTGGGCGCTGGCGGCCTTGTTCAGATCAAGCTCCAGCGGCGTGAACACCCGTTTCTTGGTCTCATCCGCAAGCTGAGCGGCGGTTTCCTTGGTCTTGGCCAGGCTGCGTCCCGTTACTATGACCTCCTGCCATCCCCCGTCGGCGAGCAAGCGGGCCGCGGCATAACCGAGCCCGGACGTAGCGCCGGTGACCAGAGCGATTGAATGTCTCATATTTGGTTCCACGGTGAGAGAGGTCGGTCGTGAGGCCAGAAGTCAGCTTGCGATTTTTGGACTGTTTCCTTATATATTCTTATAGATCATGCGGTCAAGGATTTTTGGACTAAATGCTGACAAATTCAAACAGGCCGCGCGGACGGCCGCGAAACTTCGACGAGAGCGAAGCGCTGAACAAAGCGACGCAGATCTTCTGGTCGAAAAGCTACGACGGTGTAGCGATCGACGATCTCATCGCAGGCATGGGTGTGGGACGGCAGAGCCTGTATTCCGTCTTCGGGGACAAGCGGACGCTCTTCCTGCGTGTCCTGCGGGCGTACGCTGAGCGGAAGGGTGCCGGCGCGGCAAAGGCACTCTTCTCGCCCCCGGCTCTTCGCGACTCGATTGCCGGCTTCTTGAGGCACGCCGTGGAAGTTGCGACCGAGGAAGGGTCCGTCCGAGGATGTCTAATGGTGTGCGTCGCGCCCCTCGTGGACGACCCCGAGGTCAAGCAGTTCCTGAAGGACGCCGCAGCTGGCGGCTTGGCGCTCGTGGAACGCCGTTTCTGCGACGGGATCAGCGCGGGAGAAATCCCGTCTGACTTTCCTGTCGGAACGCGCGCGCGCCAGGTCCTCGACCTTGCTCGCGGTCTGACGATGCATGCGCAGTTGGGCGCGCCACGCAAGGTGCTCCTGAAAGACGCCGAGGAAGCGGCCGACTTGGTGCTCCTGCCGCGGCGTGCAAATGCGACGCCAGGACGTTGATGTTGGAGGGCGTGAAGGTCGGAGCGAACAACTTCTGCTAACGCCGCCACTCTGTCTGCTCGGAGCAGCAAACGGTGATCGACGGACGTCCATATTAGCCAGTGGACTTTAGAATAAGGCGAAGTGGACGCGCTTAGTCCCAGTGTTTGATGATGAGATGGCGCGCCCGACACGATTCGAACGTGTGGCCTCCACCTTCGGAGGACAACGGTAGACGCAACGCCCAGGATCGGCCTCTGACGACCATTCTGTTGTGGGGGCAGGATTTGAACTTGCCCGGCGAGCGTCCAGTACCGGATCGGGAACCGCCTTGGCCGGCGGCAAGGCGGTAGTCGCTGCCATCCAAGCGGCCTTGGAACCGGCCGCATAGGCACGCCAGAGCACGCCCAAGTCGCACCCAGCTTTCGCTGGACTGCTTACATAGTGCTTACATTTTTTTGATAACCAGAATGTAAGCACCAAAAGCGAAGGGCCGCCTCGCGGCGGCCCTGTCATAACGCTCTGATTTCCTTGAAGGAAATTTGGAGCGGGCGAAGGGATTCGAACCCTCGACCCCAACCTTGGCAAGGTTGTGCTCTACCCCTGAGCTACACCCGCATCCGCGCCGGGGCAGGCCCCAGCGTCCCGGCTATATGCCGCAAACCTTCCGCCATTGCAATCAAGCTGGCGTCACAAAATTTTCCGCGCCGACGCTGGGCCTTCCCCTCACTTTACCCCCGCCTTCAAAAAATTGGCGCGCAGTTGCGAAAAGCTTGACCCCGACGCATCTATGCAGGATGCGCAGAGCGTCCGGAGCGGGATGCGAAAGGAGAGCGGGGGATGGTGCAGCTATCGGAACAGGTGACGGATTTGCTGCCCGAGGCGCCCGTTTCCAAGGCGACGACGGCGGCGACCTTCGCCAACGACGTGCTGACCGAATCCGGCCGCCAGCCCGTCCTCGTTGATTTCTGGGCGCCCTGGTGCCAGCCCTGTAAGCAATTGACGCCGCTGCTCGAAAAGGCGGTGAAAGCGGCGCAGGGAAAGGTCAAGCTCGTCACCATGAACATCGACGAGCATCCGCAGATCGCCGGCCAACTCGGCATCCGCTCCATCCCCGCCGTCATCGCCTTCCAGCGCGCCCAGCCGGTCGATGGCTTTATGGGCGCGTTGCCGGAAAACCAGGTGCGCGGCTTTATCGAGCGGCTCGTCGGGCCGCTGCCCGAGGAAGAGGATTTGCGCGGCATCGCGGAAGCGGCGCTGGCGGCGGGCGACCCGCTCGCCGCGCTCGAAATCTTCCGCGCCCTCCATACCGAGAACCCGGACGACATCGGCGCCCGCGCCGGTTTGATCAAGGCCAGCGTGGCGGCGGGCGAACTGGCGGAGGCCGAAAGGCTGCTGGCGGAGGTGCCGGCGAGCGCCGCGCAGGATCCGGCGCTCGGGGCCGCGCGCGCGGCGGTCGAAACCGCGATCCGGGCAGCCGGCGTCGGCGAGCTTGGCGAACTCGAACGCCGCGTCGGCGCCGAACCAAACGATCACCAGGCGCGTTATGATCTCGCAATCGCGCTCAATGCGCAGGGCCGGCGGAACGAGGCGGCCGACGCGCTGCTCACCATCATCAAACGCGACCGCGACTGGAACGAAGCCGCCGCCCGCAAGCAATTGCTGCAATTCTTCGAGGCTTGGGGCAACATGGATGCGGCGACCGGCGCCGCGCGGCGTAAACTCTCGGCGCTGCTCTTCTCCTGATCCCGGCCCGGGACGAGGCATAGGCATGACCATCAACAAACCCTATCGTGGAACGGCCGATCTGCCGAAGATCATTCCGGTATTTCCCCTTTCCGGAGCCTTGCTGCTGCCGCGCGGGGAATTGCCGCTGAATATTTTCGAGCCGCGCTATCTCGCGATGATCGACGATGCGCTCGCGACACATCGCATGATCGGCTTGATTCAGCCGGAGAGCGAAGCGGCGGAAGAAGAAGCGGCACCGGCGCTGCAATCCATCGGCTGCGCCGGCCGCCTGACCCAATTCGCCGAGACCGGCGACGGGCGCTATCTCATCACGCTGACGGGCGTCGCGCGTTTCCGCATGTCCGAGGAAATCGCCGCGGAGACGCTTTATCGCCAGGGCCGCGTCGATTTCTCGGACTTCCAGGGCGATCTCACGCCGAGCGTGGGCGAAGAGGGGGTCGATCGCGAAAGCGTCTTGCGCACCTTGCGGGAGTTCGCGGAGGTCAATGAGGTTCCCGTCGATTGGGACAGCGTCCGCGAGGCGCCGAACGAAGCCCTCGTCAATGCGCTTTCCATGATGAGCCCCTACGGACCGCGCGAGAAGCAGGCGCTGCTCGAAGCGCCCAGCCTGAAGCTGCGCGCCGAGGTTCTGGTGGCGATTACCGAATATGAATTGGCCCGCGCCAAGCGCGCGTCATCGCGGCTGCAGTAAGGATCGATCATGGTGGAGCAGAACCAGAACGCGGCCCCCGAAACGCCGGCGCCGAAGACCCGGATCGATCCGCGGCTGCTCGAAATCCTCGTCTGCCCGCTGACCAAGACGACGCTGGAATACGATGCACAGAAGCAGGAGCTGATCTCCCGCGCCGCCAAGCTCGCCTATCCGATCCGCGACGGCATACCGATCATGCTGCCCGAAGAGGCGCGCCCGCTCGACGTATGAGTGTCGCGCCGGCCAAAGGGAAGCGGGCAGGGGGCAAGCCGAACATCGAATGTCCAGCGCTGTTGCTAAACTTATAGAGACACTCGATCTCGAACGGATCGAGGACAATATCTTTCGCGGCCATAGCCCGCAGGCGGGCTGGCAGAGGGTTTTCGGCGGCCTGGTGATCGCCCAATCCCTCGTTGCGGCGGAGCGCACCGTTCCGGCGGACCGCCTGCCACACTCGCTGCATGCCTATTTTCTTCTGCCCGGCGATCCCCGCGCGCCGATCGTCTATGAGGTCGACCGGATTCGCGATGGCAAGAGCTTCGCGACGCGGCGCTGTAACGCCGTCCAACACGGCCGCCCAATTTTTTCGCTTTCTGCCTCTTTTCACGTCAGCGAATCGGGCTTTAGCCACGCCTTTCCTTTGCCGGACGTCATTCCGCCGGAAAATCTACCCGATGAAGCCGCATTCTTTGCCCGGTTCGGCGAGAAATTGCCGCCCGGCCTTCAGGCCATGCGGGGCTGGCTGGAGGATGAGGGCGCGATCGAACTGCGCCTCGTCGATCCATCCCATTATCTTGGGCATAAGCGGCCGGAGGCGACGCAATATGTATGGGTCCGGGCCAAAGGCCGGCTGCCGGACGATCCGGCGGTGCATCGCGCAGTTCTCGCCTATCTTTCCGATATGACGCTGCTCGACGTGGCGATGGTCGCGCACGGCCGCACCTTGTTCGACCCCGACATCCAGATCGCCAGCCTCGATCACGCGCTTTGGTTTCATCGGCCCTTTCGCGCCGACGACTGGCTGCTCTATGCGCAGGACAGCCCGAACTCAGGCGGGGCGCGCGGGCTCACCCGCGGCCTGATCTACAGCCGCGCGGGTGAACTCGTTGCCAGCGTTGCGCAAGAAGGCCT
Source organism: Methylovirgula ligni (assembly GCF_004135935.1). Lineage (NCBI taxonomy): Bacteria > Pseudomonadati > Pseudomonadota > Alphaproteobacteria > Hyphomicrobiales > Beijerinckiaceae > Methylovirgula > Methylovirgula ligni. The sequence goes on along the minus strand of NZ_CP025086.1, from coordinate 1,094,218 downwards.
GCTGCGTTTGCTCGGCCCGAGCGCGTAGAGCGCGGTCCCAAATCCCCAAAGCGGCGCCGTAGCAGCACTGAGAGCATCAAATAAGCTTTGGCCCGGTGCATTGGCCTGTACTGGCCCATGCCTTGCTTTCGGACGTCTTGACCATGGCCGTCTACGCCCACTCCGCGTGATCAGTATGGGGGCATGGTCACGATTGCAGCGATCCGGTTCGCAATTCCCGCGTATCGGTCAGCAGGACAGACCCAGGCGAGTTCCATCGCAGCCGTGTCATGCCTCGGGTTTCCGCGGCACGGCGCGGATGAGAAGCCATAGTCCCGCTGCCCGAATGTATGTGACCCGGACCTGCGCTCATTGGAGGATAAAATGAAAATTGTGACGGCCATCATCAAACCGTTCAAGCTCGACGAGGTTAGAGACGCGCTCACTACGCTCGGCGTGCACGGCATGACCGTGAGCGAAGTCAAAGGGTACGGGCGTCAGAAGGGCCACACGGAAATCTACCGTGGCGCCGAATATGCCGTGAACTTCCTTCCCAAGCTGAAAGTCGAAGTCGCCATTGGCGCCGAACTCGTCGACAGGACGATTGCGGCGATCACTTCCGCAGCGCGGACGGGCGAGATCGGCGACGGCAAAATCTTTGTCAGCCCGCTCGACGAAGTCGTGCGTATCCGGACCGGCGAAAAGGGCGCCGACGCCATCTGATGCTCAACCGAGATTAGCAGGAGTAACGAGATGAAATTGATTCCGTCAGTGAGGACGGGCCTTACCTCGGCTTGGGAAGCATGCAAAAAGCCGTCGCGGCTGGCGCTTGCAGCCTTGGTTTTGGGCATCCTCTTTTCCGTAAACCTCAGCGCTTTCGACAGCGCCCACGCCCAAACGCCGGCTCCGGCGGCCGCACCCGCTGCCGCCGCTCCGGCGCCAGCTGCCGCCCCGGCCACGCCGCCGGCACCGCCTGCCTGCGATGCCAACCATCTGACCGTCTGTACGCCGAATAGCGGCGATACGGCCTGGATGCTGACCTCGATGGCGCTCGTCCTGATGATGACCGTACCCGGCCTCGGCCTCTTCTACGGCGGCATGGTCCGCAAGAAGAACGTCGTCGATACGGTGATGACCAGCTTCGCGATCACCTGCCTGATCACGGTCATCTTCGCCGTCATTACCTACAGTCTGGCCTTCACGCCAGGCTCGGCGTTCATCGGCGGAACCTCGCGCGCCTTCCTGCAAGGCGTATTAAGCGACGTCTCCAACAACACAGGTAACCCGAACCCGCTAGCGCCGACGATTCCGGAAATGGTCTATATGGCCTTCCAGATGACCTTCGCGATCATCACCCCGGCCCTGATCGCCGGTGCGTTCGCGGAGCGCATGAAGTTCTCAGCGATGATGATCTTCATGACCCTGTGGGCGATCTTCGTCTATGCGCCGATCGCGCATTGGGTCTGGGGTCCGGATGGCCTCCTCTCGAACGGCAATCCGAAGGCCTGGGTCCACGTGCTCGACTACGCCGGCGGCACCGTCGTTCACATCAACTCCGGTGTTGCCGGTCTGATGTGTGCGCTGTTCCTCGGCAAGCGGAATGACACTGGCCCGGCGCACAACGTCGTCCTGACCTTCATCGGCGCCTCGCTGCTGTGGGTCGGCTGGTTCGGCTTCAATGCCGGTTCGGCGGTCTCCGCTGGCGTCGTCGCCGGCATGGCCATGACGGTGACCCAGATCGCGACCGCGGTCGCGGGCCTGACCTGGATGCTGATCGAATGGGCGCATCGCGGCAAACCGACCATCGTCGGCATCTGCTCGGGTGCGGTCGCCGGTCTCGTCGCCATCACGCCGGCTTCGGGCTTCGTCGGCCCCGCCGGTTCGATCTGGATCGGCATCGCCGTCGCCGTCTTCTGCTACTTCACGGTGACTTTCGTGAAGGGCTGGATCGGCTACGACGACGCGCTTGACTGCTTCGGCGTCCATGCCTGCGGCGGCGCGCTCGGCGCCATCCTGACCGGCGTTTTCGCCATCAATCAGTACGGCGGCACCCCCGGCCTGATCGAAGGCAACCCCGGCCAGGTCGTCAACCAGCTGATCGGCGTTGGCGTCGTGATTGCATACGACGTCATTGTCACCTCGATTATCCTCTTCCTGATCAAGGTCACGATCGGGCTTAGGGTTAGCCCCGAGGTGGAACGCGACGGTCTCGATCTCGCCCTGCATGGCGAGGTTGTGCAGTAACATCCGGCACCTCCCCGCTGGAAAAACCTGGGGCTCCTACGGGAGCCCCTTTTTTATGCGCCGTTTTATGGCGCCGTCCCCGGCTTAAACCCCGCCTTAACTACGTCTCTTTAGGCTGGGTGATGCGGGCGCGGATCACGTATCGCGGCCCCGCGCGTTGGACCGGGGCCCGTTCACCTTGATGCGTACGACGACCAGTTTCACGGCCTTGGACCACATCCCGGACCCGCTGCGCCTTTTCGCGGCGCGCCGCGCGGCCGAAATCACCGGTTTGGCGCTGGTTTCCGGCACCGGAGCACTCGCCCTCGCGCTGCTCACCTGGTCGGTCCAGGATCCCAGCCTCAATCACGCCACCGGCGCCCCGGTTCATAACCTCCTCGGCGTCCCCGGCGCCGTCACCGCCGACGTTTTCATGCAGATGCTGGGGCTTGCCGCGCTGGCGCTGCTGGGGCCGCCCGCGATCTGGGGCTGGCGGCTGTTGCGGGCGCGGCGGCTCGATCGAATCGGCTGGCGCATTCTCTTCTGGCTGATCGGCAGCGTCGCGGCGACAGGCTTTGCCGCGGTTTTGCCGGTGACAAGCCGCTGGCCGTTGCCGACCGGCCTGGGCGGCGTCCTTGGCGATGCCCTTCTCTTCATCCCCAAGCACATTTTTAGTGCGCATGGCGTGACCACGCTGATTCTCGCCGTGATCTTCGCGGCGGTCGCCATTCTCGCGCTCGCCGCCGCAGTCGGCCCGACCAAGCCCGAGGCCTATCCCGACGACGACGAGGACGAGGAACCGGCGCCGGTCAAGCGCAAGCGCGGCGGCGAGGAGGAGGACATCGCCGGCGAGCCGGGCTTTGCGCTGGTCGCCGTCGGCGGCGTGATTCACGGCTTGTTGTCGGCCAAAGCCGGCCTTTCGCGGATGCTCGCCAGACGGCGCGAGACGCGGCCGAGCCCCGCGCCCTGGCAGGATGCGGCCCGCCGCGTCGGCGCCTCGCTCGATCAACGGCACATGCGCGAAGACCCGAATTTCGACCTCGGCTTCGAGCCCAGCGCCTATGCGCCGCCAGCCGCCCGCGCCGCCGCGCAACAGGCGGCGGAGGCGGATGCGGACGCTATGGCGCCGCCGTTGTCCGCCGGCCGCAGCCGTGTGACCCCCGGTGCGGCCAACCTCAAGAGCGGCCAGCGCCTGCAGCGCGAAATTCAACCCTCAATGCTGGAGAAGCTGAGCAAGGCCAAATATCAGCTCCCGCCGCTGCTGATGTTGAGCGAGCCAAAGCGCGGAACGACGGCGCGCGTCTCCGAGGAAGCCCTGCAGCAGAATGCGCGCCTGCTCGAAGGCGTGCTCGACGATTTCGGCGTCAAGGGCGAGATCATCAACGTGCGCCCGGGCCCCGTCGTCACGCTTTACGAACTTGAGCCCGCCCCGGGTATCAAGTCGGCGCGCGTCATTGGCCTTGCCGACGATATCGCGCGCTCGATGTCGGCGGTTTCGGCCCGCGTCGCGGTCGTGCAAGGCCGCAACGTCATCGGCATCGAACTGCCGAACCAGCGCCGTGAAACCGTTTTCCTGCGCGAGCTTCTTGCCTCGCAGGATTTCGAGACCGCGAAACACAGCCTCGCCATCGCGCTCGGCAAGACGATCGGCGGCGAACCGATCATCGTCGATCTTGCCCGCATGCCGCATCTGCTGGTTGCCGGCACCACTGGCTCCGGCAAATCCGTCGCCATCAATACGATGATTCTGTCGCTGCTCTACCGGCTGCGGCCGGATCAGTGCCGGCTGATCATGGTCGATCCCAAGATGCTCGAGCTTTCCGTCTACGACGGCATCCCGCATCTTCTGACCCCCGTCGTCACCGACCCGAAGAAGGCCATCGTCGCGCTCAAATGGGCGGTGCGCGAGATGGAAGACCGCTACAAGAAAATGTCGAAGCTCGGCGTGCGCAATATCGACGGCTTCAACGCCAAGATCGCCGAGGCTGCCGCCAAGCGCCAGACCATTACCCGCACGGTGCAGACCGGCTTCGACCGCGAAACCGGCGAGGCGGTCTACGAGCAGGAGGAAATGGAGCTTTCGCCCCTGCCCTATCTCGTCATCATCGTCGACGAAATGGCCGACTTGATGATGGTCGCCGGCAAGGACATTGAAGGCGCGATCCAGCGGCTCGCGCAAATGGCTCGCGCGGCCGGCATCCATCTCATCATGGCGACGCAACGTCCCTCCGTCGATGTCATCACCGGCACGATCAAGGCGAACTTCCCGACCCGCGTTTCCTTCCAGGTGACATCGAAGATCGATAGCCGCACCATTCTCGGCGAGCAGGGCGCCGAACAATTGCTCGGCCAGGGCGACATGCTCTACATGGCGGGCGGGGGCCGTATCATCCGCGTGCACGGCCCCTTTGTCTCCGACGGCGAAGTCGAGAAGATCGTCGCGCACCTGAAGAGCCAGGGCGCACCGGAATATCTCGATGCCATCACGGTCGAGGACGATCCGCAGGGCGAGGACGGTGAGGGCTTCCCGACCGGCGCCGAGGGCGAGGAAGGCGGCGATCTCTACGATCGCGCCGTCGCCATCGTTCTGCGCGACAAGAAGTGCTCGACGAGCTATGTGCAGCGCCGCCTTTCGGTCGGCTACAACAAGGCCGCCTCGCTGGTCGAGCGGATGGAGAAGGAAGGCGTCGTCAGCGCTCCGAACCATTCCGGCAAGCGCACCATTCTGGTCGGCGGCGGCATCGACCGTGGCGCCTTCGAGCCGGGTGCCGATTATTAGGGCAAAGGCGCTCGGCGAACTGTCCTATTGCCGCCACATCGCCCCGTTACCGCTCGCGGCAATCAAAGTGGCCGGATGACTTGCGGCACAGCCGCGCGGGAAGCGGTTGGCCCGTGCTATAAATCTCCACGAGAGCGAATCACGGCCGGCGCGAAAGGCGAGATGTATGTCGATGACTGTTTTTGATCGCGCGGGCGTTTTCGGGTTGCTTCTCGCTGCGGCCTTGACCCTGCCAGCGGCCGCCTTCGCCGATCCCACCGCGGCGCCGCTGCCGAAGCCCCGCCCGGTCGAGATCACGCCGACGCCAGCCACTCCGCCCGCTGCTGCTCCGGGAGCGCCGGCGCAGCCCTTCCAGCCGATCGACCCCACTGTCGCGATCCAGAAGGCTAACGATTATTTCAACGGGACGCGCACGATGATCGGCGATTTCGTCCAGATCAGCGGCGACCGGCGCTCGGAAGGCAAAATCTATCTGCAGAAGCCGGGCAAGCTGCGCTTCGAATATGCCGAGCCCGCAACGCTCGACATTGTCGCCGATGGCCTGACAGTCGCGGTGGTCGACCGCAAGCTGGCGACGCAGGACTTCTATTTCATCTGGCAGACGCCGCTGAAATTCCTGCTCAAGGACAGGATCGATCTCACCCGCGACGTGCTGGTTCAGGACGTGACCAGCGATCCGGACAATGTGACGATCACGGTCGTCGACAAGGAGACCTTCGGCGGCACCTCGCGCATCAAGCTGATGTTCGATCCCGCGACTTTTGCGCTCAAGCAATGGGAAGTCACCGATCCGCAGGGCAACGAAACTCTTGTCTCGCTCTTCAATGTCGATCTGAGAACGCCGCCGGACCCCTCCGTTTTCCAGATCCACGCCAACCGGCTCGACAGTTCCAGTAGCCGCTTCATGAACCAGAATTAGCCGGAATTTATTGAAAAGCCTCCGCTTTCCCGGACCTGCTCCCGCAGCTTAACAATTGGTAATTTTCAGGGACCTCTCTTGCAGGGCCTTCTGGCCGGACCTATCTGATTTGCGGAGAGTGATACGGCCGGCCTGACGAATTCCCCCCGTTCTGTCCCGCTGGCTTCGCCGGAACCCCTCCCGGCACAGTGTCGCTCCACGGGGCGTCCGATCTCGGTCGGGCGCCCTATTTTTTTGCCCGAGCGGAATGCGAAAAGCGCATACAGACACGCCACCAAAAACCTGTGACCGGAGCGAAGCTTTTCTTGCCGGCCAGGCTCGCGCATGTTCAATCGGATGAAACAAGTTCCAGAGTTGAAATTGCCCTTCACCCTCGCCACCTGGAATATCAATTCCGTCCGCCTGCGCATCGATCTCGTCGGCAAATTCCTCGCAGACCACGCGCCAGATGTTCTCTGCTTGCAGGAAACGAAATGCCGCGACGCCGAATTCCCCGCGGCGGCCTTCCGCAAATGGGGCTACGAGCACATCGCGATCAACGGCCAGAAGGGCTATCACGGCGTCGCAATCGTCTCGAAAATTCCGTTCGGAATTATCGACCGGCGCCCCTTCTGCGACAAGGGCGACGCCCGCCACATCAGCGTGACACTGGCGCCGACCGATGAGCGCGCCTTCACGCTGCATAATTTCTACGTGCCGGCGGGCGGCGACGAGCCCGACCCCGGGATCAATCCGAAATTCGCCCACAAGCTCGCCTTTCTGGACGAAATGACGGCCTGGATCGCGGCGGATGGCATTGCTGGCGGCGACGCGGTGATGGTCGGCGACCTCAATATCGCGCCGCTCGAAACCGATGTCTGGAACCACAAGGCGCTGCTTAAAGTGGTGAGCCACACGCCCATCGAGGTGGAAAAGCTCGGCCAGGTCTTTGCCGCCGGCCCCTGGGTCGATGCCTTGCGCCGCTACGTGCCGCCCGAGCAAAAGCTTTATACGTGGTGGAGCTATCGCTCGCCCAATTGGGCCTTGGCCGACAAGGGCCGCCGGCTCGACCATATCTGGACGAGCCAAAGCCTGGCACCGGCGCTGACCGGCATGAAGATTCTACGCGAGAGCCGCGGCTGGGAGCGCCCCTCGGACCATGTGCCGGTGCTGGCGCATTTCGATTTCGGCGCCTGATCCCGCCTCCAATCCCTTATTGATAAGGCGGATAGGCGGGCGTCCAGAAATCGACCAGCGGCTTCGGGCGGCCGGTCGGATAGAGCGGCTGCGGCAGGCTATCCTCGTGGAAACGCGAGGGGAAATAGGCCTGATCCGGCGTCTGGTTGAAGCCGGTCGTGGCGGTCACGTAATTCTGCTCCGAGCCCTGCGGCACGACATTGCCCGGATCGAGCCAGCTCCGCTTGTTGACCGTCAGCGGCGGCTGATCGCTGGAATAGACGACGGCAGCATGATGATGATGCTTATGCGCCGCGAGGGCGCCGGGAGCGGAGGCAAGGGCGCCGGCGCCGAAAGCGGTCACGGCCAGCAGGAACATCGAAATCGGACGCATGAATGAACTTTCCTTCCGCCCCAAGCGGCAGCCGCCCGATTCGGCGGGCCAACCCTGGCGCGTTATTTTAGCCGGGCTTTTCCCGCGGGGCGAATGACAAAGCGCCCGACACGGGGCCAAATGCCGATTCAGCGCATTTTTCGCAGCCGGAGTGGCGGCGGTGCATCATCTTCGTCGATCCAGTTCGCCCTGGCCGGGTCCGGAGCGCGCGTTGTCCCCGCGCAGGCCCGGCCGCGATTCATCTCTGATTCGACGAAATAGCGCGCCAGCGCCGGATCGCCGCCCTCGCCGTCAAATTCGAGCCGGTCGATGAGGCAGGCGAGCGCCGGCCGTGACATCGGCCGGGCCTTGGTGCCGCAAGCGAAGCCGCTGAGCCGGAAGGCGCCGCCCAGCCCGGCGCCGCGAAAGCCCAGGCACGGCACCGCCATCGCGGCGCCGGCGGCGAGGTCGATGTCCGCCGTCTCAAGCGGCCCGAACCTTGTCGGCAGATTCGCGGGATTGGCGCTGCGGGTGATCGCGAGATCGATGGCCGCCGCGGCACGGACCAGATCGACAAAGAGCGGCACATCCGGCACCGCCTCGCCGCCGACGCGGTAGAGCGTCAGCCGGAAGAAGGGATCGCCGCCGTCGAGGCGGCCGAAGGTGAGAATGTCCTGCCGCCCGCCGCCGAGCCGATTGCGCCGGGCGGCATAGTCTTGCGGCAGGTGGGCGAACTGCGGCGCTGACAGGTCGAAAAGCGCGAGCGGATGGGCGATATCGGTCCATTCCGGCGGCGGCGCGGCCACCACTTGAGTCTCGGGCTGGCTTGGCGGCGCCTCGCGGCCGCAGATGAGCACCAGACCGGCGGCGAAGAGGATCGCCATGATTGCTGCGGTCTGGATCGAAACGCCGCGCTTGCGCTTGCGAAGCCGCTGCGGCAGTTCGACCCGCCGTGACGGTCTGATGTCGTCGAGCGTGGCCTGCATGAAAATTCCCCGCCTCGCGGAAGGCAGAGGCAGCCTCGCATGACAGGGCTTGCCGCTGGTTACCGGGGAGCGCGCTTTTGCGGATAGGGTCAATATTGGCTTTACACGCGCCATCTCGCCCGCGCTGAAGGCCCTTCTAAAGCCCCTTGCGCGGGTGATTTTTCGCCCGATCTTTGTTATGGCAGCGCGGCCGCGCACGATCTTGCCCGGCCACAAAGGAGAAAAAAATGGGTTTCAAGGTCGCCGTCGTCGGCGCCACCGGCAATGTCGGGCGCGAGATGCTCGATATTCTCGCCGAGCGGCGGTTTCCGGCCGATGAGGTCGTCGCGCTCGCATCCTCGCGCTCGATCGGGACGGACGTGTCCTATGGCGACAAGACCCTCGTCTGCAAATCGCTGGAGAACTACGATTTCTCCGGTACCGACATCTGCCTGATGTCAGCCGGCGGCACGATATCGAAGGAATATTCGCCGAAGATCGGCCGTCAGGGCTGCGTCGTGATCGATAATTCCTCGGCCTGGCGCATGGACCCGGACGTGCCGTTGATCGTGCCGGAGGTGAATGCCGACGCGGTGAGAGGCTTTGCGAAGAAGAACATCATCGCCAACCCGAATTGCTCGACCGCGCAGCTCGTCGTCGCGCTGAAGCCGCTGCATGACGCGGCGACGATCAAGCGCGTCGTCGTCGCGACCTATCAATCCGTTTCCGGCGCCGGCAAGGAGGCGATGGACGAACTTTTCGCCCAGACGCGCGCGATTTTCGTCTCCGACAGCGTCGAGACGAAGAAGTTCCCGAAGCGCATCGCCTTCAACCTCATTCCGCAGATCGACGTCTTCATGGAGGACGGCACCACCAAGGAAGAGTGGAAGATGATGGCCGAGACGAAGAAGATTCTCGACCCGAAGATCAAGCTCACCGCGACCTGTGTGCGCGTGCCGGTCTTCATCAGCCATGCCGAGGCGGTGAATGTCGAATTCGAGAAGCCGATCACGGCCGACGAGGCGCGCGACATTCTGCGCGAGGCGCCGGGCGTTCTGGTGATCGATAAGCACGAGCCCGGCGGCTATATCACGCCGCACGAGGCGGCAGGCGAGGACGCAACCTTCGTCTCGCGCATCCGCGAGGACGCGACGGTCGAGAACGGCCTCTCGTTCTGGTGCGTCGCCGACAATCTGCGCAAGGGCGCGGCGCTCAACGCCGTGCAGATCGCCGAGCTGCTCGTCAACCGCAAGCTCATCACGCCGAAGCGGAAGGCGGCGTGACATGGCCGACGTGCCGGTCGAATGGCTTAAAGCGCCGGTCAGCGTCGCAGAGATCGACGCCGAACTCGGCGGCTCGAGCTTTCGCGAGGCGTGGCAAAAGCTGAAGGGCAGGATGCGGCCGGGCGACACGATCCTGCGCTTTGAAAGTTCCGCGGCGAGCTGGGAAGACCTCTCCGGCCGCGCCGGCATCGCGCTGGTACGCGACGGCGAAGCGATCGATGCGATTGTGACCCTGATGAATTGAGTGGCGATCAACGCCCCGACGCAGCGGGCGCAGGTCCCGCCCGCCTGCGTGCCGCGTTCATCACGCTGAAGCAGAAGGCGGCGTGAGCAGCGGCAATCCTTCGCGAATTCGGAATTCGTCGACGCTGATGAGATTGAGAAGTCTTTGGCGATTCCAGTCAAAATAATCGTACCGTGAATCGTCATTCCAAGCCATTCGAACCCAGTCGAATTGCAGCCGGCTTGTATCGCGGTCCGGGCCCGGCTGCTTGAAAACGACACCACACCCGTAATCCGTATCGACGGTGTAATAGGTGATGCCGGCGCGCCCGAGAACGAAATCGATGTAAGCCCAATAGGTCACGCCGCACCAATCCCCGGGCGTGAGATCCGGCGCAGCGACCTGCGAATTGGGAGGATTGCAGTCATGGATGACAAGCGCACCGCCCTGACGCAGGAGACTGAACGCGCCGACGATATCCTCAAAGCTATTTTCGTAAGTGTGGTGCGGATCGACGAAAACGAGATCGAACGGCGGCATGGTCGATAACGCGTTGACAATGCCGCAAGAGGTGCGTTGCGATGTTCGATAGGTGATGTCCTGATCGAGAAGCGCGTCCTCATCGACGATGCCATAAACCGCTCTCTCGCAGCGGGCATATTGGGTTCGATCGATAAGCGCATATTGGAAACCCGTATTGGGCGTCGATATTTCCAAATGCGATACGAATCCATATTTCGCGCCGAGAAGATTGATAATGTCGCTCTTCTTCATCGCGCCACGCACCCCAACCGCGGGATGGCCGGGACGAGCCCGGCCTTGACCGGCCAACGATATTTGATCAAGCCGCCAGCGCCAGCCGTTTCGAGACAAGCTCGCGCAAAGCCTGCAGATCGCGCGAAAAGACGCGGATGCCCTCGGCGAGCTTTTCCGTCGCCATCGCATCTTCGTTCAGCATGTAGCGGAAGCTCTTCTCGTCGAGGAACATTTGCGCCGGGGGATTGGCCTTGGCGCTCTCCGGCTCCAGCGCGCGCGGCAAGGCGCCCTCATCCTTCGCCAGCGCGTCGAGCAGCGCCGGCGCGATCGTCAGGCTGTCGCAGCCGGCGAGCGCTTCGATCTCGCCCTGATTGCGGAACGAGGCGCCCATGACGATCGTCTTCGCCTCATAGGCTTTCGCATAGGCGTAAATCTCGCGTACCGAGACGACGCCGGGATCGGTCTCGGCCGTATAGCTCTTGCCCTCGTTCTTCACATGCCAGTCGAGGATGCGGCCGACGAACGGCGAGATGAGATAAGCACCAGCCTCGAAGGCCGCCGCCGCCTGCGCCAGCGAGAAGATCAGCGTCAGATTGACGTCGATGGCTTCCTTCTGAAGCATCGCGGCAGCCTGGATGCCCTCCCAGGTCGCGGCCACCTTGATCAGCACGCGTTCACGCCCGACGCCGCGCTGATGATAATCGGCGATGATCTCGCGCGCCTGCGCGACCGTACCTTCGACATCGAAGGACAGATCGGCATCGACCTCGGTCGAGACACGACCGGGCACGAGCTTCGTCAGCTCGGCGCCGAAATTGACCGAAAGACGCTGGGCGATACGGCTCGTCGCGGCGCTATGGTTCAAGCCCCAGAGGATCGCCTCCTCCACCAACTCCTGATGCGCTTCCATCGCCGCTGCCTTGAGAATGAGCGACGGATTGGTGGTGCAATCCTGCGGCTTGTACTGCGCGATGGCACCGATATCGCCGGAGTCGGCGGTAACGATCGTCCATTGCTTCAACTGGTCGAGTTTCGAGGGCATGGCATGGTCCCGGATCGGTAAGAGCCGTCATTGCGAGGAGCGAAGCGACGAAGCAACCCATGACCTGCGGCTGGATTGCTTCACTTCGTTCGCAATGACACCCTCACATAGCGCGGCAAATAGGCCCGCCCATGACGGATGTCAAAACCGCGCTCTTACCGCAAGCCCCCCGCCGCGCGGGCGCGGCCCTCAGGCTGCCGCCTGTCGCTTCAGGCCTTCCTCGTAGGAGATCGCCTCGTAATCGGAAAGCGACCCGTATTTCAGGCCGACATCGGCCAAGGCGTCGAGCTTGGCGGAGGTGTCATATTTCTTGAGCTTGGTCTTATCGACATAGAAAACGTCGAGCAGTTCATTGTAGACGCTGGTTTCGTCGATCGCGACGACGAAGATTTTCGCGGCGCCGAGCGGCACATACCAGCGGCAGCCAAGCGGGATATCGGCGACGTAGATGATATATTTACCTTCGGCGTCGAGCACGTCGCCGAGGGTTTCGACGAGTTTCGGCAATGTCGCATATTCCTTGATGGTCCCGGCCAGAAAGCCGATCGCCGGCTTGCCGCTTTCGGAAACGCTGAAAACCTCTTTCAGCACGGTTTCCGGATCGTCATAGGAAATATCGCCGCGGAAACCGAACCTGCCCGCGACATGCGTATCCGCCTTCAGGCTGGGCTTCAGAAGCCGGCCTTCGGCCTCCAGTTTGGCATAAGGCGTGTCGGCAATGGCTGTCATATTGAATCCTCAATGTCGGGAAGTCGCCATGAAGCGATTGCGTCCGCGCGCCGCCTTGGAAAATCGAGCGCGCAATCGGGCGAGATCGACAGGAGGAACCGGGGCCTCGTTCTGGCACCGCCGGTGAAACGTCCCCTTCGCGCCATTGCGACGAATGTCGCCTTCACAACAAACGCAAGCGGAACACCCGCATCCACGCAAGTGATGTGCCGCGCAAAAATCCGTCATTGCGAAGGATCAGATGACGAAGCAATCCAATCGCTATTACTGCATTGCTTGGTGGAGTCGATCGTCGTGAGCGTTTGCCGGAATTGGCGGGGCTTGATCACTGCAAAATCAAAATGCGTGGATGGCCGGATCAAGTCCGGCCATGACGCACGGCATAGTTGGCGCGTTAAACGTAAAGCTTCCCGCCCTTTTCCAAGAACTCCGCGCTCTTGTCTGCCATCCCCTTTTCGCGCGCGTCGATGGCGGCGGCTTCGTCGCGCAAGTCCTGGCTGATCTTCATCGAGCAGAATTGCGGCCCGCACATCGAGCAGAAATGCGCGACCTTGTGCGCCTCCTTCGGCAGAGTCTCGTCGTGGAAGGCGCGGGCGGTCTCCGGATCGAGCGACAGATTGAACTGATCCTGCCAGCGGAAATCGAACCGCGCGCGGGAGAGCGCGTCGTCGCGCACCTGCGCCGCCGGATGGCCCTTGGCGAGATCGGCGGCATGCGCGGCGATACGATAGGTGATGACGCCGGTCTTCACATCATCGCGGTCGGGCAGGCCGAGATGCTCCTTCGGCGTGACGTAGCAAAGCATGGCGCAGCCGAACCAGCCGATCATCGCCGCGCCAATGCCGGAGGTGATGTGATCATAGCCCGGCGCGATATCCGTCGTCAGCGGCCCGAGCGTATAGAACGGCGCCTCGCCGCATTCTTCGAGCTGCTTTTCCATGTTCACCTTGATCTTGTGCATCGGCACATGGCCGGGGCCTTCGATCATCACCTGACAGCCCTTGTCCCAGGCGATCTTGGTCAATTCGCCAAGCGTCTCCAGTTCGGCGAATTGCGCGCGGTCGTTGGCGTCGGCGATCGAGCCGGGACGCAGGCCGTCGCCGAGCGAGAACGAGACATCATAGGCACGCATGATGTCGCAAATCTCGTCGAAATGTTCGTAGAGGAAGCTCTCCCGATGATGCGACAGACACCAGCGCGCCATGATCGAGCCGCCGCGTGAGACGATCCCCGTCGTGCGGCGCGCAGTGAGCGGCACATAGGCGAGCCGCACACCGGCGTGGATCGTGAAATAATCGACGCCCTGCTCGGCCTGCTCGATCAACGTGTCGCGGAACATCTCCCAGGTGAGCTTGATGGGATCGCCATCGACCTTTTCCAGCGCCTGATAGATCGGCACGGTGCCGATCGGCACCGGCGCGTTGCGGATGATCCAGTCGCGGATGTTGTGGATGTTGCGGCCGGTCGAAAGGTCCATGACCGTGTCCGCGCCCCAGCGGATCGACCAGACCATCTTGTCGACTTCTTCCGCCACCGAAGATGTGACCGCCGAATTGCCGATGTTGGCGTTGATCTTCACCAGGAAGTTGCGGCCGATGATCATCGGCTCCAGTTCCGGATGATTGATGTTGGCGGGGATGATGGCGCGCCCGCGGGCGATTTCGGCGCGGACGAATTCCGGTGTGACAAACGCGGGAATGTCGGCGCCGAAGCTTTCGCCATCGGCGAGCTTTGCTTCCGCATCGGCCAGCATTTTCTCGCGGCCGAGATTTTCGCGCGCCGCAACATAGATCATCTCTTCGGTGATGATTCCGGCGCGGGCGAATTCATATTGCGTCACCGGCTTGCCGGACTTGCCACGCAGCGGCGCGACATTGGCCGGGCAGGGTGGGACGAGCCTGTCCTCGCCGACATTGCCGTTGTCTTCCGGCTTCACGGCGCGGCCGTGATAGCTCTCGAAATCGCGGGTTCCGTACCAGGCGGCGCGCAGGCGCGGCAGGCCCTGCGAGAGGTCGATCTGCGGCGCGTCCTCCGTATAAGGGCCCGAGGCATCGTAGACCCGCACCGGCGGCTCGTTGGCAGAAGGTTCAAGCACGATTTCGCGAAACGGCACGCGGATATTCGCGCGGGGTTCCGCATAAATCTTCCGCGAACCGGCGAGCGGGCCGCAGGTGACGCTCTGCGGAATGAGAGTTTCGGGTTTTTGGCGGATGTTCATTGGCCGGCTCCGTTGCATTTGGACCGGCGCAGGAGCGAATACGGGGCGCAGACGGACTCCCGCGGCGCTTTTCGTATTGCCTGTCCCTGCGCTGGCATTACCCAGATTCAGGTTCGAAGGGTCTAATCTCAGCCGCCGAGCTTTCGGCAGCACCCCAAGGCTTGCGGAATGATAAGTGCGGACGCGAGATTCAGCAATAGTCCGTAAAGCCTATTGCGAAGCAATTCGCTTCCGGACCGGAACGGATTCCTCAACCCCACGTTTTCGAACTGAAAAAGCAGGCGGTGCCGCCTGCTTCGATCACGCTATGAGGCCGAAAGTGTGGGATTGGAACAAGGGCTGGGAGCCGGGGCGCCAGCGCGAGACAAGGCCAAGCCTGCGTCTCGAGCGGCACCGCTCCGAATTGCCGCGCGGCAAGGATATGGCCGCCCACATCGGCGCGGAGCTGCGGACGGTTCTGGTGCCACATCCCACCGAGAAACTGTCGGGCCTGGACGAACTCCTTGCGCGGATCGACGCGCAGATCGATGCCCGGCGCGAGCGCCTTCCGTGACCCTTGCGGCCGCTCAGTCCTTGGCGCGCTCGACGTAGGAGCCATCTTCCGTCTGGATGACGACGCGCGTGCCCGGCTGGATATGCGGCGGCACCATGGTGCGCAGGCCGTTCGAGAGCTTCGCCGGCTTATAGGAGGAGGAGGCCGTCTGGCCTTTCATCGCCGGCTCGGTCTCGACAATCTCCAGCGTCACGCGCGGCGGAAACTGGATCGCGACGGGAATCCCGTTGAACATCGAGAGGATGCAGGTCATGCCTTCCTGCAGATAGGCGGCCTGTTCGCCGATCACATCGGCCGACACGCTCACCTGATCATAGGTGTCGGCGTTCATGAACGTATAATGCTCGCCGTCCTGGAACAGGTAATTGTAGTCGTGGTCCTCGACAAAGGCGCGCTCGACCTGTTCCGTTGTCTTGTAACGATCGGTGGTCTTCACGCCATCGGAAAGGCGGCGCATATCGATCTGCGTCGTCGGCGTGCCCTTGCCGGGATGGAAGCTTTCGGCGGTCAGCACGACATAAAGCTGGCCGTCCTCTCGCTCGATGATATTGCCCTTGCGGATGGAGCTGGCGATGACTTTCACGAGGTTTCCTTCATTCCTGAATGGCGCGGCGCCTTGATCCGAGCCGCCGCCTGAACCAAACCGCATTGAATTTCAATGATTTGACTAGCCAGACAAAGCTAATCCGGGCGGGCTGCCACGCGGCGCACGGCTGCGCTATAAGCGCCCGCGCCTTGGCTACCCGGCTTGGCGAAGGGTTTTCAAGCGAAATGCGGAAATGAGCAAGCCTTCTTTCTGGCCAGCGGCCGATTCCGGGACCGGGCATCGCCCCGCTCTCCGGGCGCGGGCCGCCCTGACCAAGGCGGTACGAGCCTGGTTCGACGCGGACGGCTTCATCGAGGCCGATACGCCGATCCTGCAAGTCTCGCCGGGCAACGAGACGCATATTTCCGCTTTCGCGACCGAACTGATCGGCCCCGCCGGCGAAAAATCGCGGCTTTACCTCCATTCCTCGCCCGAATTCGCGCTGAAAAAGCTGCTCGCGGCCGGGGAAGAGAAGATTTTCAGCCTCGGCCACGTCTTCCGCAACCGCGAGCGCGGCCCGCTGCATCATCCCGAATTCACCATGCTGGAATGGTATCGGGCCAAGGCGCCTTATGAGGCGCTCTATGCCGATTGCGCGGCGCTGCTCGCCACGGCGGCCGAGGCAGCGGGAACTCGCACTTTCCGTTTCCGCGAGGCGGTCGCGGACGCTTTTGCGACGCCGGAGATTCTGAGCGTGGCCGAAGCTTTCCGGCTTTATGGCGGGTTCGATCTTCTCGAAACCTACAATGCGCAAGGGTGCGACCGTGACGCGCTCGCGCGCCACACCGCCACGCTCGGTCTGCGCGTCGCGGATGATGACACCTGGTCCGATCTCTTCAGCAAGATCCTCTCTGCCAAGATCGAGCCCCGGCTCGGCCACGGCCGCGCGACGCTGCTCGTCGATTATCCGGCGCCGGAGGCGGCGCTCGCCCGGCTGAAGGACGACCGGCGTTTCGCCGAACGATTCGAGCTTTATGTCTGCGGCGTCGAACTCGCGAACGGATTCGGCGAATTGACCGACGCCGCCGAACAGCGCCGCCGCTTTGCCGCGGCCATGGACGAGCGCCGGCGCATCTATGGCGACGCCTATCCGATCGACGAGGATTTCCTTGCTGCACTCGCCGCCATGCCGCCGTCGAGCGGCATCGCGCTTGGCTTCGACCGGCTCGTCATGCTCGCGACCGGCAGCAAGCGTATCGAAGATGTTTTGTGGGCGCCGGTCGCGGAAACGGGAACGCCACGGTGACAAAGCCCACCTTGACGCGCATCGACGAATTGACCGCCGCCGGTCTGGTCGCGCCCGAGGCGGCGCCCGCGCTGGAGAAGGTCGGCGCGCGCTATGCCATCGCCGTCAACGACACTGTCGCGGCGTTGATCAACCGCGCCGATCCCGCCGATCCGATCGCCCTGCAATTCATCCCCGACGCAGCCGAACTCATCACCGCACCGGAAGAATTGGCCGATCCGATCGGCGATGCGGCGCTGAGCCCGGTCGAGGGCATCGTGCATCGTTATCCCGACCGCGTATTGCTCAAGCTTCTGCACGCCTGCCCGGTCTATTGCCGCTTCTGCTTTCGCCGCGAGAGCGTTGGCCCCGGCGGCGCGACGCATCTTTCGCCCACCGCGCTCGATGCGGCTTTCAGCTACATTGCTGCGCATGAAGAAATCTTCGAGGTGATCCTGACCGGCGGCGATCCGCTCATCCTGTCACTGCGGCGTCTCGAAGAGATTTTCGACCGGCTACGCCAGATCGCGCACGTCAAAATCCTGCGCATCCATACGCGTGTGCCGGTGGTCTCGCCCGCGCTGGTGACGCAAGAGCTCGCGACGTTGCTGGGCAACTCGGGCAAGGCCGTCTATGTCGCGCTCCACGCCAATCACGCGCGGGAATTAACGGTCGAGGCGCAGGCCGCGTGTGCCCGCCTGATCGATGCCGGTATTCCGATGCTGAGCCAGAGCGTTCTGCTGCGCGGCGTGAACGACGATGTCGAAACGCTGGCGGCGCTGATGCGCGGCTTCGTCGCCATGCGGGTGAAGCCCTATTATCTGCATCATCCCGATCTCGCCCGCGGCACATCGCATTTCCGCCTCTCGATCGCAGAGGGACAGAAGCTTGTCAGCGCGCTGCGCGGCAAGCTTTCCGGCCTCTGCCAACCGCACTATATGCTCGACATCCCCGGTGGCTTCGGCAAGGTGCCGCTCGAGGGTGCCGTGGCGGCGGCGGACGGACGCTACAGGCTGCGCGATTTTCGCGGGGTGACACATCTCTACCCGCCAGAGGTTTGAGGCCATGAAGCCGCCGTCTTTCCCGGCGAACAGGGCCGACCGGCGGCCAGCCCCTCTCGCCGCGCGCGGTCCTCGATCGGAGCCTGTGCCTTTGACCCTTCCGCGCCTCTCCCGGCACATCCTTGTCGTGTTCGCACTGTGGCTTGGCGCGAGCCTGGCGGCACAAGCCGATACATTCAACGATCTCGATTCCGCCCAGCTCGACACCGCCGCCAAAAGCCTGCAGGACCTCGACACGACGCTGCAGCAGCCGGGCCTGTCCAAGGACACCTTGCAAAAGCTGCAAGACGAGACCCAACCCCTCGCCCTTTCGCTGCAACGGGTGCTCGACCATCTGACGCCGCGGCTCGCGGCGCAGAAGGCGCAGCTCGATCAGCTCGGGGCGCCCCCCGCGCCGAAGGCGGCGCCGGAAGCGCCGGACGTCGCTGCCGAGCGGGTCACCCGGCAAAAAGCCTTCGACGACCTCGATGCGCTGATCAAACGCGCCAATCTGCTGATCGTCCAGAACCAGCAGGCGCAGGCGATGATCGCCGCGCGGCTGCGGGCGCGGCTGGCCGCATCCCTGCTGCAACGGGAATCGAGCCTCGCGAGCCCAGCGCTGTGGCAGAAGGCCCTCGGCGAACTGCCGGGCGATGTCACCACTTTGCGCGATATGGCCGGCGCCTGGCTGGCGCAGACCAATGCGACGCTCGCGGGCTGGCGCGCGCCGATGTTCTGGGGTCTGCTCGCCGCCGTCGTCGCACTCTATTGGCCGGTGACGCGCGGCACGCGCCGCGTGGCCTTTCGCAGGCCCACCACCGAGCCGCCGACGCCGCTGCAAAAAATCCTGGCTGCCTGGCGCGTGTTCTTCGTCGTCGCCGCCTTTCCGCTCGCCGCCGTCGTCATCATCGGCGCTTTGGCGCAAGGCTTCGGCATCATCGACATCGATCTCAAATCACAGCCGTTGGTCCGCGCCTTCTTTTTCGCGGCGTTGCGCATCGAGATCGCCGCCGGTCTCGCGCAAGCCCTGCTGGCGCCGGGACGGCACGAATGGCGGCTTCTGAACGTTGACGACGGGACGGCAACGCAAGTCCAGCGCACCATTCTGATCGTCACCGCCGTTGTTTCCTTCGGCCGCATCGCCGCCAGCCTCGGCGAGCTGGAGCAGGCTTCCGGGACGACCCAGATATTCCTGCGCGGGCTTTGCGCCTTCGCCGCCGCCATCGCCATCACAACCGCGCTCTGGATCGGCCAGAAAGACGAGGACGAGACGGAGCAGGTCTTCGGCCCGCGCACCAGCCAGACGGTGAACTGGTTCGGGCTTCTGCGAACAATCCTCTGGGCGGTGGTGCTGCTGATCTTCGCGGCCTGCCTCGGCGGCTATCTGACGTTGAGCAGCTTCATGGTCGACCAGGTGATCTGGATCGGCGGGGTCGGCGCGTTCGCCACGATGCTGGTAATGCTCATCGACTGCACCCTCGGCCGCGGCATGACCGGCACGAGTGCATTCGGCCATCGCGCGATGCTCTCGACCGGACTGAGCCGCGAGGCGTTCGAGCAATTTGCGATTCTGACGTCCGGCATCGCCCGCGTGGTGATTTTCATCACCGCCGTGCTGGCCGCGCTGGCGCCCTGGGGCGTGCAATCCGCCGACATCACCGGCTATCTCTACGCCGCCTTCTTCGGCTTCAAGATCGGCGATGTGACGATTTCGCTCTCGCGCGTCTTCTTCACGCTCGTTGTCTTCCTGGCCGCCTATGCGGCGACGCGGGCTGTCGAGCGCTGGCTCGAAGTCAGCTTCCTGCCGCATACGCGGCTCGATTTCGGGCTGCGCAACGCGATCAAGACGAGCATCGGCTATGTCGGGCGTATCCTGGCGCTGGGCCTGGCGCTGGCCTATCTCGGCGTGGATTTCGCCAAGATCGCCATCGTCGCCGGCGCGCTCTCGGTCGGTATCGGTTTCGGCCTGCAATCGATCGTCAACAATTTCGTTTCCGGGCTGATCCTGCTCTGGGAGCGCGCCATCCGAGTGGGCGATTGGATTTCGGTCGGATCGAACGAGGGCATTGTCCGCCGCATCAATGTCCGCTCGACCGAGATCGAGACCTTCGATCGCGCGGCAGTCGTCATCCCCAATTCCGATCTCGTCGCCGGCGTCGTCAAGAATTTCGTCCGCACCGACAAGACCGGACGTATCAAGCTGACCGTCCCGGTGAACATGGCCGCCGACCCGCAAAGGGTGCGCGAAATCCTGCTCGACGTGGCGGCGAACAACAAGAGCGTGCTGCAGAAGCCGACGCCGCTCATCGTCTTTTCCGAAATGACCGGCACAACGTTCAACTTCGAGTTTTACTGTTATGTCTCCGACATCCTGTCGGTGAAGAGCATCACCAGCGAGTTGAATTTCGAGATCTATCGCCGGTTCAAGAAAGAGACCTTGTTCGACGCGCCGCCGCCAGTGATGAACGTCAACCTGCCGGGGCTTGAGAGCCAGGGCTTTATCCTGCGCGAACCGCCCAAGGCCAAGAAGCCGGACGGGCCGCCGCCCGGGTCAGAACCGGCCTAGGCCAAGAGGCCGCCGGGCGAGACTTTCAGCGGATTTTGCGTCAGCGCCGCGGCATCCGGCGTGTCGGCGGCGAGGCCGGTGAAAGCATCCCACATCCCTTTCACGAAGCTCGGCTCCATGTCCTCGAGGATGAAGACGATCCGCGTCGTGTGATCGGCGTCGGGCCACGCCTCGAGCCGCACTGGCGGGTGGAAAATGTGCTGTACGCCGTGGATGACAAGCGGCCGCGACGGATCGTCGGCGAGCGCGATAATGCCCTTCACCCGCAGCAGGTGCGCGCCGTGGGCGGTACGCAGCAATTCAAGAAACATCTCGATCGTCGCGGGTGGCACCGGTGTCGGATGACGCAGGGCGAAGGCGCGGATACGCGCATCGTGGCGGTTGCGGTCGTGTCCGGCGGCGTGATCGTGATGATGCTCATGCTCATGCTCATGCTCATCATGATCGTGATGGTGGTGATCGTGTTCGGCCGGCTCCTCCAGCGCCTCGGCATTCAGCCAGCGGCGCACGTCGGGGATTTTCCTGTCCGGATCGTAAAGGCCGAGGTTGAGCAGCGTTGCCGGATTGGCCTCGCCCCGCGCGCCGTCGAGCTGGATCGCCGTCGGATTGAGCGCCTTCAGCCGCGCGCGCAGCGCCGCGAGCCCGGCATCATCCGGCGGCAGAAGATCGCTCTTGCTGATCACCAGCCGGTCGGCAACAGCGGCCTGTTTTACCGCCTCTTTGTATTTATCGAGCGTCGCCGCGCCATTCACCGCGTCGACGAGGCTGATCACCCCGTCGAGCCGGAAGCGCAACATGAAATAGGGATGATACATGAGCGTGTGCAGGATCGGCGCCGGATCGGCGAGGCCGGTCGTCTCGATAATGATGCGATTGAACGGTGCGATGCGATTGTTGTCGCGACGGCGCAGCAGATCTTCGAGCGTGGCGACGAGATCGCCGCGGATGGTGCAGCAAAGACAGCCCGAGGCCATGACGACGAGATTGCCGTCCACCTTCTCGACAAAGAGATGATCGAGCCCGACCTCGCCGAATTCATTGATGAGGACGAGCGCATCGGCGAGTTCGGGCGCTTGCAGCAGCTTGTTGAGCAAGCTCGTCTTGCCGGCGCCGAGGAAGCCGGTGAGGATCGTGAGCGGGAAGATCGGCGGCCGGCGCGTGTCAATCATCATTACAGTCCAGTATAAGCGCGAAAGCGGCGCTCCCGGCGCGCAAGATCAGGTGGCACAGAGATAGGCCGTGCGACGCCGCGATTCAACCGACCGCCCTGCGCCGCTCAATTGTCGGAACTGGCCGCATGTTTCGGATGCGATTTGGCGGCGAGCTTCTTCGATTTGATCTTTTTGCTTGCCGTCTTTGATGTCTTGCTTTTGGCGACTTTGGCTTTGGCGAGCTTGCTCTTGGACAGCTTGGCGGATTTCGTTTTCGACGTATGCGCGGCGATCCTGGATTTCTTCGCCTTGCTCTCTTTCGCCAGCCTGTGCTTGCCATGCGCCGGCTTCGCCGCGACCTCGTGATACGCCTTGGCCTTGCCGGCCTTGGCATGTTTGGCTTTCGCAGGCTTCTCGGCTTTGGCCGGATGCGGCGTATCGCTGTCGCCTTCGTCCGTCGCGGCGACCTTTGCCGCATCGTGATCGTCCGAGGCGTCGGGCGTATCTTCGCTCGGCTCGTTCGCCGGTGTCGCGGCGATGGGGTTCACGTCAGCCAGAAGCGGCGTGCCCACCGGCGTATGCGGCGCGCGCGGACCGGCGATCGGGCCATTATAGCCCGCGACGGGGCCGATACCGACCGGCTCCGGGTCGAAGGACGGCTCCGGCATCATGGCAATGCGCAGGGCGACCGGCGTCTCCTGCGCCAGCGCGGATGCGTTGAAGAGCCCGAGCGGCGATTGCGGCCTCTGGCTCTGCGTCTGCAACGGCTCCTCGAGACGATCGGTCTCGGCCTGGAAGACAGCGACGCCATGGCCACGCCGCCGGCAGGCGGAATTGTGCATGTCCTCCGGCGTGCCGCCGCTCGCCGCTTCGGCCTCCATCGGCTGCGGATGGTCGATGCCGGTGAAGGCGCGGTCGAACAGAACGGCCGTGCGAACAAGGCGCGTCTGCGCGTTCGGCGCGCCGAGAACCACCGCGATATAATGACGGTTGCCGCGCGTCGCGCTGGCGACGAGATTGAAGCCGGCGTTGCAGGTGAAGCCTGTCTTCATGCCGTCGACGCCGGGATAGCGGCCGAGCATGTTGTTGTGGTTGCGGATGATCTGACCGCCGACGCGAATCGCGCCGATGTCGAACAGATCGGCATATTGCGGAAAGGTGAGGTAGATGGCGCGGCCAAGGACGGCGAGATCGTGTGCCGACGAATAATGATCCGGGTTATGCAAGCCGTTCGGATTAACGAAATGGCTCTGCGTCATGCCGAGCCGCCCGGCGGCGGCGTTCATGTCATCGGCGAAGGCTTCGACCGAACCGGCGATACCTTCCGCGATGGTGATGGCGATATCGTTGGGCGATTTCACCATCAGCATTTTGAGCGCATTGCCGAGCGTGACCTCGGTGCCGGGCTTGAAGCCCATCTTCGACGGCGGCATGGAGGCGGCGCGGCGCGAGACGACGAGCGGCGTATCAAGCGAAATCTGATGGTCGCGCACCGCCGAAAGCGCGACATAGACCGTCATCAGCTTGGTCAGCGAGGCGGGATACCAAGGCTGTGTCGCCTCGTTTTCATAAAGCACATCGCCGGTCGCGACATCAATGACGAGCGAAGGGGTCGCCGCGGCGCGGCCGGCCACGGCAAGCAGGATCGCGGCGGCTATGAAGCCATAGAGACGCAACCGCATGACAAACTCGCCCCATTTCGTCGATCGCACCGCCGCCATGCGCGCGGGCGGTCAAGCCTAGTCCCTCGCGGGAGATATGCAAAGCTCCGTCGCCGCTCGAAGCCTTTACTTTGCGCGAGATGCGGCCATTTCATGACGCCGATGCGATGGGCTCAATCGCCCGGCGCCTTGGCCTCGATCGCGAGGGCATGTATGCCCTCGGCGAATTCGGCGCGCAAAAGATCGTTCACCATGCGGTGACGGGCGAGCACGCTCTTGCCGATAAAGCTGTCCGATACCACTTTTACGGTGAAGTGGGTTTCGCCCGACCGGCCCGCCTTTGCCGCATGGGTTACCGCATGTGCATGCCCGGCATGCTTATGCGAATCGTCAATCACATCGAGGGTAATGGGTGTGAGAGCGGCCTGCAATTTCTGCGTGATGCGTTCTGCCATACTGGGCGCGTTGCTCATTGAAAAATTCCCACGTCGCGGTTCGATTTGTTTTTTGTCGCAGCTAACGGGTTGCGACGGCCGCAAAGAATATCATAATGGCAAACCATGGATTTGAATTCGCCGATTTTCGACCGCATCCGGGCCAAGCCGAAGGCAAAGGAGCCCGTCCAAACTGTCAAAGTGCGTTGCGACCATCCCGGCTGCAACGAGGCGGGCGAATTTCGCGCGCCCAAAGGCTGGCAGCGCGAGGGCGAATATTTCAGCTTCTGCCTCGAACATGTGCGCACCTATAACGCGTCCTATAATTATTTTCAGGGCATGAGCGCGGAGGCCGTGTCGCTCTATCAGCGCGACGCCACGACCGGCCACCGCCCGACCTGGGTCATGGGCGACAATCTCGCCGGCGGCCCGCAAGGGCGCGGCGCCGATGCCGCGCATTATGCCGATCCGCTGAACATTTTCGGCGGCCCGCGCGCCGCACGCCGGCCGCAGGAACCGCCCAAGCCCAAGCATGGCATTGCCGCGCGCAAGGCGCTCGACCAGCTCGGCCTCGACGAAAGCGCCGATCCCAGCGCGATCCGCAGCCGCTACAAGGATATGGTGAAGCGCCTCCACCCCGATGCCAACGGCGGCGACCGATCCCTGGAAGACAAATTGCGTGAAATTATCCGTGCTTATAGCTATCTAAAGTCGGTCAAGCTCGCTTGACCGGACCTCCGGCTTTTGCCGGAAAGCTAAACTTTTCGACATCGAGCGGAATTCCGCGCGCCGTCGTGGCCCATCATGCTATAGCGTGGCCGATGACGGGCGGAACGGAGGATGAATGTCAGCCAATTCTCTAACCGGTGAAGAAGCCTTGAAGGCTTTGCCGGACATGAAAATTTCAGTCCGCCAGGTGTTCGGGGTCGACTCCGACATGGAAGTGCCGGCCTTTTCCAAGGCTGACGAGCACGTGCCGGAAACCGATCCGGATTATCTCTTCGACCGCGATACGACGCTCGCCATTCTCGCCGGTTTCGCCAAGAATCGCCGCGTGATGGTTTCCGGCTATCACGGCACCGGCAAATCGACCCATATCGAGCAGGTCGCGGCGCGGCTGAACTGGCCCTGCGTGCGAATCAACCTCGACAGCCACGTCTCGCGCATCGATCTCGTCGGCAAGGACGCCATCGTTCTGCGCGACGGCAAGCAGGTGACCGAATTCCGCGACGGCATTCTGCCCTGGGCGCTGCAAAACAATATCGCGCTGTGTTTCGACGAATATGACGCCGGCCGGCCGGACGTGATGTTCGTCATCCAGCGTGTGCTGGAAGTCTCCGGCCGGCTGACGCTGCTCGATCAGAACCGCGTGATCAAGCCGCATCCGGCTTTCCGCCTGTTCTCGACGACCAACACGATCGGTCTCGGCGACACCTCCGGCCTCTATCACGGCACGCAGCAGATCAACCAGGGCCAGATGGACCGCTGGTCGATTGTCGCGACGCTAAATTATCTGCCGCACGACAAGGAAGTCGGCATCGTCCTGTCGAAGGTCAAATCCTACCAGAAGACCAAGGACGGGCGCGATCAGGTCAACAAGATGGTCCGCGTCGCGGACCTGACCCGCAACGCCTTCACGGCCGGCGATCTTTCGACTGTGATGAGCCCGCGCACCGTCATCACCTGGGCCGAGAATGCCGAAATCTTCAAGGATATCGGCTTCGCCTTCCGACTCACCTTCCTCAACAAATGCGATGAACTGGAGCGCACGCTGGTCGCCGAATTCTACCAGCGCTGTTTCGGCCAGGAGCTGCCGGAAAGCGCGGTGAATGTCGCGATGAGCTGAAATAATTACTTATTGCTGCCGCTTCGATCGATGGAAGTCGGTAATGACCTGGAAGAAAGTTGTTCAGAGAACGCAAGTTCAAGGCGATCCCATTTCGGATGTGGTTGGTCTGCTTGATGTAATCGAGCTGAATCTTGGGATTGGGACGGGTGAGGAAAGCCTTGGCACACAACTCTCGGCAATAGTCGCCGATATTGAGCGCGCGGGTGGATCGACAAGCGAAACGAATGTTGAGTCGATGCGCAGAATAATCGAGCAACTCAGGAAGGTCGAAGAACTACTCCTGTCATAACGAAATGGCGCTCATGCCCCCACAATCCAACCACAAGCCGCCCGGCAAGGTCGAAGCCCCGCAGGAGCCGTTCAAGCGGGCCGTCGCCGGATGTCTGCGGGCGATGGCGCATGTGGCGCAGCTCGATGTCGCCTATGCGGCGGAAAAGCCGAATGTCGCTGGCAACGCCGGCGCAGCCCGGGTGCGTCTGCCGGAGCCGCCGCGCAAGCTCACCCGTCAGGATGCCGCCATCCTGCGCGGCCACGCCGATTCGATCGCGTTGCGGCTCGCCTGCCATGACGCGGCGATCCATCGCCGGCTGCTGCCACAGGCGCCGCAGGCCCGCGCCGTCTTCGAGGCGGTCGAGCAGGCCCGCGTCGAGGCGATCGGCAGCAAGCGCATGGATGGCGTCGCGCAAAATCTTGACGCCATGCTCGAGGATCGCTTCCAGCACGCCCGCTATGGCGAGATCCGCGAGCGCTCGGACGCGCCGCTGGAACAGGCCGTCGCGATGATCGTGCGCGAAAGGCTCACCGGCCGGAAGCCGCCGAAAGGCGCCCAGCGCATTGTCGATCTCTGGCGTCCGCTCGTCGAGCAGCGGGCAGGGCGCGATCTCGACCAGCTCGCCGGCACGCTCGAGGATCAGCGCGCCTTCGGCCAATCAATCCGCCGCGTGCTCTCGGCGCTCGATATGGGCGAGGATATCGGCTCCGACGCCAGCGAGGAGACCGAGCAAAGCGACGATCAGCAGGCCGGCGGCGACGATACCGAGGCCTTCGAGGGCCAGCGCGACGAGAGCGCCGATGCGGCGCAAGCGCAGACGAGCGAAGCGGCCGAGGCCGATAGCGACACCGAGGTCGAGGCCGCCGATGCCTCCTCCGGCGACTTCGAGGCCGAGGAAGAGGGCGATCTCGGCGAGGGCGACCAGGCGGCCGACGCGCATCGCCCGCCCCCGAGGACGCGGCCGGAAGCCCGCGCTCCGGATTATCAGGCTTTCACCCATAAATTCGACGAGACCATCACCGCCGAGGCGCTCTGCGAGCCGGAAGAGCTCGAGCGGCTGCGTGCCTATCTCGACAAGCAGTTGCAGAATCTCTCCTCCGTCGTCGGCCGGCTCGCCAACCGGCTGCAGCGCCGCCTGCTGGCGCAGCAGAACCGCTCGTGGGAATTCGACCTTGAGGAAGGCATTCTCGATACGGCGCGGCTGCAGCGCATCGTCATCGACCCGCAGCAGCCGCTCTCCTTCAAGCGCGAAAAGGACACGGACTTCCGCGACACGGTGGTGACGCTGCTGCTCGACAATTCCGGCTCGATGCGCGGGCGGCCGATCACCGTCGCGGCGACCTGCGCCGATATTCTCGCCCGCACGCTGGAGCGCTGCGGCGTCAAGGTCGAGATTTTGGGCTTCACCACCAAAGCCTGGAAGGGCGGCCAATCGCGCGAGGCCTGGCTACAGGCCGGCAAGCCGGCCGCGCCGGGGCGCCTCAACGATCTGCGCCATATCATCTACAAAGCCGCCGACGCCCCCTGGCGCCGGGCGCGGAAAAACCTCGGCCTGATGATGCGCGAGGGCCTGCTGAAGGAGAATATCGACGGCGAGGCGCTCGACTGGGCGCACAAGCGCCTGCTCGCCCGCTCGGAGCAGCGGCGCATCCTGATGATGATCTCGGACGGCGCGCCGGTCGACGATTCAACCCTGTCGGTCAATCCCGGCAATTATCTCGAGCGGCATCTGCGCTATGTGATCGAGGAAATCGAGACACGCTCGCCGGTCGAACTCATCGCCATCGGCATCGGCCATGACGTGACGCGCTATTACCGTCGCGCGGTGACGATCGTCGATGCGGAGGAGCTTGGCGGCGCGATGACCGAGAAACTGGCCGAGCTGTTCGACGAAAAGGCCGTCCCGGCACCGACACCGCCGACGCGGACAAAACGCGCGCCGGTCGTGACCGTGCATTGAGCCAAGGTCATTGCAAGCGAAGCTGCGCGCCTCGCAATGACGGCAAAAGAATCGGCTTAGGCCGTCGCCTGCTTCTTCGTGATCTCGCGCTTCAGCGCGCGGGCGCCGATCGAAAGCTGCGTATCCGAAGCCTTGAGCAGGAAAGCGTCGAGGCCGCCGCGGTGCTCGACCGAGCGAAGAGCAGCGGTGGCGACGCGTAGGCGCACGCTGCGGCCGAGCGTCTCGGACGAGAGCGTCACCTTGACGAGATTGGGCAGGAACCGGGTCTTGGTCTTGTGGTTCGAGTGGCTGACCAGGTTGCCGACCAGGACGGCCTTGCCGGTCAATTCGCAACGGCGCGACATTGTTGATCCTTCCGGCCTTGCGGCCATAAACACAAAGCCCGCGCGCCAAACCAAAGCGTTGGAGCGTGTTCCATCGCTCTTGGGCACGGGCGGAAATGGAAGCGGGCTATCTAAGGGAAGCCGGCGCCGCCGTCAAGTTTTCCGCGCGATTTGCCGATCCTCACAGCCAGGGCTGCTCGGCGTGTTCCTTCTTCTCGAAAGCGGCGATCTCGTCGACTTTCTGCAGGCTGAGGCCGATATCGTCCAAGCCATTGAGCAGGCAATGTTTGCGGAATGGATCGATATCGAAATGGATCACGCCGCCGTCGGGGCCGCGGATTTCCTGGGCCTCGAGATCGACCGAGAGCGTCGCATTGGCGCCGCGCGAGGCATCGTCCATCAGCTTGGCAAGATCCTCGGGGCTGACGACGATCGGCAGAATGCCGTTCTTGAAGCAATTGTTATAGAAAATATCGGCGAAGCTGGTCGAGATAACGCAACGAATGCCGAAGTCGAGCAGCGCCCAGGGCGCGTGCTCGCGTGACGAGCCGCAGCCGAAATTGTCTTCCGCCACGAGGATCTGCGCGTGGCGATAGGCCGGCTTGTTGAGGACGAAATCGGGGTTCTCCGAACCGTCGTCCTTGTAGCGCATCTCGGAGAACAGGCCCGTGCCGAGGCCGGTGCGCTTGATCGTCTTCAGATATTGCTTCGGGATGATCATGTCGGTGTCGACATTGCGGATGTCGAGCGGCGCGGCAACACCCGTCAGCGACGTGAATTTTTCCATTTTTTAGAGCTCCAGAATTGCCCGTTCTATCGGTCGGCGCGACGCCTTCGTCAAGGCCGAGCCTCGATCGCCGCCATATCGGCGTCCGAGAGGCCGAAATGGTGGCCGATCTCATGCACCAGCACATGGGTGATGACGTCGCCGAGCGCGTCCTCGCCCTCGGCCCAATAATCGAGGATCGGGCGGCGATAGAGCCAGACCATGTTCGGCATCTGCCCGGTGAAAGCCTGGGCGCCGCCTTGCGCCAGGCCGCGGCCGGTGAAAAGCCCGAGCAGGTCGAACTCGCTCTCGCAGCCCATGTGGTCGAGCACCTCCTCCGTCGCAAAATCCGCAACCTGGATAATGATGCCCTCGCACAAAGCCCGGAAATCCTCCGGCAGCCCAGCATAGGCAGCCTCGGCCATTGCCTCGAAGGCGGCGAGCGAGGGCGGAGCGATGGCGGCCCAATCCGGCGGCATCGCTCTAAATCCGGTCGTGGCGGCGGATGCGCACATAGAGCGCCCCGGTGCCGCCGTGATGACGGGCGGCCTCCTCGAAGCCGACGACCAGGCCGCGCCATTCCGGCGCCCGCAGCCAGATCGGCACAGCGCGGCGCAGCACGCCAGCCGATTCGCCCCCTTCAGCCGCGCGCTCTCCCTTGCCGGTGACGACGAGGACGATTTTGGCGCCCTGGTGCTGCGCGCGTAAAAGAAAGCCGTGCAGAGCCGGATGCGCCTCGTGCTGGCGAAGGCCGTGGAGGTCGAGTGCGGCATCGACCGGCATATGCCCCCGCGCCAGCTTCTGCCGGGCGCGACGCTCCAGCGGCGCAAGGCCCGGCACGGCGGGACGCGGCGCGGGCTTAGGCGTGACGTTAAAGGGTGTCGGAGCGGCGGCAGGCGAAGCGGCGATTTTTTCCGACTTTTCGGGCTTTCGGAGCGGCAGTTCCGGCGCCGCCGCGCCCGGGCGGCGCGAAATGCTGCGCGTCACCGTCAGCCAGAGCGTGATTTCCTCGTCGGAGAGCGGCCGCAAAGTCTCACGTATGCTCATGCCGGCTCCGCGGCAGCAGGACGAAGAAATCGCAGGGGCGGCGGATGGCTCCCGCACGCGTCCCCGCAGCCGGACCCGAGCCGAAGAAAATATCGGCCCGCGCCGCGCCGATTATGGCGGAGCCGGTGTCCTGCGCGATCGACAAACGCCGGAACGGCGAAGCTTCGTCCGATTGCCAAGGCAGGTCCCCGCTGAGCCAGAACGGCAGTCCATATGACCAGAGCGTGCGATCGACCGCAATCGCGCGCAAAGCCGCGAGCGGCAGGCCGGCACCACCGATCGGCCCCGATTCCGGTGGCAGATCATGCGCGAGATCGAAAAAGATATAGGATTTGTTTTGCTGCAGAAGGGCGCGGCCGGGCTCGCCCGGCTTCTGGCCCTGCGCCCGCACCCAGGTCTTCAGCGCCGCAAGGCTCATCGCTTCGGGCGCGATGGCGCCGCTCTCGATCAAAAGCCGGCCGATCGACGTATAGGGCAGGCCGTTGCGCCCGGCATAGATGAGGCGGACTTCGGTGCTGTCGGGCAATATCACCCGCGCCGAGCCCTGGACGTGAATGAGAAACGCCTCGATGGGGTCTTCGACCCAGACGAGCGGTCGCGTGTTGTCGGCGATCGCCCCCGCCTCGATGGCCGCGCGGTCGGGATAGGGATGGCGGCGATCAAGATCGTCCGGCCGCGCCAGAATCGGCGCGGTGAATTGCTTCGCCTCGACCAGGGAGCCCGCGACGACCGGCTCGTAATAGCCGGTGACGAAGCCGCGCCCGCCGCCGGAAGGCTGGACGCGATAGGGCGCGAAATGCGCGAGAAAAAAATCGCGCGCCGTCGCGCCATCAAGGACCTCGGCCGCCACAGCAGCGCGGAATACCGCCGCGAGCGCCGCGTCAGTGGGTTTTGCCGTGCGCAGGGGCTTTTGGCCGTTGAGACTGGCGGCGGCTTGAGCCGCAAATATTCGAAAAGCGGCGAGATGATCGTCTGTGTCAAAGCCGGCGAGGTCGGCAAAACTCACCGGCGCCAGATCGGCGCCGGGCACGGCTGCGGATGCCGGGCTCAATGCCCGGTCTGCGTCGCGACGAGCTTCCAGTTCGGATCACGCGATCCGGCGGGGCGGGCGAAGGTCCACAAATCGACCATGTTGACCGTCTTGTCCGGATCGCCGTCGATCAGCTTGCCCTCCTTGTCGTGCGTCGCCGTCACGAGGCTCGCCACAAAGCGCAAGGTGATCTGCAAGGTTCCGTCGCGCACGGCGGCATCGAAGACGCCGGTCTTGTCGATCGAGGTGACCTTGGTCATCAGCGATTCGCCCCGGCTGGCCCGCGCCTCGGTGGCGCTGGCAAAGCTCGCATAGACGTCTTTGTCGAGCAGCCGGGCGAGAAGTTCGCGGTCGCCGGTGGCGAAGGCTGTGACGATCATCTCGTAGGCGGTTTTCGCGCCGGCGATGAATTGATCAAGGTCGAAGCCCGGATCGGCGGCGGCGATGGCATCGAGCCCGTTGGCGACGCGCGAGCCGGGCTCGGCATAAGCCTTCCAGCGCTCCGGGTCGGGCGGCGGTGCGGCGTTCGGGGCGGCTGCCAAGCGCGGCGCGGCGCCGGGAAGCGGCACCACTTTGTTATCGTTCGTGACTTGGCCGCCTTGGACCTGCCCACCCTTGGCTTGACCGCCGCCGAAGAGGGAATTCTGCCCCGGCGGCTTCTCCTCGCCGCTGCGGGTGCCGAGGACGGACCGCAGCTTCCAGAGCACGAATAGCGCGAGAAGCGCGAAAATGATCGTCGAGGCGTCGAACGGGTCGTGCATGGTGCCTTTGCGCTCAGACTCGGAATTTCCCCGAATAGCATATATGGCGTGACACGGGGAAAGTTCATAAGTTACCGACAACCTAGCGCCGGACTATGCGTTTTCTGGGACCAACGAATGCCCTACGTTGCCGCCTTCTTTTTGAGTGTTTGCCTCTGGATCCTGGCCGAGGTTTCGGTGTTCGGCGTCGTCGCCGACGCCATCGGCCTCGGCGGGGCTGTCCTCTTGACCATACTCTTCAGCCTTCTCGGCCTGACGGTATTGCGCCGGCTCGGGGGCCGGGCGCGCGATGTCCTCAGATCTGCGCTCGATCAGCCAAGTCAGACCCTGCGCCTTTCGTCGTTGACGCTCCGCAGCGGCGCTTTCGCCGCGATTGGCGCGGCGCTGCTGGTCGTTCCGGGTTTTCTGTCGGATTGCGTCGGTCTGGCGCTTCTCTTGCCGGCCTGGCGGCACCAGGAATTGGCGCCGAAGCCGCAGGCCCAGAACACGATCGATCTGACGCCGCAGGATTGGCACCGGATCGAATAGATCGCCTGAGCCTCGCTTGTTCCCCGCTCCCATCCATGCTACCCGCTTGCGCGATTTTCGAGGGGCGTGGGCCTGCGGCGCGGAGTAGAGCGAAATGGTTGACAGCAACGGTGGCGGCGCAGAGGCGAACGGGCCCGCGCTCAATGCCTTAGTGCAATATACGAAGGATTTTTCCTTCGAGAATCCGAATGCGCCGCGCTCGCTCGGCCCGCAGCAGAAGCCGCCGAACATTTCGATCCAGGTCAATGTCAATGCCCGGCAGATCGCCGAGGCCGATTATGAGGTCGAGCTGCTGCTCGAAGGGGCCGCCGGCGAAGACGCCGACACTCTGTTCAAGTTCGAGCTCAACTATGCTGGTATCTTCCGCGTGCTGAACGTCCCACAGAGCGACATTCAACCGGTGGTGATGATCGAATGCCCGCGACTGCTCTTCCCCTTTGCCCGGCAGATCGTCGCCGAAGCCGTGCGCAACGGCGGTTTTCCGCCGCTTTATATCGATCCGATCGATTTCGCCGGCCTTTATCGCCAGCGTCTGGCGCAGGCCGCGCAAGCCCCTTCCGCACAGGCCTGAGCCTCAATCAGGCCTCGTCGGATTCCGGCAGATAGCGGCGCCAGATCGCCTTGTTGCCAAGAGTGGCGATGAAGGCGGCATGGGCTGCCCATTCGGCCGCCACGATCAGCGGCGCGAGTGGCGCCGGCCGCTCCGCGCGGACCGCCGCGCGCAGCGCATTGCCGGCGGCGCTCTGCAACGACAGGCTCGCCTGCCGGCCGCCGTTCAATTCCGCATAGACCTCGGCGAGAATTTCCGCGTCGAGCAGCGCACCGTGCTTGGTGCGCCGTTTCGTATCGATGCCATAGCGCTGGCAGAGCGCATCGAGGGAGTTGGGCGCGCCAGGGTGGCGACGCCGCGCGAGCGCGAGCGTATCAACGATCCGCTCTGACTTCAGCGGCGGGTGGCCCAGCACCGCAAGCTCCGCATTGACGAAGCGCAGGTCGAACTCGGCATTATGCGCAACCAGCACAGCATCGGCGATGAAGCTGAGGAATTGCTCTGCGATCTCGGCGAATTTTGGCTTGCCGGTCAGAAACTCGAGCGAAAGGCCGTGGACGCGAAAGGCCTCCTCGGGCATGTCACGCTCGGGGTCGAGATAGAAATGAAACGTCTGTCCGGTCGGAATGGCGTTGAGGATTTCGACGCAACCGATCTCGACGATCCTGTGGCCAGACGCGGGATCGAGGCCCGTGGTCTCGGTATCGAAGACGATTTCACGCATGGTCTCTGCTTTTCACGCGCCCAGTGCGGATGGCGGCGATGAGGTCCTGCACGTGCTGCGCGACCGCGGCATGCCCGGAACTGGTGTCGAGGATGATATCGGCGCGGCGGCGTTTTTCGGTGTCAGGCATTTGCTTGGCGATTATGGCGGCAAGCTTGGCCCCTGTCATGCCGGGACGCGCCGCAATCCGCGATTTTTGCACCTCTTCCGGCGCGGTGACGAGCAGGACCGCATCGACCTCGCTCTCGCAGCCGGTTTCGTAAAGCAGCGGAATGTCGAGGACGACGAGATCCGCCCCATCCGCCCGCGCCTTGGCGACGAACTCCGCCCGCCCGGCGCGGACCAGCGGGTGAACGATCGCCTCGAGCCGCTTCAGCGCCGCGGCATCGTGAATGACGCGTGCGGCGAGGCGCGCCCGGTCGATCTCGCCGTTCTGCAACGTGCCGGGAAAGGCAGCTTCGACCAGGGGCGCGGCGGCGCCACGATAGAGCGCGTGGACGGCGGCATCGGAATCATGCACCGGGACGCCGGCCTCGCGGAACATGGCCGCGGTCGTCGACTTGCCCATGCCGATCGAGCCGGTGAGGCCGAGTACGAACATCAGCACTTGTCCGCAATGTCGGCGGCGACCAGAGCGCGCAATTCCGCCGTCACCTGCGGCACCTTCCCGAACCAGCGGGCGAAACCCGGCGCCGCCTGATGCAGCAACATGCCGAGGCCGCCGGACGTGCGTAGACCGCGCGCCGCCGCCTGGCGCAGCAGCGCCGTTTCGAGCGGCGCATAGACGATGTCCGCGACGATGGCGCCAGAGGGTAAAGGCGCGAGATCGATTTCGAGCGGTGGCTGCCCGACCATGCCGAGCGAGGAGGTGTTGACGAGAAGATCAGCCTCTTCGAGCACCTCGGGCAGCGCGGCGTAGTCGGCGAGTTCGATCGCCGCCTCGGGAAACTGCCGCTGCAAGTCCTCGCCGCGGGCGCGCGTGCGGTTGACGATGACGATTCCAGCGATCCCGCGCGAGATCAGCCCGAAGACGATGCCGCGCGCGGCACCGCCGGCGCCCAGCACGACGGCCTTATGCACGGACTTATCCCAGCCCGGAATATCTTCATCGAGCGACGCCAGAAAGCCCGCGACATCCGTGTTGTCGCCAAAAAGTTTTCCATCTTCAATCCACAAGGTATTCACAGCCTTAAGCCGCTGCGCGACCGGCGATGCGACGGCGCAGGCGGCGAACGCTTTCTCCTTATGCGGCAGAGTGACATTGCCGCCGACGAATCCCGATTCTTCGAGATTGGCGAGAAAGGCCGAAAGGTCCGGCGGTGCGACCGGTATGCGCTCATAGCTGCCGGCAAGGCCAAGCTGCCGCAGCCAGTAGGTGTGGATCAGCGGCGAGCGCGAATGGGCGATCGGCCAGCCAATGACAAAGGCGCGGGGGCTCATCCGGCGAGACTGCCTTCTTGGCGCAGAAATGCAAGCAGCGGTAGCAGTGGCAGACCGAGGATCGTCGCATGGTCGCCCTCAATCCTCTCGAAGAGATGCACGCCGAGCCCTTCGAGCTGATAGGCGCCGACGCTCCCAAGCACCGCCTCGCCGGCGGCGGACAGATAGCGGTCGATAAAATTTGCGCTCAGCGCGCGGCAGGCGAGCCGGGCCGTCGCGACGGTCTCGAACAGCACCTTTTCGCCGCGGGTGACGCAGAGTGCCGAATGGAGCGCGTGGGTGCGGCCC
Organism: Methylovirgula ligni; assembly: GCF_004135935.1. Taxonomy (NCBI): domain Bacteria; kingdom Pseudomonadati; phylum Pseudomonadota; class Alphaproteobacteria; order Hyphomicrobiales; family Beijerinckiaceae; genus Methylovirgula; species Methylovirgula ligni. The sequence goes on along the minus strand of NZ_CP025086.1, from coordinate 1,058,821 downwards.
GAGAGTTTGGCGAGTTGCGCCCGCGCTGCCGGCAGATCCCTGGGCTTGCTGAATATCTCATCATCGAGCGCCAGCACCTGGTCGGCGCCGAGCACGAGCCGCAGCGGCTCGGAACGCGCGACGGCACGCGCCTTGGCCCGCGCGAGATGCGCGGCGACGGCCTCCGCGCTCGCCCCCGCGGCACGCAACGGCGCTTCGACCCCGCGCTCGTCGATATCGGCGGCGATGGCCTCGAAGGGCAGGCCGGCGCCCGCGAGCAGCGCCCGCCGAGCTGCGCTTTTCGAGGCAAGCACCAGCGGGGCTTTCCCCAGCCACAGATGTGTCATCGCGGATGCTCCAAAAGCCCGAGCTTGGCGCGATGCGCCTTGTAGAGATTGATGATCGCCGCCGCCGCCTCCTCGATTGAGCGGCGTGTGACGTCGATCACCGGCCAGCCGTAATGCGCGAAGAGCCGCCGCGACTGGACGACCTCCTCATTGACGGCCACCGGATCGACATAGGTGGAATCGAACCGCGTCTGCGACGAGTCAAGCCGTTGCTGGCGGACGGCAACAAGCCGGTCGGCCGAAGTGACAAGCCCAACGATCAACGGCTTTTGCAGCCGGAAGATCGCCTTCGGCAGCGGTACGTTCGGAATGATCGGGACATTCGCGGTCTTGTAGCCGCGATTGGCGAGATAGATGCTCGTCGGCGTCTTCGATGTGCGGCTGACGCCGAGAAGCAGAATATCGGCGGCCTCATAATCGTCGGCCGTCTGCCCGTCGTCGTGCAGCATCGTATAATTCAGCGCTTCGACCCGATTGAAATAATAGGCGTTGAGCATGTGCTGCGCGCCGGGGCGGGCGGCGCCGGGCGAGCCGAGATAGGCGCGGAAGACGTCGCTGATCGGCTGCAGCACCGAATGGCAGGGCACGTTGAGCTCATGACAGGCGGCCACCAGCCGCTGCGCCAGATCCTTATCGACAAGCGTGAAGAGAACAACGCCCGGCGCTTCGTCGATCTCATCGATAGCTTTCTCGAGCTGCGAGGCCGAGCGGACGAAAGGGTAGAGATGTTCGATCGATTCAACCGCGTCATATTGCGCGATAACCGCGCGGCTGACGGCGATCAAGGTTTCTCCTGTCGCGTCGGAGATCAGATGAAGATGGAAAAAAGTGCGCGCCAAAGTTATCCCCGTCCGCCGCGACGACCTGTGAATCGATGGGGATAATCCGCAGCCTTGCGTGCCGGTCTGGGGATATGTCTGGCTGCGGCTGCGGCTTTGTCAACAGACCTGGGCATGGGCATGAGATTCCGCCGCCGTGGATGATTTGCGGGAGAAAATTTCTTAAAGCTTGAACAGGTTCTTGCCTGGTACGCCCAAGCTTTTGGGAGCGTTAAGGAATCGTTAATGATTGGCAAGCGGGCTGACGGGCTGTGGGAATCGTGAAGAACCCAAGATCGCGCGGCCGGATTGTGAAAAGTCCGAAACGAGCCTAATCGAAGCCCTAAGAAGAGAGATAAGAGATATATAGAGTCTTAGATTAAGGATTCTTAGTTTGGCGGTTTCGACCTTCGCGGCTGACAAGCCTTTGCTGCGCGTACTGGCCGGCGAGATCGTATCGCCAACTCCCGTCTGGTTGATGCGCCAGGCGGGGCGCTACCTGACCGAGTATCGCCAAACGCGGCTCAAGGCGCGTTCCTTCCTCGATCTCTGCTACACGCCGAAACTGGCGGCGGAAGTTACGCTGCAGCCGATCCGGCGCTTTCACTTCGATGCGGCGATCATCTTCAGCGACATTCTGGTCGTGCCGGACGCATTCGGACAGAAGGTCGAGTTCGAATCTGGCCAGGGGCCGCAATTGGCACCTATTACTGGCGCCAAGGAATTCGGCGCGCTGCGTGAGGCGATTGATCTCGATCGTCTCGAACCGGTTTCGGAAGCAATCCGTCTCGTCAAGGCGGAATTGCCGCCGAAGACGGCATTGATCGGATTTTGTGGCGCGCCGTTTACGGTCGCGAGCTATATGATCGCTGGACACGGCACGCCGGATCAGGCGCCGGCACGGCTTTTCGCTTACCGCGATCCGGCCCTTTTCAATGCTTTGATCGAGCGGCTGACGGAAGGTTCGATCGCTTATCTTTCGCGGCAGATCGCCGCCGGCGTCGATTGCGTGCAGATTTTCGATAGCTGGGCGGGGGCGCTGGCGCCGGCGGAACTTGCCCGCTGGAGTATCGCGCCGGTGAAGCGGATCGTTAGCGCGCTGCGGGCGCGCTATCCGCAGACGAAGATTATCGCTTTCCCGCGCGGGATCGGCCTGTCGCTGACGGATTATGCGACGGCGACGGGGGCCGATGCCATCGGGCTCGACACATCTGTCAATCCGGCGACCGCGGCGCGGTTGGTGCCCCCTGGCGTTGTGCTGCAGGGCAACCTTGATCCGCTTGTGCTGATTGCGGGCGGTACGCCGCTGACTGAGGCGGTGCGCAATATCGAAACGGCTTTTGCCGGACGGCCGCATATTTTCAATCTCGGTCACGGCATTTTGCCAGAAACGCCGCTGGCCAATGTGGAAGCTCTATTGGCCTTGCTGCGGCCGGAGACGTGACATGGATCAGGCCTATCTCTGGATCAAGGCGCTGCACATCATCGCGGTCATCGCCTTCATGGCCGGGATGTTCTATTTGCCGCGGCTTTTCGTCTATCACGCCGCCGCAGCAATAGGCTCCGACCAATCCGAGACGTTCAAGGTGATGGAGAGGAAGCTCGACGTCATCATCATGCGGCCGGCACTCGTGCTTGTTTACGCGACAGGGCTGGCGCTTGCGATCAAGGCGGATTTTTTCAAGGCCGCCTGGCTCAACTGGAAATTTCTGCTCGTTCTGCTGATGACGGTACTCTACGTCTATCTCGTCGCGGCACGGTGGCGATTTGCCGCCGATCGGAATACGCGCCCGGCGCGATTCTACCGCATGTTGAACGAAGTCCCGACGCTCCTTCTCGTCGGCATCGTGCTGCTTGTCGTGCTGAAGCCGTTTTGAGGCTTCGCACGCGATTCAGTTCAGAAGTTCGTTGCGGAAGGCGAGCCGCTTGACGTCGCGGCCCCAGTCGATCCGTGGCACCTGCTCGACGCGCACGTTGAAATCCGCACCGGCATTGGCGGCGACGAGTCTGCGAACCGCTTCGCGTTTTTCCGGCGGCAGCGACTCAGGCGCGACGATCTCGACGACGATCGTTTCGAGATCGGTCTGCCGGATGCGGTATTCGTCGAACTTGACGATATCGATCAGCATCCGACCCCAAACGTAGAACGGCGAGATGCGCCCGTCGGCGTGTTTGAGCAATTGCTTCGAGCGCCCGTAGATGTTCGTCAGCACCGACCCGTCATGGCCGCAGGGGCAGCGGGATGAGAGCCGCGCAAGATCGCCGACGTCGTAGCGGATGAAGGGTGTTGCATAGGAGTGGAGATGCGTGACGAGCACCCGGCCGAGAGGTACGCCGTCGACTTCGACGGGCGCGCTCATGTCGACCTCAACGATGACATTGCTCGTCGTGACGTGGAAGTGGCCAGGACGTTTCGCACATTCATGCGCGATCTTGCCGATCTCTTCCGTCGAATAGGTGGTACTGACGGGGATATTGACGTCTGCAAGCCGCGCGCGCGTCTGTGCGTCGAGCGAGCCGGAGATCAGCGTTATCCGCTGCGTTCCGATGTCTTTCAGGAATGAAGGCTCGACCTGCGTCAGCAGCCATTCGACGAGCTGCGGCGTCGAGACGAGATAGCCGACCGGCGCGCTTTTCAGCTCCTTGCAAAGCGAGGCGATGTCGGGCCGCGTGTAGGTGATGAATTTCGAGGTGCCGGTCTTGGCGAAGCCCTGGAGATTGTTCCAGCCCTTGTCGTGCCTGACGGTGAAGCCCGCTTTATTCTCGACGAGGCCGGTCTTGAACCGCACACGGTTGTAGGAAATGTCGAGGCCGTCGATGAAATATTGCGCGAAGGAGCGCAGGTTGTTGTAGAGGCTGTTCATCTCGCAAATGAAGAACTCAACCGGCGTGCCGGATGAGCCGGAGGTCGCGTGCTTTTGCACGGGTGATGTGGCGGTGGCGGGGAGCAGCGACCCTTCGCGCATCGCCTGCTGAGCCACATCGGCACGGGTGAGGACTGGTAGGAATGCCAACGGGGTTTTGGTTGCGTCGCTTGGCGCCCCGAACCTCTGGCGCCAGAACGGCGAGCGCCGCGACGCATGGGCGAGCAGATTGCGCAATTGCGCCGCTTGCCAGTTCTCCCGCGCGCCGCGGGGACCGGTCTCGATGAGGATCAGATCCATCAAAGACGCGAGGGTATTCTTGTAGCCCGGGTCACAGAATCGCGTGGGCGCCTGGCTGAGCGCATCGGGCCGAAGCGGCAGGGCGGAGAAATCGAGCTTCATATCGGCGATCCGAAGGAGCACTGAGGGGATAAGCTTTACCGCTGCCGCTTGTGAGTCCGTCAAAACGTGTCCCGCGGGACACAAGCTTAAGGGAATGCGCCGCTAACGGGACGATAAATGTTGTGGCGCGGCAGAATTCCCCTCATGGGTTACGTAGCGTTACGCTTTCTGTCGGGGGAAAAATGATACGCGCGTTGCTTCTGTCCAGCGCCCTATCCCTTGTGGCCGCCGGCACCGTCTTCGCGGCCGATCTGCCGAGCACCAAAGGCGAGCCGGTCTATGCGCCGCCGCCGCCGGTTTTCTCCTGGACGGGTTTTTATCTCGGCGTCAATGGCGGCTACGGCGGCAACAACGTCAGTTTCGACAGCCAGGAAGACGAAGGCGGCGCGATCTTCGAAGAGTCACGCGAGAAACTCACGTCCAGCGGTTTCGTCGCCGGTGGCACGATTGGTTACAATTATCAGGTTCCGTCATCGAATTTCGTCCTCGGTGTCGAGGGCGATTTCGACTGGAGCAATATCCGCGGTGATTTATCCGAGGGCTTTTCCGACGACGGGGGTAGCGAAGGCGCTGGCGTTGGCTCGCGGCTGAACTGGCTGGCGACGGCCCGTGCCCGCATCGGCTATGCGGTGACGACGCCCTTCGGCAACCTCTTGCCCTATGTCACGGGCGGCGGCGCCTTCGGCAACGTCGAAAGTTACAGCTATGAATACGACGATGGCGAGGGCGAAAGCGAAAGCTTTGGGCATACCTGGGCCGGCTGGACGGCCGGCGCAGGCCTCGAATATGCGATTACACCGAACCTGAGCTTTAAGGCCGAATATCTCTATGTCGACCTCGGCAAGCACTTGGGCGACTCCGAGTATCTCGGTGCCGATATTTATGACAATGTCTACGAGCATTTTACCGCGAACATCGTTCGCGTCGGCCTGAACTGGAAGTTTGACTGGTTCGCGCCGCCGCCACCGCCGCCGGTTGTGGCGAAATACTGATTCCGTTTCTACGGGGGGCATTCGGAGGCTGGTGGCGCAAGCTGCCGGCCTCTTTCTTTGGGTCGCTTTCGCCGCACTCTCAGGCGGAGCGAAATCAGATCAGCCATCCGTTGCGAAGCCGGGCGCTGGTGTCGCGGGTCCGATTGATCCGTGACGCGCCCACCCGGATACCGAAAGCTGCGCAGCAGCAAAGCACGGGCGTTGCCGAGGCAGACGCATAATCCGTTTACGGATTGAGATGCTTTAAAAAATTGATCGCACCAAGGCGATTTTACCAACCGGAAATGTGTCCTGAGGGACACAACCGTTCCGGAATCAGGTCTCGTATTACAATCTAGAGTTGCAGGTAGGCCGCTTTTCGCTCATTCGTTCTCTTCAGGCTCTGCTTCTTTTGGGGGAAAAAATGCTTCGTTCTCTTCTTTTATCGAGCGCACTCTCGCTAATGGCCATTGGGGGCGCTTTCGCCGCGGATTTGCCCAGCACAAAGGGCGAGCCGGTCTATGCACCGCCTCCGCCGCCTCCGCCGACCTGGACGGGCTTTTATCTCGGCGTCAACGGCGGCTATGGCGGTGATCGCTTCGTTTATCCGTTCGATGGATATGCAACCGAGGGTGAAGGCGAAGGCGCTACGACGATTAGCGGCAACGGCAACGCCAACATCACCTCGAGCGGCTTCCTCGCCGGCGGCCAGATTGGCTACAATTATGAGTTTCCGGCCTCCAATTTCGTGGCGGGCATAGAGGCTGATATTGACTGGTCATCGATCCGCGGCCGCCTTGGCGCGTCGCTTAATGTCGGTGATGTTTTTAGCGCCGATGCCGATGCAGGGTCGCATCTCCAATACCTCGGCACAGCGCGCGCTCGGCTTGGCTATGCGTTCGGCAATATCTTACCCTACGTGACCGGCGGTTTCGCCTATGGCCAAACCAGCTCCTATTACAACGTCAATTACGATGTCGACGGTGACACCGGGGCCTTTGGCGACTCGGTTCAACACTTCCAGACCGGTTGGACCGCGGGTGCTGGCCTTGAGTATCAGATCACGCCGAACCTCTCCTTCAAGACCGAATATCTCTACGTCAGTCTGTCTCCGGCGACTCTCTATTCGATCAGCGGGGACATTGGCGATACCGGGAGTTATAATTTCAGCCTTCGGGAACGGACAACCGTCAACATTGTCCGCGCCGGTCTGAACTACAGGTTTGACTGGTTCGAGCCACCGGCGCCGGCGCCCGTGGTTGCCAAATACTGACCCACCTTGACGGGGGGCATTCGGAGGCCGGCAGCGCAAGCTGCCGGCCTTTTTCTTTGGGCTGCTTTTGCCGCGCTCCCAAGTCCCAAGTCGGAGCGAGATCAGGACAGCAATTCGTTGCGGAAGCCGAGGCGCTTGGTGTCGGCGCCCCAGTCGATCCTGGGCACCTGCCGGATCTGAATGTCAAAATCCGCGCTGGCATATGACCTGATAAGCTCGCGGAAGGCGTCGATCTTGGTGGCCGGCAAAGTGTCAGATGCGGCGATTTCGACGACGATCGTTTGCAATTCGGTCTGGCGGATGCGGAATTCCGAGATGGCGGCGATCTCGAGCACGTCCGCGCCGCGAACGAAGAAGGGCGTCACGCGCCCGTCGGGATGTTTGAGCAATTGCTTGGTGCGGCCGTAGATATTCGAGAGCACCGGACCCTGGTAACCGCAGGGGCAGGATTTGTGCAGGCTCGCGATGTCGCCAATGTCATAGCGGATGAAAGGCGTGGCGTAGGAATGAAGACGCGTCACCAGGACGCGGCCGGCCGTCTGGCCGTCGAGATCAATCGGCTCGCTTTCATCGATCTCTACAAGAACATTGCTGCCACAGACGTGATAGAAATCGGGCGTCATCCGGCATTCTTGTGCGATCAAGCCAACTTCTTCGGCGGAATATCTGGCGGAGGTCGGTATTCCGACGCCCGAGAGAGCATTACGGACCGATGACGAAGGCCGGTGGCCAAGGGAGGTCCACGTGGCGAGATTGGCCTCCTTGAAGGATTTTGCATCCACGAATTGAAATAGCGTGTCGATAATATGCGGCTGCGCGACCAAGTGGCCGACGGGGTCGCGGCGCAGTTCTTTCCAGAGGGCTTTGAAGTTGGGCTGCGTGAATTTTATCTCTTTGTAGGAGCCTCTCGAGACGAAACCGTGCAGGCCGTGTGTCGTGCCGACTTTGGATACGGTGAATCCGCGCGGATCGTCGATGATCCGGCTTTTGAGCCGGGTCGAGTTGAGGGAAAGGTCGTTTCCGTCGATGAAGTGCTGGGCCAGGCCGCGGGCGCTGCTGTACTGGCCGTTCATGCGCGAGACGAAGAATTCGACAGGAACGCCTGAAGAACCGGACGTCGCATGTTTCTGTATCGGCTCGGGGCCTCCAGGCGGCAGCAACGAACCTTCGCGCGCGACCTGCTCGCGCAATTCGGCGCGTGTCAGGATCGGCAGCGAAGAAAGTTTGACGTCAGTGTAGCTTTTTAGTGCGCCGAGCCTTTGACGCCAGAACGCCGAGCGTTGCGCCGCATGGGCCAGCAAATTGCGCAATTGCGCCGCCTGCCAGTTCTCCCGCGCCTCGCGGCTTCCTGTCTCGATCAGCAGGATGTCCATAATGGAGGACAGGGCCCTCTTGTCCTCGGTGTCGCAAAATGTCATCGGCGTTTCGCTGAAAGCGCGTGGCAAGAGCGGCAAGGTGGAAAAATCGAGCTTCATGTTTCACCGTGAAGACTGCGGGCCCATCCGGGATCTCGTTTCATTGCCGCGGGCCAGGGGCCGTTCAGGACAGCAATTCGTTGCGGAAGCCGAGGCGCTTGGTGTCGCGACCCCAATCGATTTTCGGCACCTGGTTCACCTGGATATCGAAACCTTCGCCGGCATAGGTCTTAACGAGCTGCCGGAAGGCGTCGATCTTGGCCGGCGGCAAGGTTTCCGGCGCGGCGATTTCGACGACGATCGTTTGCAGCTCGGTCTGGCGGATACGAAATTCCGAAATGTCGGCGACCGCGAGTATGTCGGCGCCACGGATCAGGAAGGGCGACAAACTTCCATCGGCATGTTTCAGCAATTGCTTGCTGCGCCCGTAGATATTCGAGAGCGCCGGGCCCTGATGGCCGCAGGGGCAGGATTTGTGCAGGCTCGCGATGTCGCCGACGTCATAGCGGATGAAAGGCGTCGCATAGGAATGCAGATGCGTCAGCAGCACGCGTCCGGCCGGCTGACCGTCGAAATCTGCCAGCGTGGTCTGGTCGATCTCGACCAGGACGTTGCTGGTGCAGACATGATAGAAATTCGGCGCCGACCCACATTCATACCCAATCATGCCGATTTCCTCGCAGGAATAATTGGCGGTGACCGGTATCCCGACGCTCGACAAAGCGTCCCGCGCCGACTGAGACGGCCGGTCGCCGAGCGAAAGCCAGATGGCGACACCAGCTTCCTTGAAGAAATCGACGCCCGCGAATTGCAACAGCGCCTCGACAATGCGCGGCTGCGCGATCATCAGGCCGATGGGGTCGCGGCGCAGCTCCTTGCTGAGCGCCTTGAGATCGGGGTGCGTGAACTCTATTTTTTTGTAGGCGCCTCTCAGGACGAAACCCTGCAGGCCATACGGGTTATCGACCTTGGATACTGTAAATCCGCACGGATCGTCGGTGAACAGGCTTTTGAACCGCGTGATGCTGAGCGACAGGTCGCGCCCATCGATGAAATGTTGGGCCAGGCCGCGGACGCTGTTGTAATAACCATTCATGCGCGAGACGAAGAATTCGACGGGTACGCCGGAAGAGCCGGACGTTGCATGTTTCTGCGTCGGCTCGCTGCCGGGCGGCATCAGCGAGCCTTCGCGCGCAACTTGTTGTCGCAGGTCGGCCCGCGTCAGGGCTGGGAGCGAGGAAAGTCTGACGTCAGCGTAGCTTTTCCGCGTGCCGATCCTTTGTCGCCAGAACGCCGAACGTTGGGCCGCATGAGCGAGCAGATTGCGCAATTGCGCCGCCTGCCAGTTCTCCCGCGCCACGCGATGGCCGGTCTCGACCAGCAGGATGTCCATGATCGAGGACAGAATCCTTTTGTGCTCGCTTTTGCAAAACGTCATCGGCGCTTCGCTGAAAGCATGCGGGGCGAGCGGCAGAGTGGAAAAATCGATTTTCATTTTCACCAAAAATAGTGGTTCCGCAGAGGAAAAGATAATGCTTCCGCAGAGGAATGTGGCGCCTGAGACACAACCCTGGGGAATCATCCCGCGGAAATGCAATTGAAGTTGCGGGTCGGCAGGTTTCCGCCCATAGCTTTACGTAGCGTTACGCTTTTTCTTGGGGGAAAAAATGATTCGCACACTTCTATTGTCTAGCGCAATTTGTGTCGTCGCTGCGGGGGCGGCTTTCGCTGCCGATCTGCCCAGCACCAAGGGTGAGCCGGTCTATGCACCGCCGCCGGCGCCGATCTTCTCCTGGACCGGCTTTTATATCGGTGTCAACGGCGGCTACGGCGGCAACAATGTGCAGTATAACGAGTACGACCCTTATGGAGAGGGCTACAGCAGCCACGAAAAGCTGACCAGCAGCGGCTTCGTCGCCGGTGGCACGGTCGGCTTCAACTATCAGTTCCCCACCTCCAATTTCGTGCTCGGCTTCGAGGGCGACTTCGACTGGAGCGATATCAAGGGCGAAGATAGCTACACGGAGTCATATTTTGGCGATTATTCATATAGCGACACGTATGGATCCAAGCTCAATTGGCTGGCTACAGCGCGGGCCCGCATTGGCTATGCGGTCTCGACGCCCTTCGGCAACCTCCTGCCCTATGTCACTGGCGGCGCCGCTTTCGGCAACGTGAAGGACTATGACTACGGCGGGTATTCGGACGAGACTGGCTACAGTGATAGCTGGACGCATACTTGGACAGGCTGGACCGCCGGCGCCGGCCTCGAATATGCGATCACGCAGAACCTGAGCTTCAAGGCCGAATATCTCTACGTCGACCTCGGCAATCACGGCGTGAATGACGAATACACCGACCTGGATCCGGGCATACAATACAGCGAGCATTTCACCGCGAATATTGTCCGCCTCGGCCTCAACTGGCGCTTTGGCGACTGGTTCGCGCCGCCGCCCCCGCCGCCGGTCGTGGCCAAATACTGATCCCGTTTCTACGGGGGGCATTCGGAGGCCGGTGGCGCAAGTCACCGGCCTTTTTCTTTGGGCAGAAGCTGGCGCCCCTTTTTACTTGAGTGGATGCGAAGGGGGACGGGGAATGCGTCAAGCCTGGCGGCCGCGCGCGCTGCTTAATCCCTCGCTCCAGTATCGAGCTCGCGCGGTCGGATTGGGCCATCGCGCAAATTGTAGCGCCGAGAGCACAGGCACCGAGATTCGGCCCGCGCGACCGCGATTGCAATTGTGGAGGGAGGGATTTTCGCTGATGGTCTTTTCAGTCCCAGATTGACGTAGGGGAAGAAAATGATTCGCACACTTCTATTGTCCAGCGCAATTTGTGTCGTCGCTGCGGGTGCGGCTTTCGCCGCCGATTTGCCCAGCACCAAGGGTGAGCCGGTCTACGCACCGCCGCCGGCGCCGATTTTCTCCTGGACCGGCTTTTACATTGGTGTCAACGGCGGCTACGGCGGCAACAATGTGAACTATAACGAGTATGACCCCTATGGCGAGGGTTATAGCTACCACGAGAAGTTAACGAGCAGTGGCTTCGTCGCCGGTGGCACGGTCGGCTTCAATTATCAGTTCCCCACCTCCAATTTCGTGCTCGGCTTCGAGGGCGATTTCGACTGGAGCGATATCAAGGGCGAAGATAGTTACACCGACAACTATGCTGATTATTCATATGGCGAGACGTATGGATCCAAGCTCAATTGGCTGGCTACAGCGCGGGCCCGCATTGGCTATGCGGTCTCGACGCCCTTCGGCAACCTCCTGCCTTATGTCACCGGCGGCGCCGCTTTCGGCAACGTGAAGGACTATGACTACGGCGGATATTCGTACGGGGATGACTACAGTGATAGCTGGACGCATACCTGGACGGGCTGGACCGCCGGCGCCGGCCTCGAATATGCGATCACGCAGAACCTGAGCTTCAAGGCCGAATATCTCTACGTCGACCTCGGCAATCACGGCGTGAATGACGAATACACCGACCTGGATCCGGGCATACAATACAGCGAGCATTTCACCGCGAATATTGTCCGCCTCGGCCTCAACTGGCGTTTTGGCGACTGGTTCGCGCCGCCTCCGCCGCCGCCGGTCGTGGCCAAATACTGATCCCGTTTCTACGGGGGGCATTCGGAGGCCGGTGGCGCAAGTCACCGGCCTTTTCTTTGGCCCGCACCCAATGTGTAGCACCGAGAGCACAGCCGTGGAGATTCAGGTTGGCCATCGGCAATTGTGGTTGTGACGCTCGGGGCACCCCCGCTAATGCTTCCCAGTTCCAAGTTTACGTAAGGGAAGAATATAATGATTCGTTCGCTTCTGTTATCCAGCGCGTTTGTTGTTATGGCCGGCGCCGCTTTCGCCGCCGACCTGCCGAGCACCAAAGGCGAGCCGCTCTATGCGCCGCCGCCGCCGGTCTTCTCCTGGACAGGCTTCTACATCGGCGCCAACGCTGGCATTTCCGCGGGTAATTTTAGCGTCGCTTCTCCGTTTGATGTTTTCATTGGCGACCAATCGCAGACGAATTCCGGCGGCTTCTCGGGTGGCGGCCAGATCGGCTATAATTATCAATTCGATAATTCCAACTTCGTTATTGGTGTCGAGGCCGACTTCCAGGGATCGACGCTGAAGGGCACGTATTTCGACGAAGAAGTTGACCCCTATCAGGTCGATTTCGGGACCAAAGTTAACTGGTGGGGCACCGCGCGCGGCCGCATCGGCTATGCTTTCGGCAATATCCTGCCTTACGCGACGGGCGGCTTCGCCTACGGGCGGGTTTCCGATTTCATCACTGAAGGTCCGGAGAGCTTTAGCTGGTCGGGAACGCGGACCGGCTGGACGGCCGGCGCCGGCGTGGAATATGCGATCACGCATAACCTGACGGCCAAGATCGAATATCTCTATACGGATCTCGGAACCTGGAACTATTCCGGCTTCCCCTTCGATGGTGATGGTTCGATCAATACGAAGGTCGCGTTTCACACCGTCCGCGCCGGTCTGAACTGGAAATTCGATTTCCTCGCGCCGCCCGCTCCGGTCGTGGCCAAATACTGATCCCGTTTCTGCGGGGGGCATTCGGAGGCCGGTGGCGCAAGTCACCGGCCTTTTTCGTTCTCGGACGTCCGCGCCGCTCCTGTTGCCGCACAGAGACAGCCGGGCGGAAAATGCCGCGAGCGGCATGCAGAGCATTGTCCGGCCAGGAATTTGCTCTAAAGCTCCAACCGGAACATCGCCGGTTTGAGGCCCTTGTAAGATGATTCGCGCCCTGCTGATGTCGAGCGCCGTCGCACTTGTCTGCGTCGGAAGCGCCTTCGCGGGTGATCTCCCCAGCGACAAGGCGCCGCCGGCCTATGAGCCGCCGCCTCCGCCTCCGCCGGAATGGACCGGCCTCTATATCGGCCTCAACGCCGGCTATGGCGGCGGCGACGTCCGCCAAAATCATTACAGCGCCGGCGTGCTCGACAATTCCGGCAGCCTGTCATCGAGCGGCTTCCTCGGCGGCGGCACGGCGGGGATCAACTACCAGTTTCCGGGCACCGATTATGTCGTCGGCGTCGAAGGCGACTTCGACGGGTCGACGGTGCGCACCAATGCCGGCGGCTATGACCTCGGCGGCGGCGCGATCGCCAACGACACCAAGCTCGACTGGTTCGCGACGGCGCGGGCGCGGTTCGGCTATGCCTTCGGCAATATCCTGCCCTATGTGACGGGCGGCGCCTCCTTCGGCCATGTCGATCAATATCGCGTCGAGCCGGGGGCTGATCCCTTCGGCAATTTCTCGGTCGGCTCGACCCGCACGGGCTGGACCGCGGGCGCCGGCATCGAATATCAGGTCACCCGCAATCTGTCGGTGAAGGCGGAATACCTCCACGTCGATCTCGGCCCGCAATATTACCAGACGCCGGGCGAGCTGACCTTTGCGCCCGCCAACGACCATTCCGCCCATCCGACGCTGAATGTCGTCCGCGCGGGGGTGGACTGGCGGTTCGAATGGCTGACGCCGCCGACCCCGGTCGTGCCAAAGTACTGAATTTATTAAATTTTTTTGGTGGCGGCTCTGGCTGCCGGCGTTCGCCTGGCATCCGAGTGATGCGGCGGCGCCACACCCATCCGGCGGTTTTCAAAAAGCGTGGGCGGGCGTGCGTTTTCGCACATTCGTGGTGAGGGGCTTGGCCTTTAACCGTATGAACGCCATTTAATGTGCGGGGCGGGCGGGTTTGGATTACCTTCCGGCGGCATTCGGGGATTTTTCGGCATGGTCCGGTCCGGTCTTTTGGCCTTTTCTGCGGTGCTCGCACTTGTTGCGGGCGCGCGGGCGGCTGACCTGACGAGCGCCAGCGCCCCGGCGATCTATGCCGCCCCGCCTGCCTTTTCGTGGACCGGCTTCTATCTCGGCGCGACGGCTGGCGGCGCCTTCGGCGGCCAGACGTTGAGCGGACCCTATGGTGGCCTGAGCGCCAATCCGGCCGGCTTCGCCGGGGGCGGCGAGGCGGGCTTCAACTATCAGTTTCCGGCCTCCAGCGTTGTCCTCGGCGGCGAGACAGATTTCCAGGGCTCGACCTTGCGGGCCGATTACGGATCGCTGGCGACGCCGGCCGGGGTGCTGACCGGCTCCTCGCAGCTCGACTGGTGGGGTTCGGCGCGGGCGCGGCTCGGCCTTTCCTTCGGCAATGTCCTGCCCTTCGTCACCGGCGGCTTCGCCTACGGCGATACGCATAATCAGATCGCGCTTGGTCCGGATAGTTTCTCGACCGGCGGCGTGCACACCGGCTGGACGGCGGGCGCGGGCGTCGAATATGCCCTGACCCGGAATCTGACAGCCAAGGCGGAATATCTCTACACCGATCTCGGAACCGCCGCGACGCAGTTGGGCGGCGACGGTGCGGAGCATACGCATGCCGCATTCCACGCCGTCCGTGCGGGCCTCAACTGGAAGTTCGATTGGAACGGCGCGCCGGTACCGATCAATTCGAAATATTGAACTGCGGCCGCCGCGGCGCCTGACCGGCGTCGCATTCGCTCCTGATTCTGTGCGCAGCTTGGGCTGGTGCAGGAGCGCAGTTGTCAAACAGCTCAAAAGGTTCTATCTTCTGGTTCTTCCCCTGCAGGCGATATGTCGGCGCGCCCCGTGAAGCGCCTTAGCTAAGGCATTGGCCTGCCCTTCCCAGGATTACCGCCCGTTTTGGGCCCTCCCACCCCGGCGCGCTTTCGAGCGCCCTTCCAAGGACAGAAATCCCGATGCGGGATATTAAACTTCAAGAATTAAAATCAAAATCACCCACCGAACTCCTCGCCTTCGCCGAGGAACATGAGGTCGAGAACGCCTCGATCCTGCGCAAGCAGGAATTGATGTTCGCGATTTTAAAGCAGCTCGCCAGCCGCGACATCGAGATCGTCGGCGAGGGCGTCATCGAGGTGCTGCAGGACGGTTTCGGCTTCCTGCGTTCGCCCGACGCCAATTATCTCGCCGGTCCCGACGACATTTATGTCTCGCCCTCGCAGATCCGCCGCTTCGGCCTGCGCACCGGCGATACGGTCGAGGGCCTGATCCGCAGCCCCAAAGAGGGCGAGCGCTATTTCGCGCTGCTCAAGGTCAATACGATCAATTTCGAGGACCCGGAGAAAATCCGCCACAAGGTCCATTTCGACAATCTGACGCCGCTCTATCCCGACGAACGGCTGAAGCTAGAGATCGAAGACCCGACGAAGAAAGACTTTTCCGCCCGCGTCATCGACATCGTTTCGCCGATCGGCAAGGGCCAGCGCGCCTTGATCGTCGCGCCGCCGCGTACCGGCAAGACCGTGCTGCTGCAGAACATCGCGCAGTCGATCACCACCAACCATCCCGAATGTTATCTGATCGTGCTGCTCATCGACGAGCGGCCGGAGGAAGTCACCGACATGCAGCGCTCGGTGAAGGGCGAGGTCGTTTCCTCGACCTTCGACGAGCCCGCGGTGCGGCATGTGCAGGTCGCCGAAATGGTCATCGAGAAGGCCAAGCGCCTTGTCGAGCATGGCCGCGATGTGGTGATCCTGCTCGATTCGATCACGCGCCTCGGCCGCGCCTACAACACCGTGGTGCCGTCCTCCGGCAAGGTGCTGACCGGCGGCGTCGATGCCAATGCCCTGCAGCGGCCCAAGCGCTTCTTCGGCGCCGCGCGCAATATCGAGGAAGGCGGCTCGCTGACCATTATCGCGACGGCGCTGATCGATACCGGCTCGCGCATGGACGAAGTGATCTTCGAGGAATTCAAGGGCACCGGCAATTCGGAAATCATCCTCGACCGCAAGGTCGCCGACAAGCGCAGCTATCCGGCGATCGACATCGCCCGCTCCGGCACCCGCAAGGAAGAACTGCTCGTTCCCGCCGACATCCTCAAGAAGATGTACGTGCTCCGCCGCATTCTCAACCCGATGGGCACGGTCGACGCGATCGAATTCCTGCTCGGCAAATTGCGCGAGACACCGAAGGGCAATGCGAGCTTCTTCGAGTCGATGAATACCTAGGCTACGGGCGCGGGCGTATTGACGCTCGCGCTTAGTCCTCCGGCAAGGGCCGTGGGCGCCGTGTCACCGGATCGATGGCGACAAAGGTGAAGACCGCTTCGGTGACCTTCACCGTCTCCTCGCTGTCGCGGGCGCGGCTCCAGGCCTCGACCTCGATCTTCATTGACGTGCGGCCGCGCGTGACAAGCCGGCCATAAAGACTCACCACATCGCCGACACGCACCGGGCGCAGGAAGTTCATCGCCTCGACACGCACGGTCGAGGCGCGCCCGCGCGCGATGCGCGAGGCGACATTGCTGCCCGCAAGATCCATCTGCGACATCAGCCAGCCGCCGAAAATATCGCCATAAGCATTGGTGTCCGCCGGCATGGTGATCGTGCGGATGACGGGATCTTCGTCCGGCGGCGTTTCGCTCTGCGTCAAGGACTTTTCGGTGTGGGTCATCGCGGCCCCTTTAATTTTTAAGCGCGAGCAGAGCGCCCAGTCCGGCAATATCATGAACCGGCAGCGCGCACACGCCATCCGAACAGACGAAAGCAGCCGCCGTGCCAGCCGCGGCGATCTGCGCCTGCGCCGGATGGCCCGGCGGCAGCGTGGCGCCGGGTTCGAGTTCGAGCACCATGCGCGTGTCGAAAGGCGCGGCGAGCGCGGCTTCATAAAGCGCCTGGCGCTGCGGCCCCGCGACAACGATCTCGCGGCCGCGCAGATAAAGATCAAGCGCATTCAAAATGCCGACATGGCCGATGGGCTGCGCAGTGACGGCCGGTGTGACGGCAGCAAAGAGCGCATCGGCCCGGGCGCGCCATGTCTCGTCGCTCGTCGCCGCCGCGAGGCGTGCCAGCACATCGAGCGTGACGGAATGGGCGTTGGGAATGGCGTCGTCCGACGTCGGCGTCAGGCGGATGACAATATCGCGCGCGTCGTCCGCCGCCATCGCGATGAGACCCGTCTGCGCATCGATATGATGACGGGCGATCGCCTGCGTGAAGGCGATGGCGTCGGCGAGATAATCGTAAGATGCGAGTTCAGCGCCCGTCATATGCCGCGCTTCGTGCAAGGTGAGAGCGGCGCGCGCCATCGCCGCATGATCGAGCGCGAGGCCGGGCTTCACGACGACACCAGCGCGCGTGCTATGGGCGAGACGCCGCGCGCCATCGTCATCGGTGAATTGCAGACGATCGACGATGTAATGATAGGCTCGCGTGGCCAGTGCGATCCAGCGCGGTTCGCCGAATGTCGTCGCCGCATGGACAAGCGCGGCGATCATCAAGCCGTTCCAATCGGCCATGATCTTATCGTCGAGGCCGGGATGCACGCGCGTCTCGCGCACAGCAAAGAGTTTTTGCCGGAGCGGCGCGAGGCGCGCTTCCTCTTCCGCCGTCGGCGGCGTTTTCAGTTCGAGACGATTGAGAATCGTGACGCTTTTGCCATGCTTTTCCTCGGCCCAATTGCCGATTCGCGAGGCATTGTAGAATTTGCCGAAGAAGGCCGCGTCCTCGGCGCCAAGGACTTCGACGAGTTCGGGCCAGGTCCAGACATAGAATTTGCCTTCCTCGCCTTCGCTGTCGGCATCGAGCGAAGCGCAGAAGCCGCCGCCGGCATTGGTCATCTCGCGCGCGAGCCAGCCGACCGTCTCGTAAGCGCGCTGACGAAAGAGTTCGTCGCCAAAATGCTGCCAGGCGAGCGCGAGCAATTCGAGAATCTGCGCGTTGTCGTAGAGCATCTTTTCGAAATGCGGCACGAGCCAGCGGTCGTCAGTCGAATAGCGCGCGTAGCCGCCGCCGAGATGATCGTAGATGCCGCCTTCCGACATTTTGGTGAGCGTCAGACGCACGAGATCGCGGTAGGTTTTGTGGGCCAGACGATCGTCAGCCCGCCAGAGAAATTCGAAGATCGCCGGATTGGGGAATTTCGGTGCGCCACGCAGGCCGCCGTCAACCGGATCGACATAATCGGCCAGCTTCGGCGCCAGAGCGTCGGCGAGGGCCAGGCTCAAGGGAGCTGCGTCTGCCAAGATCGGCTGAACCTGGCCAAGCGATTGCCGCACAGCTTCCGCATTTGAGGTAATTTTACCTCGATCATCGTGAAAGGCTCGGGCGACGCTGCGCAGCACCGTGACGAAAGCCGGGCGGCCGTAGCGCGCCTCTTTCGGGAAATAGGTGCCACCCCAGAAAGGCTCGCCGCGCGGCGTCAGGAACATGGTCATCGGCCAGCCGCCGTGCTCGCCGAACGCATGCAGCGCCTGCATGTAGATATGATCGATGTCCGGCCGCTCCTCGCGATCGACCTTGATGTTCACGAAAAGCTCGTTCATGACCGCTGCAGTCGCAGCATCCTCGAAACTTTCGTGTGCCATCACATGGCACCAATGGCAGGCGGCATAGCCGACCGAGAGCAGGATCGGCTTGTTGGCGCCCTCTGCCTCCGCGAGCGCCGCGGGGCTCCAGAGCCGCCAATGGACGGGATTGTCCTTATGTTGCAGCAGATAGGGGCTGGCGGCCTTGGCGAGTTCGTTGGACATGAGGGGCCTTGAACTGAGCGGCGCAACATCTGCGCCGGAGACGATCTATGCACTCGCCTCGGGAACGGGGCGCGCGGCACTGGCGGTTTTACGCCTTTCCGGTGCCGGAGTTCCGAAGATTTTGGCGGCGATTGTCGGGAAAGTGCCCCCGGCGCGCAAGGCGAGCTTGGCGACATTCGCCGATCCTGCAAGCGGTGAGCCGATCGATCGCGGACTTTGCCTCTATTTTCCGGCTCCGGCGAGCTTCACGGGCGAGGATTGCGCCGAATTCCATGTTCACGGGGGTCCGGCGGTCATCGCCGCTCTGCTGGCGGCGCTGGCCAACTTTCCGAAGACGCGTCCGGCGGAGGCCGGTGAATTCGCGCGACGCGCCTTCGAAAATGGCAAGCTCGACCTGACCGAGGTCGAGGGCCTCGCCGATCTGATCGACGCGGAAACCGAAATGCAGCGCCGTCAGGCTTTGCGCCAGACGCGCGGCGCGCTGCGCCATAAGGCCGAATCCTGGCGGTCTAAGCTGCTGGAGGCCGCCGCGCTCCTGGAGGCGGAGATTGATTTCGCCGACGAGGCGGATGTTGCGCCGCTGGCGCGGGAGGCACTCGCGGGCCTGCTGGCGCCGGTACGGGAGGATCTTGTGGCGGCGCTGGCGCAGGGCCGGGCGGGCGAGATCATCCGGGAGGGCGTCACGGTCGTGATCGCCGGGCCGCCCAATGCTGGCAAATCCACATTGCTCAATGCGCTCGCCCGGCGCGAGGCGGCGATCGTTTCGCCGCTCCCGGGAACGACGCGCGATGCGATCGAGGTCCATCTCGATATCGGCGGCTTCGCCTTCGTTTTGATTGACACGGCGGGCCTGCGCGAGACCGCAGACCCCATCGAACGCATCGGGGTCGCGCGCGCGCGCGCCCGCGCTGAAGCTGCGGACCTCATTCTCTGGCTCAGCGAGACGGGCGCGCCGCCGCCGGCCGATCTCCCTGTAGAGGTGCCGGTCTGGGCGCTGCACAGCAAGAGCGATCTTGACGGCGGCGCGACACCGGGTTTTCTGGCGATCAGTGCTGAAACCGGAGCCAATCTCGGTCTCCTGACGGAGAAGCTCGCCGGTTTCGCGCGCGCCGCTGCGGGGGAGGCGGAATCCGGCGTCATCACCCGCGAGCGTCATCGCCGGGCCTTCCTGGCGGCCGCAACGGCGCTCGATCGGACGCTCGCAGGCATCGGTGGTCCGGTAGAATTGCTGAGCGAAGATCTGCGTGCGGCTATCGAGGCGCTTGAAAGTCTGATCGGGCGGATCGATGTCGAGGACGTCCTCGGCGAAATCTTCGCCCGCTTCTGCATTGGTAAATGATATGTTTCACGTGAAACATTCCTGGATGAGCCTGTGAGCGCGAATACCTTCGACGTCATCGTGGTGGGCGGCGGCCATGCCGGCTGCGAGGCTGCGGCTGCGGCCGCGCGCCTTGGCGCGCGCACGGCGCTCGTCACCCATTCCGTCGCCGGGATCGGCACCATGTCCTGCAACCCGGCCATCGGCGGTCTCGGCAAGGGCCATCTCGTCCGCGAGGTCGACGCGCTCGATGGGTTGATGGGCCGCGTGGCGGACGAAGCGGGAATCCAGTTCCGCGTTCTCAATCGCACCAAAGGCCCTGCCGTGCGCGGCCCGCGGGCGCAGATGGACCGTAAGCTCTACCGCTCGGCCATGCAGGCGGCGCTTGCCGCTGTGCCGGGCCTTACGATTGTCGAGGGCGAGGCGGCGGAAATCCGCACTGGCGGAGGCCGCGTCGCCGGCCTCGCGCTGGCGGACGGGCGGATTCTCGCAACCGGCGCTCTGGTGCTGACCACCGGCACGTTTCTGCGCGGCATGATTCATATCGGTACCGAGCGTATTCCCGCCGGCCGGGTCGGGGAACCGCCGGCGCAGAAGCTCTCGGCCAGCCTGTTGGCGCATGGGTTCGCCCTCGGCCGACTGAAAACCGGCACGCCGCCGCGCCTCGACGGGACGACGATCGATTGGTACATGCTGGAGCGCCAGCCCGGGGACGAAGAGCCGGAGCCTTTCTCCTTTTTGACGCCCGCTATCACGACCGCACAGGTCGATTGCTTCATCACCCGGACGACCGAGGCCGGGCACGAGCTGATCCGCCGGAACATCGGCCATTCGCCCGTCTATTCCGGCGCGATCTCCGGCCGCGGCCCGCGCTATTGTCCATCGATCGAGGACAAGGTGATGCGCTTCGGCGACCGCGAGGCGCACCAGATTTTCCTCGAGCCGGAGGGCCGCGATGATCCGACGGTCTATCCCAACGGCATTTCGACGGCGCTGCCGGCCGATTTGCAGGATGCCTTCCTGCGCACCATCCCCGGCCTCGCCCATGTTCGTATGCTCCAGCCGGGCTATGCGATCGAATATGACTTCATCGACCCGCGCGAGCTGACCCCGGCGCTGGAGACGAAGCGTGTCACGGGCCTGTTCCTTGCCGGGCAAATCAACGGGACGACCGGCTATGAGGAGGCCGCGGCGCAGGGGCTTGTCGCGGGACTAAATGCGGCGGCGCTTGCCGGTGGCCGGCCACCGATCGGCTTCGATCGCTCGGAGGCTTATCTCGGCGTGATGATCGACGATCTTGTCACGCGGGGCGTGACCGAACCCTATCGGATGTTTACCTCACGCGCCGAGTACCGGCTGACCTTGCGGGCCGATAATGCCGATCAGCGGCTTACCGGCAAGGGCATCGAACTTGGCATGGTCGGCAGGGCGCGGTCGGCGGCCTTCAGGGTCAAGGCGGCGGCGCTGGAAGCAGCGCGCGCGCGGCTCGAAAGCCTGGCGCTGACACCCAACGCGGCGGCGCGGCACGGCCTCAAGATCAATCAGGATGGCGTCCGCCGCACGGGTTTCGACCTGCTCGGCTTTCCGGAGATTGATTTCGCCGTTCTGCGCAGCATCTGGCCGGAGCTTGGCAGCGTCGACCCGAAGACGGCGGCACAGATCGAAATCGATGCCAAATATGCCGTCTATCTGGACCGCCAGGCCGAGGATATTGCGCGTTTCCGTCGCGACGAGGCTTTGCGCCTGCCTGATAGCCTCGATTATCGAATGATCTCCGGCCTGTCGGCCGAACTGCGCGATAAGCTGGTCGCCATCCAACCGCAGACTTTGGGGCAGGCCGGCCGGATCGAAGGGATCACGCCCGCCGCGCTGACCCTGCTCGCCGCTCATGCCAAATCCCACGCGAGGCGGAGCCGCGCGCTTGCCGAGTAAGCTGCCGAGCGAGCTACAGCGTGACCGGGACGCGGCGCTGGCGTTCTTTCCGCTGCCGCCCGAGATCGTCCACCGCCTCGATATCTACGCCGAACTGCTACGCAAATGGCAGAAAACGATCAACCTCGTCGCCGCTTCCACCCTGCCGCATCTCTGGACGCGGCATATCGCCGATTCGCTGCAAGTTCAGGCCGCGGTGCCGCAGGCCAGGCTTTGGGCTGATCTTGGTTCGGGCGGCGGCTTTCCGGGCCTCGTCACGGCGATCCGGCTCGCTGAGACACCCGGCGCGCGGATGCATCTCATCGAATCGGATCAGCGCAAATGCGCTTTCCTGCGCGAGGTTTCACGTGAAACATCGGCACCGGCCGTTATTCATAACGCTCGGATTGAGAAGGTCATCGATCATCTAGGCGATCCGATCGAGGCTGTGAGCGCGCGAGCATTGGCGCCGCTGCGGGTTCTTCTGACCTATGCCGAAAATCTGCTCGCCAGGGGCGCTGTCGGCGTTTTTCTGAAGGGACAAGACGCCGATCGGGAGCTCAAAGCCTTGTCCACGACGGGCCGATACCGCATCATGGAGAAATCGAGCGTAACCGCGTCGGTGAGTCGGCTGCTTCTCGTCTATGACGAAGGCGCCAAAGCCGCTTCGGCGCGGCGGGGGTAAGTTGCAGCGTAACCCGCGAAAAATCTTCTAAAACAGACATTTAGAGACTCGCATGGCTGCGCAGGCAATCGGTTTTCGGAGACGGCGCGTGGCTTATTCTCCCGATCTTCGCGTTTTGGTCCTCGCCAATCAGAAGGGCGGCGTCGGCAAGACGACGACGGCGATCAATCTCGGCACTGCGCTGGCCGCTATTGGTGAGCGGGTGCTGATTATCGACCTCGATCCACAGGGCAACGCCTCGACGGGCCTCGGGATCGATCGGAAGAATCGCGCCGTTTCGACCTTCGACGTGATGATTGGCGAGGCGCCGCTGCAGGCAGCGGTTCAGCCGACCGCCGTGCCACGCCTCTCGATCGCGCCCTCGACGCTCGATCTCCTCGGCGTCGAACTTGAGATCGCCTCCGAGAAGGATCGTGCCTACCGGCTGCGGAATGCGGTGAAAGCCTTTGCCGACGCGCAGACGCAGCTCCCCGAACTCAATCGTTTCACTTATGTTCTTATCGACTGCCCGCCGTCGCTCAACCTTCTGACGATCAACGCACTCGCCGCGAGCGACAGCGTGGTCGTGCCGCTGCAATGCGAATTCTTCGCGCTCGAAGGTCTCTCGCAATTGCTCTCGACGGTCGAGACGGTAAGGCAAACGCTGAATGCCGATCTTACGATCCACGGCATCGTGCTGACGATGTACGACCCGCGCAACAATCTCGCGACCCAGGTTGCCGCCGATGTGCGTGGCTTCATGGGCGACAAGGTCTACGAGACGATCATCCCGCGCAATGTGCGGATTTCCGAGGCGCCGTCCTACGGCAAGCCGGTTCTGCTTTACGATCTCAAATGCAGCGGCAGCCAGGCGTATCTGCGGCTTGCCTCGGAGGTCATCCAACGCGAGCGGCAATTGCGCGCCGCGTGAGCGCGCTCAAAATTATGGTTAAGCGAATATGAAGGCGGCGAATATGGCAGAAGAATCCCGGCCACGGCTCGGCCGCGGGCTGGCGGCGCTGATCGGCGACGCCGGCGAGGAAGGGGCGGCGATCGCACGCTCGCGCGGGCAAAAAAAGGTTCCGCTCGCTTTCCTGCGGCCCAATCCGCGCAATCCGCGCAAGGCTTTCGACGATCAGGATCTCGAAGACCTCGTCGCCTCAATCCGCGAGAAGGGTATCATCCAGCCGATCCTCGCCCGCACCATCGCGGGCCTCGCGGACATTTACGAGATCATCGCCGGCGAGCGACGCTGGCGCGCGGCGCAGCGCGCCGGCCTGCATGATGCGCCGGTCATTCTCGTCGAAGCGGACGACAAACAGGCGCTCGAACTTGCCATCGTCGAAAACGTCCAGCGTGCCGATCTCAATGCACTCGAAGAAGCGCTCGGCTATCAGCAACTCGAAAACGAATATGGCTATACGCAAGCCGATCTGGCCAAGGTCATCGGCAAGAGCCGGAGCCATGTCACCAACACGCTGCGCTTGTTGAAACTGCCGGAGAAGACAAAGCAGCTTCTTGCCGAAGGCAAATTATCGGCGGGCCATGCGCGCGCGTTGCTCACCCGCGCCGACGCGGACGAGATCGCTGCGCGGATCGTCGCACAGGGCCTCTCCGTGCGCGACGTCGAAAAGCTGGCACAGAAAGCGGCGCCGCAGACCAAGCATAAACCCGCGGCCGAGGAGAAGGACGCCGATACGCGTGCCTTGGAGAAAGATTTGGGCGAGGCCCTCGGGCTTGTCGTCGCCATCACCCATCAGGGCGAGGCCGGCGAATTGCGTATCCGCTACAAGAGCCTCGAACAGCTTGACGATCTCATCCGCAAATTGAAGCGGTAGGCGCGCTTAACCCGCTTTCCGTTTCGCTTGCATTGCAATCGTCCACAGCGCGCGCATGCCGATCTGATCGGCGAGCTTGGGATCGCGCCGCGCCTTGCCGATGGCTTGGTTGATCGCGGTGATTACACGCGCGAGGCGTTCCGAGGACCAGTTGCGCACATGCTTCTCGAAGGAGTCGCCGCGCCGGCCGCCAAAGCCCGAACCCATACCTCTCCGGCCGGCCTCCGCATCGAGCCGTGCCCGATGCAGCATCGTCGCATGGCGCAGCGCCGCGCCAAGCAGCGCGTTATAATCGCCACCTTCGGAGAAGACGCGCTCGGCTGTTTTTTCTACGGCGGCGAGATCGCCCTCGAAGGCGCCGTCGACCGCTGCATTGAGCGCGAGGCTCGACGCGTCGGCAACGATGGCGGCGACATGGTCTTCCGTGACCGTGCCCGCGCCGCGCGCGTAGAGCGCGAGCTTCTGGATCTCCGCCCGCGTCGTCAGCCGGTCTTCGCCGAGCAGTGAAACAAGCAGCTTTTTGGCGTCGGGATCGATCGCGAGATTGTCGGCGCGCAATTCGGCCTCAACGAGCTGTGCGATGTCCTTGGCGGAATCCGGATAGCATTCGATCGCCACCGCGTGCGCGTTGGGCTCGCAGAGCTTGCGCAAGGGTGCATCGCGTTTCAGTGCGCCGGCCTCGATGATGATGGTGCAATCGAGCGGTGGTTTCGCTAGTACCGGTTCGAGCGCCGCGACGAAGCCCTTGCCCTGGGCGTCGATGGCGATGGCGCGGCGGCCGCCGAACATCGGGATCGTATTGGCCTCGTCGGCAAGACGCAGCGGATCGGCGGCGAGGTCATCGCCCGACAGCCGCAAAAACTGGAACGGGTCCTTCGCGTCATCGACGCTGTGCGCGATGATCTTGCTCGCGCGCTCGGCGACAAGGCCGGCGTCCGTGCCGAAGACGAGATAGATGGAAATATTCGGCGGCGGGCGGCCGATGAAACGATCGGCTTCGCTGTTTTTGACGGCGACCATTCAGTTCCGCGAGGCAAGTTCGGCGGCGACCTGGGTCGTGATCTCGTCGGCCAACCGCCGCGCATCGCGGATTTCCGCGTCGCGGGCGGCGCGAACATTGGTAAAGCGGTTGATGTTGCGGTCATAGCTCGCCGCGACATAGGCCTTGCCGACGAAAACCTTTTCATTGGCGGTCGGCACGAGGCGGAAACGGGCTGTCGTGACGATGGTTGCCGAGGTCGCAAGGCCTTCGACCGTATCGATCAGCGGCGTCTCGGTGCTTTCGGTGAGCGTGATGACGAGATGATATTTCGGATCGGTCGGCTCGCCGGTCCCGTTGAGATCGAGCTTCAGATTGTCGCCAAGATAATGGCCGAGGCGGCCGGAAATCTCATCGACCGCCACCGATTGCATCTTCTCGGCTTGCGCCCCATTGGCGAGAAAGCTGCCTGAGCCGTAGAGCGGGCGCACTTCCTCAATGCAGCCGCCGAGCCACAGCAGCGGCAGCAGCAGGCCGAGGCGAACGAGAACGGGGCGGGGATCAGGCAACGACATTCACGATCCTCTGCGGGACGATGATGACTTTCTTCACCGCCTTGCCCTCCAGGGCGCGCTGAACCCCTTCGAGCGCCAGAACGGCCTTTTCGATTGCCGCCTGGTCGGCATCGCGCGCGACGACGAGATCGGCGCGCTTGCGGCCGTTCACCTGCACCGGCAGGCTGATCGTATCTTCAACGATCAAGCTGCGGTCCGCAACGGGCCATGATGCATTTGCGATCAAGGTGTTGTGCCCAAGCCGCACCCAGGCCTCCTCGGCGAGATGCGGCATCATGGGCGCAAAAAGCTGCACAAAAATGTCCGCCGCCTCGCGAAAGGCATAGCGCAGGTCGGCGCCGATCTCGGGCGTCGCGATAGCGCCGACCGCGGCCGAGAGCTTGTTGGCGAGGTCATAGAGCTGGGCGACGGCGCGGTTGAAGCGCAGCCGCAGAATATCTTCCTCGACCTTGACCAGAGCCGCGTGCGCCAATTTGCGGACTTCGGCCGCCGGAGCGGAGAATTCGGCCGGCTTCACCGCGTCGAGGGGCGCCGCAAGGCCTGCGAGCTCATCGACAAGCCGCCAGGCGCGCTGGACGAATTTCGCCGCGCCCTGGACACCCGCATCGGTCCAGATCACGTCGCCCTCGGGCGGCGAATCCGAGAGGACGACCCAGCGGGCGGTGTCGGCGCCATAGGTCTCGATGATCTCGTCGGGGTCGATCGTATTGCGTTTCGACTTCGACATTTTCTCGATCGGGCCGATCTCGACCGGCGCGCCGTCGGAGAGGCGCGTCGCACGGCGGCCTTCCGTCGTCGCGTCGATCCTGATCTCCGAGGGGGCGACCCAGCCGCCGCTCGCATCGTGATAGGTCTCGTGCACCACCATGCCCTGAGTGAAGAGTCCGGCGAAGGGCTCCTTCAAATCGTCGGCGTGCTTCGTCTGCTGCATGGCGCGGGTGAAGAAGCGCGCATAGAGCAGGTGCAGGATCGCGTGCTCGATGCCGCCGATATATTGATCGACCGGCAGCCATTTGCGCACCATCGCATCGTCGGTCGGCGCGTCTTTGTCCCAAGGGTCGGTGAAGCGCAGAAAATACCAGGACGAATCGACGAACGTGTCCATCGTATCCGTCTCGCGCCGGGCCGGTCCCCCGCATTTCGGGCAGGCGACATGTTTCCAGGTCGGGTGGCGCTCGAGCGGATTGCCCGGCTGGCCGAATGTGACGTCCTGCGGCAGTTCCACCGGCAGGTCGGCGTCCGGCACCGGCACGACGCCGCAGGTCGGGCAATGGATGATTGGGATCGGGCAACCCCAGTAGCGTTGGCGCGAAATGCCCCAATCGCGCAGCCGGTAATTGACCTGCCGCTTGCCGACCGGCGCGCCGTCGAGCCTTTCGGCTTCGAGGCGGCGCGCGGCCTCCTCTTTCGCTGCCGCGATCGTCAGTCCGTCAAGGAAGCGCGAATGGATCAGCGTGCCGTCGCCGTCATAGGCCTTGTCGGTGATGATGAAGCTCGTCGGATCGACGTCCGGCGGACACACGACGGGCGTGTTGCCGAGGCCATAGGTGTTGGCGAAATCGAGGTCGCGCTGGTCATGCGCCGGACAGCCGAAGATGGCGCCGGTGCCGTAATCCATCAGCACGAAATTGGCGACATAGACGGGCAGCAGCCAATCCGCATCGAACGGATGGCGCACCTTCAGCCCCGTGTCGTGGCCTTTCTTCTCCGCCGTCTCGATGGCGGCTTCCGAGGTGCCGCTCCGCTGGCATTCGGCGATGAAACGGGCCAGCGCCGCATCCGTCCCCGCGAGCTTGGCGGCCAGCGGATGGTCGGGCGCAAGCGCGATGAATTTGGCGCCGAAGAGCGTGTCCGGCCGCGTCGTATAGACGTCGATCTCGCGCGCGGCGACTTTGTCGGTCGGCGCGAGTGCGAAGCGCAGATGCAGGCCCTCGGATTTGCCGATCCAGTTCTTCTGCATCAGCCGGACTTTCTCCGGCCAGCGCGGCAGATCATCGAGCGCGGCGAGCAGATCGTCCG
Source organism: Methylovirgula ligni (assembly GCF_004135935.1). NCBI lineage: Bacteria > Pseudomonadati > Pseudomonadota > Alphaproteobacteria > Hyphomicrobiales > Beijerinckiaceae > Methylovirgula > Methylovirgula ligni. The sequence goes on along the minus strand of NZ_CP025086.1, from coordinate 1,030,920 downwards.
CAGCCGCCGAGATTTTCAAGAACCATTGCGTCAGTTCGCGCTGCTCGACCAAAGCGCCGGAGCGCCAGCCGCGCCCGTCGATCACCTGCTCATTGGCGAGAACGGTATGGTCGACCGGGTCCCAGTTCACCTTGGACTTCTTGCGATCGACAAGGCCGCCGGCGAGAAAATCTAGAAACAGCTTCTGCTGATGCTTGTAATAGGCCGGGTCGCAGGTCGCGATCTCGCGCGACCAGTCGAGCGACAGGCCCAGGGATTTGAGCTGCGTCCGCATCGAATCGATATTCGCATAGGTCCAGGCGGCGGGATGCGTATTGTTCTGCGCGGCGGCGTTTTCCGCCGGCAGGCCGAAGGCGTCCCAGCCCATCGGATGCAGCACATTATGGCCGCGCGCACGCCTGAAGCGGGCGACGACATCGCCCATCGTATAATTGCGCACGTGCCCCATGTGGATCCGGCCGGACGGATAGGGAAACATCTCGAGGACATAATATTTCGGCCGCGGATCGTCGTTGCGCGTACGGAAGGTCTCCGCGGCGTCCCAAGTCTGCTGCCATTTGCGTTCGGCTTCGAGGGCGTTGTAGCGCTGTGCGTCCATGCTATCAGATTTGGTGCATCGGGTCCGGGCGGGTGCGGATGTACAGCATTATTGGCCAGACCGGTCAATGATTTGCGAAGATGCAGGAGAAGGCGGCGTGGCGGGAGAAAATGTTGAGCCGCAACAAGGTGCTGTAACGCGGCTCGGGGAAATCCGCGACCGTATGGGCCGGGCAGAAGCAGACGCCGGCCGGGAACCCGGCTCGGTGACGCTCGTCTGCGTCTCCAAGACCTTCGACGCCGAGGTCATCCGGCCCGTGATCGTGGCGGGTCAGCGTGTCTTCGGCGAGAACCGGGTGCAGGAGGCTTTAGGCAAATGGCCGGCGCTGCGGGCCGAGACGCCGGGCATCGAGCTGCATCTCATCGGCCCGCTGCAATCCAACAAGGCGCGTGAGGCGGTCCAATTCTTCGATGTCATCGAAACGGTCGATCGCGACAAGATCGCGGTCGCGCTCGCCAAGGAAATCGCGGCCGTGGGACGCGCGCCAAAACTTTATGTGCAGGTCAATACCGGCGCCGAACCGCAGAAGGCGGGCATCCTGCCGGAGCAAGCGGACGACTTCATCGCCTATTGCCGCAACGATCTGAAGCTCGATGTTTCGGGCCTCATGTGCATCCCGCCAGTCGAGGAGCAGGCCGCGCCGCATTTCGCTCTGCTCAACAAGATCGCCGCGCGCAACGGAATCAAAATCCTGTCGATGGGCATGAGCGGCGATTTCGAAATCGCCATCGAACTTGGCGCGACGCATGTGCGCGTCGGCAGCGCAATTTTCGGCGCGCGTTAGCACGTCATGGCCGTGCTTGTCACGGCCATCCACGCGATGACGCTGCTACGTTATCGCAATGGTTTCAGCGATGTCCCGGCGTGGATGGCCGGCACGAGGCCGGCCATGACGGCGTGATTAAAAGCGACCAACGCCATCGTCTTATGCGCTGAATCGGAATCCGTTTCCGCATGCTCTCAGTGCTGCAGATCGGCCGGCACTTTGCCGCCGTTCTTCACAAGTTCGGCGATCACCTGCTTGTGCAGCCAGATGTTCATTGCCGCCGTGTCGTGCTCGTCGCCGGTATAATGCAACTCGGTGGCGAGCGCGCGGCGCGCCGTCAGGCTGCTGTCGAGATTGAGCACTTTCAAAAGATCGACGATCGAATGTTTCCAGTCGAGCCTCTCGTGATGCTGGGCGGCGAGCGAGGTCAACACCACGTCGATATCGACGGGCGCAGCCGGCGTCGCCGAGGCGCCCGGTGCAGGGCTGGCCGGCGCAGCCTGAGGCGCTGCCGGCGCGGGCGTGGAGGGCGTTGCCTGCGCTGTTGGCGAGGGCGTAGCGGAAGCGCCGCCGTGGCCCAAGATCGTGGAAACGATGCTGCCGAGAATACTCATTCTGTCTCTCCGGTTACGCTGTCCTATCCTGCGTAACGTTTATGACGAAGGAAAGTCTTCAGGCTGTGCCAATCTTCACTTCAGCGGCTTCCAATATTCGCTGAAGAAGCCGCGCGAATCGACCTTTGCGACGGGTGCGCCCGGTGTTGCGATGCCGTTGACACAGCGCCAATTGTAGATCGTGTCATGGCCGGTCGCGACCATCGGGATGAAATCCGAATTCGGATTGTCCCCGCACCAGGCCGTCGCGCCGTCGAGACTCTTGCTGAGATTGGCCTTGCCGCATGGCAGGTTGGCGCCGACGTTGCAGAGCTTCACTTCGCCGTCGGCGCAGCGATAGAACGTCGTTTGCACGGCCTCGGCACCGCTCAAGTTGAACAGATGCTTGATCGCGCCGGCGAGCGAAGACGGCGCCGGGTGCAGCCGGTCGTCGTTGACGATATGCGCACAATACGCGCGCGGCGCGGCGGCGTGTGCGCCAGCGAGCGGAAGAACAAGCGCGATAACGCAGGGCGCTGCACGGAGGCCAATATGAAAAGCGCTCATCTCTCGCTCCTAAAATGACTCTATCTTTTGACGATCAACACGGCGTCGCGTGCGAGGCGCGGCAAGAGTTTGCGCAAATCCTCAGGGCGAAGCGCAATGCAGCCTTCGGTCGGGGCGAAACCGGGCCGCGCGCAATGCAGAAAGATCGCGCTGCCGGCGCCTTTGCGCCGCGGCACAATGTTATAATCGAGCACGATGACAAGATCATAGAGCCCGTCATCGCGCCATAAATCCTCGTGCCTCGCGGTGATCGGCAGATGCACAAGCCTGTTGTAATTCCCTGAGTTAGGATCGTCGCACCAGCCGAGAGTTCGGTTAACGGGGGAAAACCGCAGCGCTGTCCGCGGGCGTCGGCCGATTAACGGCTTGAAAAAGCCGTCAATCAGCCGAAAATAACCGGCAGGCGAAGCATGGTCGCCTTCGCGCTTGCGGTTGCTGATACCGGCTGCCCCAATCGCGCAGGCGATCACCGTTTGACCTGCATGCAAGCGCCCCCGCGCTCCCGCTGCATATCGCGGCACTGCGGTTGCGACGATTCGGCTGATCCGATCCGCCGCGCGCTTTGGCTGTATGAGGCCTTTGTGGGGTTTTGCCAGATGCGTCGAGCGGGACGTCCGCGGTTTCGGGGGCGTTGTCACGAATATTTGTCCGAACGCCGCTGCGGCGGCAGGAAAGCATAGGACCAGCCATGACGCAGGTTCGCAAGATTTTGATTGCGGATGACGACGAGGAACTTCGCGGCGAGCTTGTCGAGCAGCTTGCGCTGCACGCCGAATTCGAACCGGCTCATGCCGCAACGGCCGGCGCGGCGCTCGCCGCGGCGCGCGACGGCGCACCCGATCTCATCATCATGGATGTCGGCCTGCCCGACATGGATGGCCGCGAGGCGGTGCGCCAATTGCGGAACGAGGGTTTCAAGAATCCGATCATCATGCTCACCGGACATGATTCGGAGGCCGAAACGGTCGAAGGGCTCGAAGCCGGCGCGAATGATTATGTGACGAAGCCCTTCCGCTTCTCTGTGCTTCTCGCGCGCATGCGCGTGCATCTGCGCCAGCATGAGGCGAGCGATGATGCGATGTTCCGCATCGGCCCCTTCACCTTTCAGCCCGGTTCCAAACATCTTATCAGTGAGAAGGGCAGCAAGCTGCGGCTCACCGAAAAGGAAACGGCGATCCTGCGCTTTCTTTATCGCGCCCGTCAGTCGGTGGTGACGCGCGACGTGCTGCTGAAGGAAGTCTGGGGCTATAACGCCAATGTCACGACCCACACACTCGAGACGCACATCTACCGCTTGCGGCAGAAGATCGAGCGCGATCCGGCCAAATCGCAGCTTTTGATCACCGAGGCAGGCGGCTATAAGCTCTTGCCCTGATCGCTGATGCGCGAAGCTAATATCGGCCCGGAAAGCTGCAGACTTTTCGGATTGGCTCAATCAACCGGACGGTAATCATGGCCCGTGACGACGATCTCCATGATCTCACCCGCCATCCGGTTCTCGCCGCCCTGGAGCCGGAGGCGCTACGCTTCCTCCTGCGCGAAGCCTCGCAGCGAATCCTGCGCAGCGGCGAAATTCTCTTTCGTCGCGACGAGCCTTCCGATGGCGGTTATTTTCTGCGCTCGGGCTCCGTTGTGCTCGAGGCCACTGAGCCGGGACGCGACGAGAAGATCGTGCGTCCGCCGACGCTCATCGGCGAAATGGCGCTGATCGCGCCGACACGCAGGCCGGCGACGGCGGTGGCGCGCGAGCCGTCGGGTGTTTTGCAGATTCCGCGCAGCCTGTTCCAACGCGCGCTCGCCGAATCGCCGCGCAGCGCCGAGCGCTTGCGCCGGCTGCTTGAGAAGCGCCTGCACGGCTTCGCGCAGGAGCTTAATGCCCTGCGCGAATCCGCCTTTGAAGATCATGATTGAGGCATCGGGTTCGTCCGAAAACCGCTTCGCGCTTTTCGGTCCGATGCTTTAAGCCGCGACGCCGGTGCCGATCTGGCAGGCAACGCCGGTGCCGCCGAGGCCGCAATAGCCGCTCGGATTTTTCGCCAGATATTGCTGGTGATGATCCTCGGCATAGTAGAACGGGCCGGCCTCCCGGATCTCAGTCGTGATCGGGTCCAGTCCCCGCGCCTTCAAGGCTTCGCCATAGCTCGCTTTCGAGGCTTCCGCGGCCCGATGCTGCGCTTCGTTCGTGGTGTAGATGACCGAACGATATTGCGTGCCGACATCATTACCCTGACGCATGCCCTGGGTCGGATCATGCGCCTCCCAGAAGGTCTTCAGCAAAGTCTCGTAGCTGATTTCCCTGGGGTCGTAGGCGACGAGCACGACTTCGGAATGGCCGGTCTTGCCGGAGCAGACCTCCTCATAGGTCGGGTTTGGCGTCACCCCGCCGGCGTAGCCGACGGCGGTGGTGAAAATGCCCTTGCCGAGCTGCCAGAACTTGCGCTCCGCGCCCCAGAAACAGCCGAGGCCGAAAATAGCGAGCTCGATCCCATGCGGGAACGGCGGCTTCAACGCATGCCCGAGGACATAGTGCTTTTCCGCGGTGGGGAGTGGATAGGGGCGGCCGGGCAGGGCCTCGGCGGCGGTAGGAAGAGTCAGGGGTTTGCGGAACGAGAACATAATGACCTCCGCGATTTTGCTTGTTCAGAAATGGGGCGCGGCGAAGCCGGAAACAACACCCGGAAAGCCATACGCAGCACCCGCCCGCGGCGTTACGTCTATTCGCGGTTGGAATAGCCGATTTTGGGCCGCCGCTTCTGCGCCGCCAGCAAAACCAGCGCGCCGAGCGCGCCGGCGACGAGCGAGGTCGGCGCTGTCAGGAGATGGACGATCAACGGGTCCCAGACAAAATGCGGAACGTGGTGCTGCAGCTCGGGCTTCAGGGCGGCATATTTCTGCGGCGAGAGCCAGGCGAGCGTCTGCGCCAGCGGCGTCAGGGCCAGCGCCCCGCCGGCGATGCTGCGCGTGCCGTCGATGACCAGCGCCGCGAAGGCGCCGGCCAGAAGCAGCAGGCCAAGGAGACGAAGAACGAACCGGAACATGAAAGACCCGAGCCGCGAGCCGCGTGGCGGAAAGGTACCATCCTCAAGATGCGCCGCGAATTCGACTGAATTATGCGCGCCACGCCACTGCGGCAACGCTGCTTGCGCTCGGGCCTTTGCCGACTATAGTGCGCGCCAATCGTAATTGCTTGGCGGCTAGCCACCCGCCGCGGGCGAGACGAGAGGAGGGGTGGCCGAGTGGTTGAAGGCGCACGCCTGGAAAGTGTGTATACGGGAAACCGTATCGCGGGTTCGAATCCCGCTCCCTCCGCCAAATTATGTTATTTCACCATATATATCAATTAATTATACATATCGCGAATAGCTATGTACAAATCTGCGCACGTACGGAATGCAGTAAAAGCTGTTTTCCTTGTCGCGGGTTGCTCGACCCCGCGGCGGCCGATTTTAAATTATCGCTCGGAAGCCGGCGCATATTCCTTGAAGCGCCAGCCCGAGCCGAGCCAATTCCCGGAAATCAGGAAGACCGCCGCCTCGCAGCGCTGCGCTGGCGCGGATGCCTCGCTCGGGCGCAGTCTGCTAGTCCAAATCTTCGACGTTTGGGTGTTCGGAGAAGGAAGTGATCGCGTTTCGAACAAGCTGCTTTAATTGTTCATCGAGTCTATTCGCGTCATCCCAAATCTCAGCAACATAGCTGTTCCCTCCACGAGTTCGGCTGAGTAGTCGCAGAACCTTTTGATCAATTCCGGCGTTCAGAGCCGCAAGCATCAGATTAGAGGGCGGCCAATCAGACGACATGAACGTTTCCACGAGCTCTTTCCGCGCGGTTTTTGCTCGGTCCCAATCGGTAAAAAACGTCAATGGCAAGAGCAGCAGTGACGGGATGAGTCCAAAATCGCTCCCGCCCTTTGAGGCTAACAGCTGCCGATAGACAGGCGCGAACGAGACGACAATTAAGCTGCTCAGCGGGCGGCGCGGATGTCGGAGGGCATAGGAGAGAATCTCAATTGATGCTCGAAGGTACGCCTCGGGCGAGTCCGCGCGCGACTCTTCAATCAGACTAGCCCACTGACTATAGGTGCTTTCGCTGAAACCGTGGGTCCCTCGGGAAATGAGCTGATTGGTCAGGCGATCGACGCGAGAGGCCACCTTACGGCGGATCGATATAGACGACGAGGAGACTGCGGCAATGTTCGCGGCAATCCGGTTTACAGTAGCGCGGGGTTGCGTAAGAAGAAGAGCCAAGTCACTAGAATCTACTTCACTTGCCGTATCTGCAAGGATCAAACTTACATCGATAGTGCTGTTGGCAGGGAGTTCGCCGAGACTTCGCCTCAGCAGATCTGCGGCGATCCGACCTTTTTCTGGATACGAGAGGTGTGGATACACCTGCAGCGCACTGGTAACGAAAGTCAGCGCGTCCAGCCTACCAGATAGCAATAGTCGCGCGATTTGAGGGGCGTGCCCGGCGGGTTCGGCAAGAAGAGTATCGAGCGCCATAGAGACAGATCTCTCATCTCGCCGAAACGATTGAAGCGATCCGTCATCCGCTCGGTCCACAATCTGTCCAAGAATGGAGCGTCCCCGCCCAGGCGGCATATTCGACAAAAGCCACGCGACGTCCTTGGCTTCGAGCCGAAGCGTGCCGAGGAGGAATCGGTCCGCGCCAGCTCCGGGCGGCTGGTCAAGGATCGCCTCGCGGAGGTCCCGGAGCGCGTCGTCTCCCCGCGCCGCCGCCGTCAGCGGCAGATCAAACTCCTCGACTTGGAAGCTAGTTACCCTCCCGATAGTACGCACCGCGGCGGCCAATTCGCCGTCCTTCAGTTCCGTCAGAAGGGGCGGAAGCAAAGGTGCGTGCTCTGCTGCGTCGAAAGTTGGAAGGAGATTGCGGCGCGCGCGCCTGATCAGATCCGCATCAGGCGCCTCAAATGCGTTGACGGCTGCCTGGGTCCAGCGTTGAGAACAGTCCCGAATCGCTTTGGCCAATGAAGAAGAGAAGCGCTTGCTGTAGGCGACGAGTTGGAGGAGAGGTAGGCGGCCGACCTCTATCGGTTCAAATGCGGATTTAGAGCAGAAAGGTGAGTGAGAAAGGCCGTCCCCAATACCCGCGGCGAGCACGACGGGAAGTTTCCGTCCCTGATCCTCCAGCTCTTTCAAAAACGAGACCGCCTTGTCGGGGTGAGCAATTGCCAATTGGGCGCTGGAGTCACGCAATTGTCGAAGCAAGGTCGGGCGTGGCGGCTTGTCTGAAAATTTGCCCAGAAGATGGAGATAGAAACGCCATACTTCATCGGGCGCAGGCTGCTTCGACGCGAGGCTGATAGCGTTCATTACCAGCGGTTCGAGGCGAGCCAGCGCCTCGGCGGGACGAACGCTGTGCGAGTTCAAAATATCCAACATTCCAAGAACTGCGTTTGGCGTTGTTCGAGCCCGTGCTTGCAGCTCTCGCCACATCAGCGAGAGACGAAGTGCGCCTTCGTCGCCGACCTGATCGCCGTTGAGAATTTCAAGTTCATCCCACGTTCGCAAACTGGGCCGGGGATCTACAAAGACCTCCTGTACAAGATCGGCTGTCCATCGGTGCCTAGCTTCAGGCGGTCGACTCGCGACTTCAATGCGGCGACCGCCCCAGTCGCTGAATCGATTCCGAGCGTCGCGTGGAGCGAAGACAAGATCGAAATCCTTACCTTTTAGTGTTCGCGGCGCTGAGCACCAGGTACTTGTCGCAAACGTCCGTCGTCGACTTGGCCACAGCGCCGTTAGGACGCGAAGGGTGATGTTTTCAGGATCCGGTGAATCAAACATCACAATGGGGCGTCGGCTCTCCAGAAAGAGTGCTTCGACAAGTTCAGACAAACGTTGGTCACGGACGGCGCCGAAAGTTTCGTTCCCTTCTGGCAATTCGATAGGAAGTAGAGCATCCGGCTGAGACGGATGCTTTATAGCGCGTGCGAAGGCAGAGGCAGAACTCGTCCGCTCCCACATATCCATGGGAATGAAAAGACTACGTGTCCGTACACATCCTGCGCGCGGCGCTTCCAGGTCCTGCCAGGTCCGCGCGACAACATAAAATCGTTCGCTCGGAAGTGGGTAAGTTGTGATATACGGGTCAAAAGTCTCACCGGGCCGCAGCGGGCCCGCGATATCGGAGAGTCGGTCGACAAGATCTTGGTCGTTGCGAGCTAGGTTGACTGTTCTGCCGAGCAGTCCGTGCCCGCTCTGGTAGCCATGCACCTGCTGCTGGATTGCGGCATTACTCATCGTCAGGGCCGGTTACTTCCGATTACCCAGGCTATAGGAGCGGTAATATCCTTTTCTACTCGTTGGTCCCTCCCGGCGCCGGTAGTGACGAAGCCTGACTCTTCCCCCTTAAGAAATCGCTCTTTGAAAGCCGGGTCGGCGAAATCCCCGCCCAGCGCGCTAACACCAAACACTGCCAACTCAAGACGCTCCACATCATCTAGGCGCCCCGCAAACATCGGATATTCATGTCGAAGATAAGCGACTGGGCCTTTGGCCGCAGTCGACGCATCCAGTAAATCCCAAGCAGCTACCACGATCGCAACCCGAGGGCGTCTGCCGCCCTTTCTATTAGGCAAGGTCAATTCTAGAAACCGCAGTAGCTCGCAAAGAGCAACCTGCGTTGGAAGGCTTCTTGCCCTCTTCTCATCGGCGGCGGTGAATCGAGTGACCATCAGCAGGCGATCGGTTGTAACCCAGTCCAGCGGGCTGACATTCTCCTTTGATAGTACCCGTACGAACAGGATTGCGCCGGCGGCGGCATTGAGCTCTTCCATCCACTCGGGAGCAATCTCTGTTGTTTCAACCGCAGTCTTCCAAAGCTCTCCAGTAATATCGGGGACCACAATTTCCAGCAGTGCGCTGTCAGGCGGGTTATTTAGCTTGACCGAAACGGAGAAGTCTCTGCGACTTTCCTCGATGTTCTTATCGGATCGCGGCGCAAACTGCCCCCGCGATTGGAAGGCCAAGGCCTCCTCGACGTAGGTTATTTCGTCAGGAAGCGCAGGTGCCGAGATCTGTCCTTGACCAACGCGGAGGTCGTTCCACAGAGCGGCTAGATAGTTGGTCTTCCCAGAATCTGGCCAGCCAACCATGACAATCGAGCCCTTGGTCATCGAGCACGCCTCATCGAGGTGTAACGAAGGATCGATCGGGCCTCTAGAGACTGATCTATGTCAGGCCAGAGCTTGGGCGGCTGCCTCGGTGCGCCGAGAGTCTCGGAAATAAGATCGGCTATCCCGAAACCGGCTGCGGTCAAGCCGCCCCTGCGCCTGAAGGATGCAATTGAGACGACTGCTAGATCGATCCCCTTCCGGGCGGCGGATGCTTTTAATTCCTCGATATCCCGTGCATTCGGCTCGCCGGAATCGCGGTGCGAAAGAACGAGAAACACGGGTACGGGCCGATTCATAAACGTGGCTGCCCGAGCCAAGAGTAAATCGAGCCGCCGTAAGGTTGTAAGACGGCTCTCAAGGGATGCTAATTGGCGTCCATCCGCCATGATCCAAACGGCATCCGCTGCCTTGAGGAAATTTAGTCGGTCGGTGCGGTTGCGGTCAATGAGGGTGTCGGACCATTCGCCCGGCAGGTCTGGTAAGAGGAAGTCGAACGCCTCGCCATCCTTGCTGCGCAGGCGCAGGTGCAAGAAACCAGCCTCTCGGTCGTCGGCTAACTTCGTGTGCGAAGTCATTTGCTCCGGCGGGGCACCGTCGTTCCAGCGTCGTGCGCCTTGCGAAATCTCGTTTAGTGCCCTGATTGTGCGGCTATCGGCGAAGTGGAATCCCGAAAGCTTGTCTCGTGCCAGCAGCATGAAGAGGCTGGCAATTGAGGCAGTCTTTCCGGCATCAGGGGCCCCGAGGATCCCGACGATATGGCAGTATCGGCCCGACATAAGCTGAGCTGCTTCAGCCATGCTCATGGTAAGGCTAGATGGAAATCGCGGTTTTTCCGCGGGCGCCAAGAGGGGCGGGGCCGTCGCTTCGCCATCGCTCAAAATCCCCATCACCGGAGACTCGAGTCGGTTCGGGCAATTGTCGGGCGGATTATTCTCCAGGCAAACCCCAGTTTCGGCGAAGGTGCACTCTGGAATACGGCATCTTTCTGCCATTTAAACTTTTGCCCCAGGAAGAAGACCGACGATATGGAGCAAGCCGGCTTCAAGAAGCGCGCGAACCGCCCAATCCTCAAGCGACAACTTCTCCGCCGGCCCTTTGGCTGCTTGTCCCTGATCAAGCGCCGCGAGTAGGCCAAAGACTTCGGGAAATTTTCGAACCGAGGCATTCTCATAAGTCGATGCGAAGATCTCACGGTTGGCGCCGATATTTTCGATGAGCCCGCTGAGCGTTAGAGGCGGATGTTGGCGAACGTGCCTAAGGACAATGTGCTTGTGCGCTTCCGCGGGGATTCGCCGAAGTTTTTCAGCCGCTTCGACCCCCGCGGCCAATGCGGCTACAGGCGGAGACAGGGTTGATAGCCGAGCTTCCGCGAGGGTGCTGTAGTCGCTAAGAGCCCACCAAAGAAAATCGATCTCCTCTCGATCCAATATCGCATTCTCTTGCAGCGCATGGATGGGTGGGTTGATCGCCGCCGTCAACTTAGGGGCGGCGTCGGCCGAGTCTTGGGCGAACTTGTCGAGTTTGATATCGTCGACCACTAGCCGTTCCCGCGATCGGGCTGCGCTTCTCAAACAGAGCGACCGCGCGTTGCCGAGTAGCTCCGACCTTAGGGCCTCAATCTTCGGCTCGGCACGAACCGGCTGAAATCCGAGCGCGAGCCAAGTTGAGAAAGCCAACAAATCGTAAATCGAAATGCTGGACCTATCCGGCTCGGCGCCAGCGATGACCTTGTCGAGAGCAAGCATGGCCAAAGCCAGCAGCTGGAGTTCATTTCCAGTTCGGACGAAAGAGGTGCTCTGTTCCCGGACAGCGGCTTCGACCAGCACCGTCAAGCTCTCAGGCATCGATCCACCCTTCAGGCATGCATTCGCAATGCCTTGCACGATCGAAATGAGCGCATCAACGTCGTTGTTTTCGATGAATTTATCCGCGAGATCATCTACAATAGCTAAGCGTTTTGTGACAAAGTCATCCGAAGGGTCCGGTTCAAAGATGCGTACGTGTGTTGCGACGTCAGCCATTCGCTTAGCTTCTCCCATCGTGATCGCTTGAGATCACCCAATCGATTGCCTGTGAAAGTTCATGCAATCTGTCAGCGCTTTCAAGTTGATCGACGACTTGGCGTTCGATGCCATGAGACAGATCCTCCGACCAATCGGAAGGAAGCGCGCCCAACCGAACGAGAACTCGCACCCGCTGGCCGGGGGATAGGTCGCGGAAAAACCGCAACAATACGAGAGCGAATTCGTCAGACATTTGTTCGGCTTCGGCCTTACTAGCTTGCTCCTCATGCGTCGACCTATCTGACAAATCAGGCTCTTGCGCGCCATGGCTGTCGCATGTCGAAACGTCGGCGAGGGGCGCACCAAAATTCGGACAGCGAAGAATAAATGTTGGTCCTTTACCTTGGAGAGGTGAAGAGTCTTCCGTGAAGTTCTTCTTGCTATCCTGCCAAGATCGAGGGTGAACTGTCACAAGCAACTTCTCGCCCGAAGGGTCGAGGTCAAACTCGATGATGTTATAGATATAGCGCAGGGTTTCGGTCGAGGGGGGGACGGTCGCTCCAGCGGCCAAGATTAGGAGATCGCGACCATCTTCAGTAGACTCGGCCGTCACGGCAGGATTGTGCTCGTGGCCAGTGATGAGAACTCGAGCGCGATTTCGGATATAGGCTAGAGCGTCCCGTCCATCTTGGAGCCATGCCATTGGGTGGTGCGCCAAGACAATTATTTCTTCGCCATGCTGTTGAGGTAGAACGCGCTGCTTTGCGCCCACCACCAAACGACCTTCTTCATTTTTGCCTTTCGAGCAGGTTAGCGCGGTATTGAGGCCAATAAAGCGAAGCGTTTTGCCGTCCCTGAGGGGCACAGGCTTGTCGCCCGCGAGCCCGCCTTTGCCATCGAGAGCGCAATTATATGCCTCCGCGAAAGGTATATAGGCAGCGAAGCGGGCGTAAAGTATCTTTCGATCGTTAGGATTTGCGAGGCATTGATCGAGCGTTGGCTCGCCGTCGTCTGCAATTTTTTGAAGCAGCAGTTCGACGGCGTAAGAGATTTCGGAACGGTCGACATCGTGGTTGCCAGGCACCAAATGCACGGATGGCTTCTGGCAACCAACGGCCACCGTCATTCGGTCAAGCCACTTCCCAGCTTCTCTGTATTCTTCGGTTTTTCCTCCATAGGCCACGTCGCCGCTTACCAGTATGCCGTCGGCAGGATATTTATTTAGCGCGCGGAGGACTTTTCCCGCGTCTTCGATAAGTCGCTCCCTGACGTCGTCGTTTACGTACACCTCGCCGGCGCGCTTTTCCTGACCGAAGTGGATGTCGGAGATGTGGACGAAGGTAGGCATCGGCTCCCCAATCAGAAGTTTACCATAGCCGATGTCTAACGGCGCCGCGAGAGCGGAGGCTGAGCCTCAAGCTAAGATCTGGTCTGAATCGGGAAATCCGCTGCCCAGGGCGAGGTGACTGGAGTGCCGCCAGGGCTTGGCAAGCCGAACTCGGCCACTTTCCCGACGCCAAGCGCGGCATGACAAATCGCGTGCGGGCGAACCTGAATTATCTGCTAGGGAGTGGGGATTGGTGCGGAAGGAAGGTGACAGGCTGAGCGCCAAATGGTCGCTTCTAGGGTGGGACTGAGACCAAATCGGCGGCTTCAGCCCTTCGGCGTATCTCGATTACTTTACCGGGGTTTTGCTTCCAATAATCGCAAGCACCCGGCAATTTTGCCTTTGTCATACCGGCATCGGCGGCGGTTCTCGCCAATTGGCTGATATCCCATTCTTGAAACCCCAAAGACTGAGCATCATCCCATAGGAGTTCGCGCTGATCGCCTATCATTCCATCGATCGCACCTTCGTCAGGAAAGACTTTGCAGCCAAGCGCAAAAAAATCGTTGGTGACTTCCTCTGAGAAATTGGCCCGTGCGATCCTGACTTGATAAATCTTCGACTGCTTCGTGCTAGCGGCATATGGGTCGGTCCATCCCGATTGGGCCATCGCTGGCGAAATAGCGAAGAAAAGATAACCGAGCGCGAGATAGCGGCGCATTGGCGACTCCCCTCTGGTGATCGGGGAGTTGAGAAGCCGACACGAGGAAGGCCGCACACGCCTTTAGGCTTTCGCCCTATTGCATAACGTATGCCTCCCCGACCATGGTCGAGGAGTGCTGTTGCGGCCGCACTAAGACGCCGCTCGTGTCGGGGTTCTCACGCCCCAGGACGGATAAGCCGTCCATGAGAAATAGTTCGCATAAGCCGCGGCGTTCTACAATAGGTGAGAGGCCCTCTTGCTCCGGCTCAGAGGGCGATCCCGCCTGACCACAATTTCCTTAACCTCAGCAACTGTGTGCCCGCGCTGACTTTCACGAAAATGGCCTTTTATGTTAATGATTACAACTATTTGGGCTTTAATGGGGAGATACCAAAAGGGCGCGGTTTGGCATTCCGCGTCAGAATAAATCTACATAAAATATTCCCTCTGACAGAGCTGAGGAAAGCTGTCAGCGAATAGTCGTAACCGGCGATGCAAAACATATCGGAATTTTTATGCCTTGAAGCAATTTTGGTCGGCTCGGGCGCATCGCGTACGATTTTCGGAACGCTTCTTGATCATTGCCAGTGATAGCTGCGCCGAGCGCCGCACGCTCGATATAGTGGACGCGCAAGGAACGTTGGTCAGTCGACGCAAATGCCGGAAAAAACGAACAATGATCCGTCAGACATCGTCAACCTGTCTGTATTTAGCAATGCGCGTATAGGGCTACGGTCGATCTAACCAAATGAAATAATTAATAGACACTCGGAGATCATCTCCGCCGTTGGTTCGCGCCGTCAAAATCTTAGCGATCCCCGCATTGCGCGATTCGACTGCGTCGTTCGTGCTGCAAGCATGAAACCTCGTTATGACCGGCTTGGGCCGGAAGCAGCAAGTCCGGTCTGCGCATCTAAAGGTTAGAAGCGGATGCGAAAGATCAGGAAAGAAATCTTACCAGGCTAAATTCCAAAAAAACGATGTCCAAAGTCACTTGCGCGGCCCATGATCCCAGCAAAGGCTGTGCCGGACAGAAAACGAGGCACTTCTTGCTGGATTTCGAAACTGCTGCCTCGAAGAGGGGAAAGGCACCGAAAGTCGGTTGCGCGGACACATGCGCCGAAAGTCCGGCGAAATTTTTTCCCCTAAGCTACTGAAATGAAAAAATTTTCTTGTCGCGTCAAAATCCGGCTGATTGTATGGTACGTCGCAATAATTTACTTTCCGATTTAAGCCTGCGGGGTCTAAGCTTGACCATCGCGGGAGCGCGGATGACGGGCCTTAACGAAAACATTTACCTCGCGGGAGATGATGTCGCGCCAGCCGTGACAATCGATGCTGATATCGCGCACTGCTTTACATACGCATCTTACCAAAACGCTGTCCCTGTTATCCGCTCTATAAGTCTTACTGGATCAGCCGCGGCGAATTTCGAAGGTTGCACACTTGAGCTGACGTCCGCGCCACCCTTCTTAAGGCCAAAGACATGGACCATCGATCGAATAATCGCTGGCGATGTTGTCCGCTTGTCCGATCGAAAAGTCGATCTCGATGCAAGCTATTTGGCAGGTCTTAACGAAGCTGAACGTGGTGAGATAACACTGCGATTCATCAGTAAAGGCGCTGTCGTTGCAGAGCAGCGTAGATCTGTACGTCTGCTCGCGCGCGATGAATGGGGCGGCGTAGCTGACATGGCCCAGCTATTGCCGGCCTTCGTCATGCCCAACGACCCTGCGATCGCATCGCTACTGCGTTCAGCCGCCGATAGGTTATCAGCTCACGGTCAGCCAAGTGCTCTGGATGGCTACCAATCGGGAGATCCAAAACGCGCATTCTTCATTTCGGCGGCGATCTATTCAGCTATTGCAGAGATGTCGCTGTATTACGCTGAACCGCCTGCTAGCTTTGAGAGTCGCGGGCAAAAGGTCAGGCGTCCAACAACCATCGACGCGGAGAAATTAATTACCTGCCTCGATTCGAGTCTTCTCTTTGCTTCCGCGCTCGAGGCGGCGGGCCTTCACCCTGTAATCCTGATGTTTCAAGGCCACGCCGCGGTTGGCGTGTGGCTGGCGCCTCGAACTTTCGCAAACACAATCGAATCCGACCTCATGGAAGTGCGAAAAGCTTTAGCTTCCCGAGAATTGATCGGCATCGAAGCAACCAGCATCGCGCAACGTCCTCCAATGACCTTCGAAGGGGCGCGGCGCGCTGTGGAACACCGCTTTTCTGAAGACCAAACATCGAATTTCATAGCTGCAATAGACGTCCGTCGGTCGCGAAGCACCGGCATTACGCCGCTCGCGTCGCACGAACCAATTCGAAGGGCCGCAACATCCGAGATCGTCAACGCGGATGTTACAGTGCCTTTACCCGGCGCCCCGCCAGTGATCGAATTGCCCATCGAGATCGCTGAAGTCAAGCCAACTACGGCCGCCGGTCGGATAGATCGTTGGCAGCGAAAACTGCTCGATCTGACACTTCGCAACAGGCTCCTAAATTTTCCAGACTCCAAAAAGACAATACCCTTTCTTTGCGGTGACCTGGGTTATCTGGAGGACCGGCTCGCGAGCGGTGCTTCGATACGCATCATTTCCCTTCCAGAACAAAACCCACTGGGAGAGCGAGACCCAACGATATATCGCGAGGTCCATGGGCGCGATCTTAATAGCGGCTTCGCCGCCGAGGCGCTGCAGCGGGACGAGTTATCATCGACATTGGACGCCCGTCAGTTGGAAGCCAGGCTCGTCGAGCTCTATCGTCAGGTGCGCAACGACTTCGCTGAGGGAGGAACCAACACTCTGTTTCTGGCCGTCGGTTTCCTACGCTGGAAGAAGAAACCTGGAGATGTAAAGGCCTATCGAGCGCCCCTGTTGCTTGTGCCAGTTACATTGGTGCGGCGTAGCGCCAGCTCACAATTTACTCTGCAATTCCACGAAGACGAACCGCGCTTCAATGCAACCCTTTTACAGTTTCTAGAGCGCGACTTCGACCTGCGTTTGCCCCAGTTCTCCGGCGCGCTTCCAATGGATGACGCAGGTGTCGACGTACCCCGTCTACTAGTCATGATGCGGCAAGCCGTCCGTGACGTTGCGGGAATGGAAGTGGTGGACGAGACGGCCTTATCGACCTTTTCGTTCGCGAAATTTCTCATGTGGAAGGATCTCGTCGAACGTACAGAGGCGCTTCGAGAGAACCGTGTCGTCCGACATCTTATCGATTCTCCTGAGCAAGCATTTCCGAGTGACAACCAAGAGAACGCGTTCTGCGATGAGCGAGATCTAGATCGGCATTATAAACCAGAAGATATTGTCTGCTTGTTGCCTTCGGATTCATCGCAGACTGCGGCGATCGTCGCCGCAGCCGAGGGGCGTGACTTCGTGATCGTTGGACCTCCTGGAACCGGGAAGAGCCAAACGATCACAAATATGATCGCCAATTGCCTCGCCGTCGGTAAGACCGTGCTTTTTGTTGCCGAGAAGACCGCCGCGCTTGACGTCGTTTATCGCCGATTGTGTGAGCATGGTCTTCGTCATCAATGTCTTGAACTGCATTCAAACAAGGCGGACCGCCGTCGGTTTTTTGCCCAGCTGCGAGGGTCTTGGGAAAGCACATGCGATGCCGGCAATTCCGAGTGGGTCACGATCAACGAGCGTTTGAGAATACGTCGTGATGAACTGAACGCCTACGTCGAGGCGCTGCACAGGCGCTACAACAACGGCTGGACGCCCTACCGGGCAATGGGCATTGCGCTCAAAGGTCGGGACAAGGATGTGCCGCAGCTATCTTGGTTTTCCCTTGATGCCCACGATCAGAACGCGTTCTCCGAACTTGATCGGCTCGCCAGCGACCTTGGATTGACTTTTCAATCGGTAAAAGTGCGTCCCGCCTTAAACATGGTGGACGTCGCGGAATGGACATCGAATTGGCAGGACCGCCTTTTAGCTGGGACTCACTCGCTTAGAGCGGCAGCTGAGACTTTTGGCAACGCGATCGCTGCGTTTCTTGTGAGTGTTGGCCTACCTCCGAAGCAGGACGCATCCCAGGGGGAGATTGATTCACTTTGTTTCTTCGCCGCCACGTTGGTGGAAAGCGCCGGCCACGACCTCATGATCGCGTTTGACCGCGATTTCGAAAAGCTGCGCCCAGCCCTGGCATCCTTGAAACAAACCATAGGAACCGGCCTCGACGCGAAAGAGCGATTGCAGGCCACCTACAACATTTCGAATCTCGGAAGCCTTGATCTGGATTCCGTTGAGCAACAGTGGAAACGAGCAACGAATGCCTACTGGCCGAATTCAATGCTCGGAAAGCAGAAAGTAAAGAAGTGGCTGCAAGCCTTGGTAACGAATGGCCAGCCCGACCCTGATAACGATTTACCGCTTCTTCGCGTGATCCGGGATTGCCAAGCCGCTATCGCAGGTAATCTGCTGGCTACAAAATCAATCCCGATCGCCGGTTTTGACACCAACGTCGCCTACCTGGAAAATATCCTGAATCTTTCCGATCGGATGCGCGCCGCTATTCGACTGCCTAATCGGAATCGGGAGGAAATGAGGCTTGTACTTCAGGCTATCCTCCCCTTGCTGCGCGGTGACATTGATTCCAATCAAATACGTGCATGCGCCGAGAGGTTGGTCGCCGCAAGAGGTAGTTTCGTTTCAGAGCAAGAGGAATTTGCCAAGCTCGCGGGGAAATCTCCTGTCGCAACTGCAGAAGACAGGCCCCTCGCGGCGCTGTTTAGTGCGCTCGACGATCTGCGAGGAGTTCGCCATCTCCTGCGCGATTGGTCGACCTGGTGTCGCATTCGCCGACGCGGCATCCAGTTCGGCCTGGGTTCTATCGTTACGGCGATCGAAACAGGTGTTCTAGCGCCTGGCGACGCACAGGAGGCGTTTCGACTTGCTTATGCTCGTTGGTGGCTGCCGAACGTTATCGACAATGACTCAGCCTTGCGAGACTTCCATCGCTTCCAACACGAGAATGCAATTTCGGATTTTAGAGAGATCGATGACCTGGTTCGAGCTTGCGCAGCACGGCGCGTCATTCGCGCGATTGCTCACGGCTTACCCTCAGTCCAAAGCGTGCCCCGGAACTCAGAACTCGGGCTCCTGCGCCATCAAATGGAACTTCAACGGCCCAGCCGTTCGATCCGTGAGATGATCAGCGCATTGCCGAACGCCTTTCCGAAGCTCGCGCCCTGCATGCTGATGTCTCCAATTTCGATCGCGCAATATCTGCCTCCGGGCCAGGCTTTGTTTGATGTCGTTATTTTCGATGAGGCGTCCCAGATCACCACTTGGGATGCGGTCGGGGCGATCGCGAGAGGGCGCCAGACGATTATTGTCGGCGACCCGAAACAATTACCGCCAACAAACTTCTTCGGAAGAAATGACGAGGACGATGATGCCATCGAATACGAGAAAGATCTTGAGAGCATTCTGGACGAAGCCAAAGCGGCAGGCATTCCTCTGAGAGATCTACGTTGGCATTACCGTAGCCGGAGTGAATCCCTCATCGCTTTCTCAAACTATTATTATTACCAGAATAGACTTATTACCTTTCCCTCACCGTCGGTCGACGACCGCGCCGTTCATCTCCGGAAGCTCCCGGATGGTGTCTACGACAGAGGCAAAAGCCGAACTAATCGCATTGAGGCCGAGGCGGTTGCGGCGGAAGCCGTCGCGCGGATGAACGCATGGTTGAAGCTCGGTGAAAAGGCCCGTCCGACACTTGGCATTATCACTTTCAATGCGCAGCAGCAGTCACTCATCTTGGATCTTTTGGATCAGGCGCGCAGGGCTCAGCCAGAGTTAGAATGGTTCTTCGCCGAAGAGCAACGGGTTGAACCGACGATCGTCAAGAATCTTGAGAACGTTCAAGGAGATGAGCGCGACGTCATCTTATTCTCAATTACATTCTCGAAGGACCAAGCCAACAAGCGCCTCATGGATTTTGGTGCGCTGAATCGCGAGGGAGGTGAGCGGCGTTTGAATGTGGCCATCACCCGAGCGCGCCAGGAGCTTATCGTCTTTTCCGGCTTCACAGCCCCACAGATCGATCCTGCGCGAACAAAATCCACTGGTGTTCAGCACCTTAAGGCATTTCTGGATTACGCCGAGCGAGGCGCAGTGGCGCTTCCCGCCCAAAGCGAGGGATCGGTTGGGGCGTTCGATTCACCTTTCGAAGAGGCCGTCGCCTCCCAGCTCGAGCGAAGGGGCTGGATGATAGTGCCCCAAGTTGGCATTTCAGGGTTTCGCATCGACATCGGCGTACGCCACCCTGATCTCGCCGGCGCCTATCTCGCGGGCGTTGAGTGCGACGGTTTCACCTATCACAGTTCAGCCACGGCCCGTGACCGGGATAAGCTCCGCGAAGAGGTGCTACGGGGCTTGGGATGGAACATTTTACGCGTCTGGTCGACCGACTGGTGGTTCGACTCAGATTCCTGCGCGCAGCGCCTGCACGGAGAACTGCAGGAAATCCTTCAGAAAAGCAGGGAAGACATATCCTTGGAGAGCTTCGATGGCGCAGCAGCTGAAGCCGCGGCGGTTGAGACATTCGGTCCTTCAGAACAACCCACCGCCGAGGCCTCGCCGACTCTAGTTAGGACTGAACTGATCAAGGCCTCACCGATATCAGCTGCAACATCCGAGAATGACAGAGAGCCGGTCGCGCCTCCGCCCGAGCACTCTGTCGAGGCCCAGGCAACAAATGTGTATCGAATTACCGATCTTTCAAGCTTTCGCGCGGAGCCCGAACGATTTCACGATTTTGATTATCGCGCGACGCTCAGAGCGATGATTCAAGCAGTCATCGATCAGGAAGCGCCTCTAAGAGCGGACGTCCTTGCTCAACGCATCGCGCGGGCGCACGGCTGGCTACGCACGGGAGGCAAGATACGCGACCGAATCGACCTTCATTTACGTGAGGTCGATCTCACTTCGGAGTCTAGCGGGGATTTCGTCTGGAAGAAGGGAAGTGTCACAGAATTATTGGATTACCGATCGCCGGCGAGCTCCTTGGCTCGCCGCGCGATTGCCGACATCCCGCTCGCAGAACTCACTGCAGCTATCCTGGCCAACAGAGAGGTCCTCGATGAGCCCGATCCGGCGATCGAGCTGGCACGCCTTCTTGGCGTTGAGCGGCTCGCAGCCGCGTCACGCGCACGTCTTGAGGAGGCTCTAGGCCGCGCTCGCGCGCACGGGAAAGGGACGGAGCGAACGAGATAGCCATGGTCCGATTCATACATGCGAGCGATCTGCATCTCGGACGACGCTTTGGCAACATGCCTGAGGACTTGCGCGGCCGCCTGCGTGAGGCTCGCCATACAGCAATCGGAAAGTTGGCCGCCTGCGCCCGTCAACACGACGCGGCCCTCGTCCTGCTCGCCGGAGACACGTTTGATACCGAGACGCCCACACCGGCTATCCGGAGGCAAGCCATCGCGGAAATGGGACACAGCGCTCCCCTCCGGTGGGTGCTTTTGCCAGGCAATCACGATTCATTGCAGGCTGCACAGCTTTGGAACGCGCTCCGGGATGAACTTCCCCCGAATGTCATTCTCGCAACGGAGCCTAAGGGCATTTTGGTCGAACCAGATGCCTTGCTACTGCCCGCACCGTGTACGACTCGACGGCCTGGGCGCGACCTCACCGAGTGGATGAGCGGGGCTGAAGCGAGCGAAGGCGCGATTCGAATTGGGCTTGCTCACGGTGCCATTCAGAGCTTTTCGGAAGACGCTATTGCTGCAGACATCATACCGCCGGACCGAGCGGCACGATCTGGCCTGGATTATTTGGCGCTCGGAGATTGGCACGGAACGACCGAGGTCAATGCGCGCACCTACTACAGCGGCACACCAGAACCCGATCGCTTTAAGCATGACAAACCGGGCCAGGTTCTTTCCGTAGCCATTTCCGCACGGGGAGCGCCGCCGGAGATCACCGTGGTGCAGACGGGAACATTTATGTGGCAGACTCTTGCCGTCCGCTTCCTCTCTCAGGAAAATAGTACAGCAACCCTGGCGGGGCTACTTCCTCACGGGCCGCAGCGGCGACAAACCCTGCTTCGAATCCTCGCCTCGGGGCGCACGAAATTGGAGGAGCGCACCGCGCTCAGCGCCTCCGTCGAGCAAGTCAGCCCGGAATTTGCGTATCTGGAGTTGAACGACAGAGATCTCTCGACGGATTGCGAGGCTACCGATCTCGACCTGATCGACCGTACCGGCGCACTGCGCGAAGCGGCGAACGCGCTCATGGTGGAAAGCGTCGACGAAAATTCGTCCGCTTCCGACAGGGAGATTTCGCAAGCAGCCTTGATACGACTATTCTCTTACTGCCAGAAGGTCTCCAGATGAAAATCTCCGCCCTTCGGCTGTACAACGTCAAGCGGTTCGCGAAACGTGGCGTCGCGATTGAAGGGATTGGCGAGGGCATAAATGTCCTTTGCGCCGAAAACGAATTTGGCAAATCGACCAGCTTCGAAGCTCTACATGCCTTGTTCTTCCAGCCGCATACGGGTGTCCCGAAAGAAGTGCGACGTATGCAGCCCTATAGCGGTGGAAATCCCCTCATAGAGGCTGATATTACCACCGGGACAGGTCGATACCGCCTGAGCAAACAGTTTATCGGAGGCAAACGCGCGACGGTTATCGATCTTGAAAACGGACGTCTTGTCGCGCAGGCCGACGAGGCCGAGAACTTTATTGCCGGTCTGATTAACGGAGGAGTGGCTGGTCCAGCGGGACTCCTGTGGGTTCGCCAAGGCGTAACCGGCATCGAGGATCGCGAAAAAAAGGAGGAGGAAGGCGAACGAAAGATTCGCGAGAGCCTTCTGACGTCGGTTCAAGGAGAGGTCGAGGCGATTACCGGCGGCCGCCGTATGGCTGAAATCATCGAGGCCTACGAGGATGAGTTGTCTCGTCTCATCACCGCTGGTGGCAAGCCCAAAACCGGTGGTCCCTATTGTGCGGCGGTCGACGAACGCGACCACCTGACCGGCGAGGAAAAACGTCTCCGTGCTGACGTTGTGGCATTGCGTGACGCACTCGACCAACGGGCAATCGCACAGAGACGCCTCGTCGAATTAGAGGATCCGAACGAGCGAGCGGCTCGTCACGTTGCGGTTAAAGATGCCGAAACGGCATTCGAGGCGGCGAAGGCCCACCGGGGCACGTTGAACGCACGAGAGGCTGAGACTGCTCTCGCTCGCAACGAGCTTGATGCGGCCGGGTTGAAACTTACGGAATTTCGCAGCTCTTTGAACCGTGTGAACGAACTTCGCGCAAACTTGGAAAAGGCCGAGCAACACCGCGTGGATGTCGTTGAGCGTCGAGGCAGGGCTCTATCCGAAATCGAAAAGGCCACGGCTGATGTGCGCGTCGCGGAAGATGCCGAGCAGGCAACGCGTGATCTGTCTATCCAGTTAGATACGGTTGCCAAGGCGCGGCGCGCACGGCAGGAGTTGGCCTCTTTGCAAGGACGGCTCGAGCAGGCGGAAGGAATTCGGAAAAGCTTGGAAGTGGCAGAGGCCGAGCTAGCGCTCCTCGCTGTGTCGCCGGATACCGTTGAGCAATTGCAGGCGTTGGAGATCAAGATCGCCACTCTGCGCGCCGCCGAAACAGCCACCCGGCCGACAGTCCGGATGGCGTACAGTACGCCCGGCGGACTCGGCCCACTGATTATGGACGGAACACCGCTGCTCAACGATAAGAGTCGCACTTTTAAGGACCTTGCCAATATTCAAATCCCCAATCTGGGGACTTTGACTTTGCTGTCGAAATCGCCGGACCGCGGTGATGATTCTTTGGAAGTAGCGGAGGCGAAGAAGCAAATTCTGCTTTCCGCCATCGGCGTCAAAAGCCTGCTTGATGCGCGTAATCGGCAGGCAGAGGCACAAGCAAAGTCCGCTGGACGCGACGGCATCCGATTGCAGCTAAATCAGGTGGCCCCGGACGGGATTGCTCGCCTGCGCGAGCAAATAGCATCCTGCTGCAATCAGCAACTTGACGTTCCAGAGATTGATGGGGACCCCGAAGAGGTACGTAGAGAACTCGCCGCCGCGAGTGATAAAGTGCGGGCCGCTCGAAACAGGCTCGCAGAACTTGATCCGGAGCGTAAGCATACGGACGGGGAAGTCATAAAGGTTGAAGCCCTGTGCGCCACGCTTGGGGCGGAACTTTCGCGTTTTGAAGCCTTGGTCGGGCTCGAGGGGGAGCGCGCCGCAAAGGAGCAGGCGCTTGTCGCCGTCCGGAATGAGAAACAAGAATTATCCGATAAGCTCGAAGGCATAGCCGCACAGCTGCGTAGCAATTCTCCCGATCTTGAGTCTGTCGAAGCGACACTGCGCCGTAAGAGATCCGTGGAGGAAGCGGCCACCGAGGAGGCCGCGCAACTTCGCGAGACGCTTGCCGAGTTTAACGGCAGAATCCGTACGCGATCCGAAGACGCCGTTGAGGAAGCATGGCGCGAGGCTGTCGACGCATTGGAGGCCGCATCATCCCGCGTGACAGCGTTCGAGACAGAGATAAAAATCCTTGAGAAGCTCAAAAGTACGCTGCAGGCCTCACGGTCGGCTGCTCGAGATCTATACTTAAAACCCATACTGACGGAGTTGCGGCCCTTGCTCGGCTTGCTCTTCAGTGACGTCTCGATAGTTTTTGACGATAAAACCTTGCTGCCTCAGAAGATTCAGAGAAACGGTCAGGACGAGGATGTCGACCGGCTGAGCGGCGGAATGCGAGAGCAATTGTCTATCTTAACGCGACTCGCATTCGCGAGGCTTCTGGCGCGGGACGGGCGTTCCGCTCCGGTTATATTAGATGACGCCCTCGTTTTTTCAGATGATGATCGTATCGAGAGAATGTTTGACGCTTTGCATCGTGAGGCTCGGGATCAACAAATTATTGTCTTCTCGTGCCGTCAACGCGCGTTTTCCAAGCTTGGGGGGAACGTTTTGCGCGCGACGGAATGGCAACCCGAATGAATGCGAGAGAATGACTTTCTCCACCGCTCCTCCCGGTGCGCTCTTAATTGGAAACGTCCTCTAAAAAGGGCCATGAGCCCGTTCAGAGGGCGCCCGCGACTCGGCTTATGGCGGACTATATTGGGAGAAAGCCGCTGTTTGATTAATTGAAACTAAATCGGAAACGCACTCAGTCACTCAATGTCCGCTTTTGGATTTCGCATTTGATGTTTTGTGTCGGCAACGGGCGCGAAGTAGGCATCAGTACGCGAACCGGGGAACTTTAGCGAACTTCGGCGAACTTTTGTTCGCCAAGTTCCAGCGAACGAACGCGAACTCCCCCTTTAGGGAGGTCGCAAGTTCGCATACTGGTTTGCATCTTAAGAGTTCGCTAAAGGCCAGACGTAGGGCTCCCATACGGCGACCTTTCCTCTGACCGCCAACGCCTCGCGGGCTTGCTTAAAGGCCTTTTGCCGGGCGCGAGGTTCGCAGGAGCCACTTACACCGCTCCCGTAGGCATAATCGGCCCAAAGCTTAAGGGAAACGACTCTTTTACCCGTTGGCACATGGCCGCATTCAGGCGCGAGCTCCCCTTTGTCAGCGATGGCGCTGTGTAACGCGCGCAGCGCGATGACTTGCGGCCGGCTGAGCGTATTCGGCTCGCCGTTGGCCATTGCTGCCTCTTCGTCGGTAGGGACCGCAATTGGCGCCCAAGTTTCAGTGCCAGTTGATGGGTCGGTCGAAAGCAATACACTCTCCAATTTGAAAGCGATTTTTTGGCCCTCGGCACCGTCGTTATCCTTGATCACAGTGGCTACCCGTGCTTTTCCGGTCCTCTCAATACTAATCGTCGTGTCTACCGCCCCTAGCAACGCACCGTGACCACGCATCCGGTTACTCCCGTCCTGCGGGATGTGGTGGATGATGCAGATATGTGCGCCTGTCGTTTCTTGCAGGGACGACAAGGCGCTTACGAAAGCACCCATATCCTTCGACGAGTTTTCGTCGCCGCCAGCGAGTACGCGCGAAACCGTGTCAATAACGATCAAGCGAAGCGGCAGGGCGGTGTCCTCCGCAAGGTTCTTGGCATAGGCGGCGATCAACGAGGCGTGCTCTGGGGACGACCGAAGATCAATCGCGCCAGAAACAATCGCCAGAGGTAGATCAGCTTCCCCATAGTGAAGTCGAAACGCTGCCATGCGGCGCTCCACCAGCTTCGCGCGTTCGGCAGCGACGTAGAGTACGGCGCCCCTGAGTACGCTCCGCCCAAACCATGGGCGGCCGGAGGCGATATGGCATCCCATGTCACTTACGAGGACCGACTTGCCAGCCCCAGGCTTAGCAAAAAAGCAAGAGATCTCGCCGGCCCCAAGGAGCTTCTGCACCAAGAATTCCTTCATGGGTCGCGGATCAATGTCTCGGAATCGCGTAAAGTGCAGCGGGTTTGGAGAGGGAGAAGGCGCGTTCATTTACGCCTCCGGGCCGGGCGTTCTATCCCGCCATTTGCGAACCACGGAACGGATTTCAGATGAGCCAACGCTTCGCTTGCATACGACCCAGCGATTTGATGTTGCGGTTGAGTTGTCGCTGAGATATTTTGGTTATTGAGCCGGCCGCCAAGCTGCTCATTTTTGCGGGCCAGTTCATCCTCGGGGTGGATGGCCCGCTTTGCTTCCGAGACCATCTGTCAAACGGCCTCCGCATCGCGCTCAACAACGCCTTTTTGCCAAGCTTCGACCTCATCCTCGAACCAAACGACAATTCGCCCATCTGGATCAAGCTTCGTCGGTTTTGGGAATCTGCCGGCAGCGATTCGACCGTACAACGTCGAATTAGAAAACCCGGTAGCCTTCAAGACCTCGGGTTTTCGCATAACCTTCCGAACCATTGATTCCTCCTACATCCGGCTACATCGCTTAGGATGAAGAGAAATTGGCGTAGCAAAACGAATCTGTCCGCCGATAATGGCCCGCAATGGCCAAGAACTATTTGTTGGCCTTCTGGGCGGCAATCTCCTTGAGCATACGGCCAACCCGTCCTTTGAGCGTTGATTCGGCGGGGCCGTCGTCCATCCATTCCTTTCCCATTTTATCTCGGACAGCTCGGATCGCGTCCGCTTGGCTTCGCCACTCTTGGTCCGGGTGATCACGGGAGGGCACTCCATTCCAATGTTGGCAAGCTTCAACAAGCACGCTCTTTACGGACGCCCAGTCGTATTTATCGGGAGCACCTTTGGGCCGCTTAGAACCAGGCTCCGAAAAGCTCGAGAGATGGCTTTTGAGACTGATTATGTCGATCTCAAAAAACTTCAAAAAATCGATATCAAATAAATTCGCCATTGCGGCTTGGGGGACTGTCACCTTGACAGGCCCTACTAGGAGCTTTCCGGTCTCAACATTTCTAGCCTTGACGCTATTGTCTTTTACCCAAGCTTTAAGCGCTTCGGTGGCATCGCTTTGGCCGGATCTAGTCCGCTCGCAAATAAGCTTTATCGCATCTTGTGGTGGCCGCCAGCGGACGCCTCCGGAGGCTTCGATAAGGGCGTTCATCACGCCGTCCCACGCATGGTCACGACGTTATCGGCCCGCGCCACGACCGATCGTTCACAATAGGTCGCCCAATCATCCATCAAACGATGGCGCTTCTCCAACAACTCGCCGCGCCGATAGGCGGCCTCAACTTTGTCGCCGATCGCGTGGGCCAGGCTCATCTCGACGACGTGATTTGGATGGGCAGTGCGCTCCGCCGCCCAATCGCGGAATGTGCTTCTGAAACCATGCACCGTCGTTCCCTGGCGCATGCCACGTAGCAATTCCAGCATCGCCATGTTGGAAAGCGGCTTGTCGGCTTTAGCGCCCGGGAAAACATATTTTCCTTCACGCGGGAGCGAAGCGATCGCCACAATCGTCCGATCGGATAGCGGGACGCGGTGTTCTTTGCCGGCCTTCATTCGATCGGCAGGGATAGTCCAGACCTTGGCATCGAGATCGAATTCTTTCCACGTCGCGCCGATCGATTCGCAGGTACGTACCGCCGTCAGAATTGTAAATTCGAGAGCGCGGGCCGAGACCCCTTCCCTGCTGCGCAGATCAGCCATGAACGCCGGCATCTCCGCGTACGGAACTGCAGGATGATGTTTGACTCTCTGCACTTTGCCCGGCAGCGGCAGCACATTATCGAGATGGCCGCGCCAGCGGGCCGGGTTTTCACCGCTGCGGTAATTGCGCACCGCGGCCCAATTCAGCACGGCCTCGATACGGCCGCGGACGCGCGAAGCGGTTTCCGGCGTCTTATGCCAGATCGGTTCAAGAGCCTTCAGAATGAGGCCCGTATCGATGGCGACCACCGGTAGATCATTGATTGCCGCGGTCGCCGCCGGAAAGGTCTTCTTGCCTCGCTTCGTCTGATTGAAGGTGGCATGCCACTGGTCTCGGTGCTTAAGATTCTTCCAGGTCGACTCATTCGCCTTGATGTAGGCCTCGGCACATTCCTTGAAAGTAATTGCCTTCGCCTTTTCGACGCGTGTCGCCGCCCGGGCCGCCGCTCGCATCTCTATCGGATCCTCGCCATCATGCACCGCTAGGCGAGCCGCCGCGGCACGTTTTCTGGCGTCGCCCAAAGATACGGTGTGAAGGGCGCCGAGCCCCATTTTGCGGGCGACCCCGTTGCGCATGAAGCGAAACAGCCATGACTTTGTGCCGAATGCACTGACTTGGAGATAGAGTCCATGGCCGTCGCCATAGAGGCCGGGCTTATCGGCATTCTTGATCGTCAGAGCTGTTAGCCTGTTCCCGCTTCGCATTGGGATTCGAACTCACCGTTGCACAAATCTACGTACAAACGTGGGTCGGCTGTCCTCGGATGTCAATGGCCTTTATTGGATTATATTTTAGGCCAGATAATTGACTCTATTGATATTTCTGGATTGTCTAGGGTTCTCTCGGACTCCGTATTAACAGACGCTCCCTCCGCCAGAAAAATCATCGATGGATGCTGAGAGTTCCATCGCCGGCTCAGGGGCCGGCGATGGCTGATTGATTCGTGGAGGCGTCCGAACCGGGACGCCGAGGCATTGGCTAGCGCACGAGTCCGTCGCAGCCCGAGACGCTGTCGAGGGCGCTGTTGGCAGCCTGGATGGACGGGTAGCCCTGCGTGCCCACGACTGTCATGCCCGGATAGCCGGCGTCGGAGGACACAACGGCGGAGCAATTTCCGACCGTGTCCTTCACGAGGCTATATTGATCGTCGGCGAGAGCGGGCGTCGCAACCGCGGCGACGAAAATGCTCGCCATAAGCAGCTTCTTCATGCGTTTCCTCCGGGTTTTTTTGCCCCCCCGTGAGGGAAAGATTCCATGAAATCCGGCATCAGGCAAATGCGTCTGCTCTTATGGGCGCATGCTTGGAATAATCTTCCCGACCCGATCGCGAAGAGCTTGGGCAGCGTTCAGCCCGGATGGCGGCTCGGGTTGCCGTCCTTGTCGCGGAAGGGGAAGAGGCCGGAGCTGAAGCTCTGGCCCATATGGCGTGCCTTGGCGATGGCCTGCGCGGCATAAGCGGACGGCAGCGTTGCTTGCGCTGCCGCGGTGAAGAGTTCGACCCAGCGCGTCATATGCGCCGGAGTCAGCGGCATGGGGACATGGACCGGATAAGGAAAGCCCGAATAGCGGTCTGTCCCGAGCAGGCTCTTCGACCAGAAATTCTCGATAATCCGCAGGTGATCGTCCCACTCGGTGATATGCGCCTCGAAAATCGGGCCCAGCAGCGGGTCAGCTCGGCCGGCGCGATAGAATTCCGCGACGCAGCGCCGTATGGCGGATTCGACGGTCTCGTATTCGGCTTCTGTCATCGGACTCACCAAAAGCTATTTACACCCGTATACAGCTTGGCGGCGGATATGGCCATGCGGCGGATCAAACACGCGCCGGATTGCCGTCTTTCGATCTGGCAATGAAGAGTCAAGGCCGTGAATCGTCTAGACGAGCGGCCACGCCAACATCGCCGTGCGGCATCATAAGCATCTCAACAAAATGGTTAAGTAGAATAGCGTCTAGCGCACACCGGGGGTGTCTCGTCGAGGCAATATGACCCAAATCTGGCGGCGCCGACACATTTTCCTGCGACGTTTTGACCAATCAAGGGGGTCTCTATAACACACTATCGCCCCATACGCCGCAATCTATGAACACATTATGACAATCAATACACGCCCATCTGCAACCACAGAAAGGGTGATGTGTTGAAGGTATCAAAAGTAATGGTGTCAGTAATTGCGTTTACCGCCCTTTGTACCCAGGCTTCCCACGCACAATCCTTCCGCCATACCTATTCTGCCGGCGGGTCCATGATTTACGCGTCTTATTATTCGTCCGGTTACCGGACGGCCTCGGGCGAACGTTTCAATCCGAATGGACTCACCGCCGCCCATCGCACGCTGCCGTTCGGCACGCGGGTCGCGGTGACCAATCCCCGCAACGGCCGCAGCGTCGTCGTGCGCATCAATGATCGTGGTCCCTTCGTGCGCGGGCGCAGCCTCGATCTCGCGCGCGGCGCTGCGTTCGCCATCGGCATGCGCGGCACCGGCCCGGTGAGGATCGCCATTCTCGGCCGCGGTCGCGCGATTGCCGCGGCTGACCTGCCGGGCGCCGCCCCCGCCGCGAGCGGCTGGTATGCCGATCAATGGTCGGCGAATGCCACGCACAGTCATTATCGTGTTCATACGGCTTCGCGCGGCGCGCATTGGCGCAAGGTCGGCGGCGCGGGTCTCGATCGCGTCCTCGCCGAGAGCACGCCGCTCCAATCGGCCCGGCGCGACTGATCCTCGGACGTTCGTCCGTCCGACTTTGGCAACGGCCGCGTAGAGCGGCCGTTGCTTTTTGCGGCAGCGGAGCGCCGTTTAAAAGACCCACATAATAAACGCCAATAAGCTGGCGGCCTGGGGCGGGACCCAAGGCCTGCGCAATTGCCGGTCCGCCGCCATTCCGTTAGGCTCGCTGGACCGCAGTTCTCGCAACCTTCGGGGAAATGTCGGCAATCTCGAGTCGAAGAAAGCCGCGAGGCCGGTCTTGGGCGACCATCTGCAAGCCGGCATCGAAAACCTCGGCCAGATCTCCGACCTCCTCTCGCGGATTGAGGATTTTGGGGCGCGCCACGGATTGCCGGCCATGGCAATATTTAACCTTCAGCTCGCCTGCGACGAGATGCTGACCAATATCATTTCCTATGGGTTTCCCGACGCGAGGCCGCGCGACATCCATGTTTCAATCTCGTTCAGACAGGATATGATCGAGACAGAGATCATCGACAACGGCATCCCGTTTAACCCGCTTGCGCAGCCGGAGCCCGACCTGACCCTGCCGCTTGAAGAGCGGAAGATCGGCGGCCTCGGCATCCATTTCATCCGCACCGTGATGAACCATTTGAACTATCATCGTTCGGATGGCCGCAACCGTCTCACGATGGTGCTGCAGCTTCCGGACGATCCGGCCAAAAAAGGCGATACGTCATGGCAAACCCGATCCTGATCGTCGATGATTCCGGTTTCATGCGAAACATCATCAGGCAAATTCTGAGCGTGGACCCGGATCTCGAGATTGTCGGCGAGGCCGAGGATGGCCAGGTCGCGCTCGAGAAGGAGAAAGCCCTGAAGCCGGCGGTCATTCTGCTCGATATCGAAATGCCCCGCCTCGATGGGCTCAGTGCATTGAAGCGGCTGAAGCTCACCAGCAAGGCCAAGGTCGTCATCCTCTCCTCGGTCGCCCAGCTCGGTTCTCCCGCGGCGCTCGAAGCGCGCCGCCTCGGCGCTTTCGACGTGATCGCCAAGCCGTCCGGCGCAATCAGCCTCGATCTCAAGGCGAAGCGCGGCCACGAGATATTGACCGTCGTGCGTGGCGCGCTCGGCCTGCCGCCGCTCGATGTCGCCGCTGTGGCGCGCCGCGCGCAGGCACGTGAACCGGGCCAATGATCTTCGCCCTCGGCCCACACCAATGACCACCCCCGATCGCCTCCGCCAGGCCGCGCGCTCTCTCGCCGGGATTTTGGAAGCGGGTCCGCGCGCAAAGTTCCTCGCGGCGCTGAATGATCCGGATGGCGACCCCGTAATGGTGCTTGAAGAGATCGCGCAGCGGTTAGGCGCGCACGACGCGGAGCAGGCGAAGTCGCTCGATGACCGCACCCTGCAGCTCAATCTCGCGCTCGATGTGTTGCGTACCCGCGACCGCACGGCGGCCGAGCAGGCGGAATGGGACTTCGCCGCCAACCTGCAATATTCCGGTCTGCCGCACGATTTTCCGCCCTTCCCGGACCGGCGTGAGTTCGATCTGCACGCCGGCATGGTGACGGCGAAGGAAGTCGGCGGCGATCTTTATGATTTCTTCTTGCTCGCGCCGGGCCGGCTCGGTTTCGTGGTGGCCGACGCGGCCGGCAAGGGGCTGCCCGCGGCCATCTTCATCACGCTGACGCGCACGCTGCTGCGGGCTACGGCGGAGAAACTGGAGCAGCCGGGGGAGTGCCTGCGCATCGTCAACGCGATGCTGTGCATCGATAATCCGTCGCTGATGTTCACGACCGCCTTCTATGGTGTCCTCGATACGCAGACCGGCGAGATCATCTATGCCAATGCCGGCCACAATCCGCCTTACATTCTTACCGTCGGCGGTGAAGTGTATGCGCTCCCGCGTGCGGGCGCTGTCCCGCTCGGCGTCATCGAGGATGCGTTTTATGAAACGCAGCGCGTCACGCTGGCACCGGGCGACGCCCTGGTCTGTTACTCCGACGGCGTCACCGAGGCGGTCGATGCGTTCGGCGCACTTTATGGGGAGCCACGGCTTGCCGCGGCGCTGGCGTCATACCCGGGCGAACATCCGACCGAAGTCCTGACGGCGATCGTTGCGGATGTCGATGCCTATATGGCGCTCACGCCCATGGCCGACGATGTGACGCTTCTCGTCGTCCGTTACAACGGCGCCGCAGCCGGTGCGGCGAGCGGCTGAAGCCGTAACCGCAACGGATGCTGCCCGTCGATGGGGCGGCGGCAGGCGCCATCGAAAAGCGAACGGGCATGTTCGAATGCCGGTGGCAACGGCGCGAAGGCGCTGTCCGCGATTGTTTCGATGCGCGCTACGGTCTCGACGATGAGTGAAATATCGGCATCGTCGATCCGCAGGGCTACGACGACGCCCGGTCCGTGGACGGGAACCTGCAAAAGGGCGCGCAGATCAATGCGCGCCGACGACAGCGCACGATCAGGCGGCGCCGAATCTGTCCCGCCGATGTTCCGCACGGCGTCGACGCCAATGGCGATGGCGTAACGTTCGACGCGGCAGAGAAGGTAGCGTTCTTCCGGCATCGAGCCTGCCTTAATGGGGTGCGCCGGCGCCGTTCATCTCGGGATTTGCCAGCGGCGCCGGATCGAGAACCAGCACCGGACGGCCGTCGCCGAGAACCGATGTGCCGGCGACGCTCGGGATCGTTGCGAGGACCGGGTGCAGTTCCTTCAAGAACAGGTCTTCGAAACGCAGCACGCGATCGACGGCAAGACCAATCACGCGCGCCCCGGCGGCGACAATTACCAGATACCCTGTCGTGGCCGGCGCCGCGGCGCCGGTTTGGAAGCCAAGCTCGCCCCCAAGATCGCGCACTGGCACGGCTGTCCCGCGATGGAGAATGAAACTCTGGGCTGTCACCTGTTCGATTTCACTTGCCACCAGCTCCCGCACCGAGATGACCTGGCGCTCCGGCAAGGCGAAGACTTGTCCGCCGACCTCTACGAGCAGGGTGCGCAGCAACGCGGCGGAGATCGGCAGTTTCAAGATGAATTTTGTGCCCGCTCCGGGTGCCGTCCGGACCTCGATCGTGCCGCCAAGCCGTTGCAGCGTCGTTTCGACCACATCGAGCCCCACGCCTCGCCCGGAAATCTCGGTCACGGCGGCGGCCGTCGAAAACCCTGGCCGGAAGATCAGCGCGCTGATCTCTTCTTCGTTCATGCGGCTGGCGTTGGCGGCGGAGATCAGACCGAGGTGAATCGCCTTCGCGACGATCCGCGAATGGTCGAGGCCGTGTCCGTCATCGGCGATGACGATCTCGATGCGGTTGCCGTTCTCCGACGCCGCGATGGTCAGCGTCGCCCGGCGCGATTTGCCGGCAACCTCGCGTGCCGCCGGCGTCTCGATGCCGTGATCGACCGCGTTGCGGACCATGTGCATCAGCGGATCGATGAGCACGTCCACCATGCTCTTGTCGATGCGCACTTCGCGCCCCTCGACGACGACGCTGATCTCCTTGCCGAGCTTCTCGGAAAGGTCGCGTGCAGCGCGCGACAGCCGGCCGAACAGCCCGTCCACCGGAATGACCCGCAATTGCAGGCCGACGCTCCAAATGCGTCGATGGGCGCTCTCAAGTGTGCTGTGCAGATCGCGCAAGTGGCGCAAATCCGCGTCGATCGCATCGCGATGGTCCTGCCAGTCTATGCCTTCGTTCGTGCCGCGGGCGCCGTGCCGGCGAACCTCACGCTGGGCGGTGGCGAGCGCACCATATTGCAGGATGTCGGCGAAGCCCGCGAGCGCTGAGCGCATTTCGCCGATCTCGGCCATCAGATCATCGACCTTCTCGCTCGACACGCGCACGAGCGGCGTCCGCAGCGGCGCGGCCGGAGCTTCGCCCGCCACGGCGCCGCCGCCTTGCGCCGATGGCTCGCCGAGCAGTTTGACGCCGCGCAGGCACACCTGCTCGGGGTCGAGCGCGGCGAGCTGCGCCCGAACCCAGTCCAGCGGATGTTCCGAGACGACGAGGAACTCGAAACAGCCGGCGCCGCGCCGGTGCGCGGTATGACTGGTGATCGCCTGCACCGCAGACGAAAGCCACGCCAGCACGTCGCCGGCAACCTCGGGGTGGCTCTCGAGATCCAGCAGCAGTTCGAAGGCCCGCTGGCCGTCGGCGATGGCACGCTCGAGCTTTGTCAATTGCTCGGACGACAGCGTCGCCAGAAGCTCGCGGCTGAGGCGCGTCATCGCGGCGGGCTCCGGCACGGCCTCCCGCTGCGCGCCGCTGAGACTTGTGTCCCAGCGCGATGCCAGCGCGTCGGTCTGGTGCGCCGCAATGTCGGTTCCCGTGTCGGCGGCGTGCCGTAACTCGGCGACGGCCTCATGGACGAGGCCAGGCAACGCCGCATTGTTGGACGGGTCCGAGTCGCCGCGGCCGCGGATTTTCTCGCCGAGCAGAATGAGAAGCCGCTCGGCCTGCGCGAAACCCTGGCAGGAAGCCAGCGTCCGCACGGCCTCGGCGGCGGCCAACAAGCCGGGTGCATCGGCGGGATCATCCGGCCCCGCTGCGGCCGCGAGCGCGTCGAGAGCCGCCGCGTAATCCGTTTTCAACTGCTGCGCCAGCGCGGCCGCGAGCACCTCGGCGCCGGAGCGATGGCCGGTCAATTCCTCGATGATTTTCGCCTGTTCGTGGATCTCGCCGCAGAGGCCGACGATCAGCGCCCGCTCCGGCAGATCGACAGCCGCCAGCTCGGCCAGCCTATCCAGGTGCTCCGACAGAGACTCAAAGCCCATCATCTGTGCGCCATAGGCAAGCTCGGAGCAGGCTTCGGCCGCGCCGGCGCGGTCGGGGATACTGTCGGAGAGCGCCTGCGCCGTCGTTGCAAGCCGCTGTTCCAGAAGCTCGCAATAGATGCCGAGCATTTCCGGGTCTTCGCCCAGCGCGGCGCTTTGGGCATCGGAGGCTGTGTCCGCAGTTACCGGCGGTGCGTCGACGCGGCTGTGCTTTTCAAGTTCCGCGAGAATGTCCGTTGCCGGCCGGGCGTCCTGCCGCGTCGCCAGCACTTCATCGCGCATGTGCTTGAGCCGATCGACGGCGCGCAGCAGTGCCTCCGCGAGGATGGGATCGAGCGGCGCCTTGCCTTCCCGCACGAGCGCCAGAATGTCCTCGCACCGGTGTGCAACGGCCTCGACATTGCCAAAACCCATCGCCAGGAACGTGCCCTTGAGCGAGTGAAAATAGCGAAACAGCACGCCGATTTCCGACATCGGCCAGGTGGCGGAGGGGTCCGACAAAAGCCGCTCGAGACTCTCGAGATGGTCCTCGGTCTCGGCGGCGAATTCGTTCCACAGGGCGTCGAGTTCGGAAGCCATTGGGCGCCTAGAGGTTGCGGGTGAGGCTGGCCGGCGTTTCGGCGCCCGCTTTTTTGAACCAGGCCTCGATCCGCGCGGAAATCCGCGGGATCGACAAGACCTCGCATCCCGCGGCGGCGGCGTAGGCCGCCTGCGGCATCCCACCGACGATGCAGGTCGCGGGGTCTTGCACGAGGACGGGGACGCCTTTGCGCCGCAGGGCGCTGGCGCCCTTCGCGCCGTCGTCGCCCATGCCGGTCAGGACGATGCCGGCGGGCGCCGTGGCGACGAGCGCGGCGGATTCGAACAGCGCGTTGGCGCTGGGATGCAGATTGCCCTCCATCTGCACCAGACGCAGTTCGTAGCCGCCCGATCGGCAGGGCGCGACGATGCCGTCGCGGCCGCCCGGAATCAGAGTCACGCTGTGCGGTGTCAACGCTAGGCGATGCGATCCTTCCCGCACCTCATGACCGGTGTCGTGGGCAAGGGCCTGTGCCAGGCTGGCGGTGAACAATTCCGGCATGTGCTGGGCGATGACAATCGGCGCGGCGACGGGGGTATGACCGGAGAGAAGCGCGGTCAGCGCCTGCGGGCCACCGGTCGAGGCGGCAATGACGATGATGTCAGGCCGCCAGCCCGCAGCTTCGCGGTGCGGCGGGGGCAGATTTGCTCCGGCTTGCGGGACCGCGCGGGGCTTTACCCAGGCGCGCAGTTTGCGGCGCAGCTCCGAGTCGATATGGGCGAGATCGGTCTTGGCAAAAACCGACGATTTCGAGACGAAATCGGCGGCGCCGAAACGCAGCGCCTTGACCGCTGCGTCCGCCCCCGCCTGGGTGTGCGCGCTCACCATGATGATGACAGGGCGCGGCTCAGCACCGCGCGCTATCTCTGCGCAGGCCTGCAGGCCGTCCATCTCCGGCATTTCGACATCGAGTGTGATCGCGTCGGGCTTGAGCTCCCCCGCCATTTTGACGGCTTCGAGGCCGTTCTGCGCTTCGCCGACGACCCGGATGTCGCCCTCGGCCTCCAGAATCTGACGTAGCGCGATGCGCATAAAGCTCTGATCGTCCACGACCAGTACGCGGATGGGCGTCGTCCGCCTGTCGTCGGCCGGGTCTGGTTCAGGCCGCATGCCGCCCCCATCCCGCATGTTCGGCCATCATCGGCGGCTCCAGCACCCAGACGGTCCTGGCGTCGATCCGCGCGAGCGCGCTGATTGCGCTGCCCTCGGGCGGCCGCATCAGCGCGTCCGGCATCAGCGCGACGATGCCGAGGATTCGATCGGCCGCGACGGCGAATGTCCCGGCCTGCGGCAGTTTCAGCTCGACAAGGCTTCCCCCTATCTCTGCCCGCGTTAGCCCGAACGCTTTGCCGAGATCGAGAACCGGAAGAATCTGATCGCCCGTCGCTGCGATGCCGGCGAGCAATGTCGCAGCCATGCCCGGCACGCCGACGAGCGGCGAGCGGGCATGAATGTGCGCGACATATTCGAGCGGGAACGCGCAAGCCTGCGCGGCATGTTCGATGAGAAGATATCGCCGCGCCGCCTGCACTTCCGTCGCCACCGGCGGCTTCGTCGCCTCGGCCGGCGCTTCCTCCGGCAGGATATTGGCGAGCAGCGCGGCAAGATCGACGATCTGCTCCGGGTTGGCGTCGCGGGCGATTCCGGCAACACGCTTCACCGCGAAGATGCAGCGGCGGCCGGCCGCCGTCACGATGACGAAGGCGCCTGCGGGCTCATTCGCCGCCGTCCCGCCCAGCAAGGCGGCGAGCGAGACGATGGGCAGAAGCTCGTCGCGATGAAAGCCGGCTCCGGTGAGGAAAGGGCGCGAGTCCGGCAACGGCACGATCGCCAGGCTCCCGCACAGCTCGATCACGCAATCGAGCGGCAGCAAATAGCTCGCGTCGGCCGTCTCGACAATGATGGCCGCCGATTGCAGCGGGGCTGCCGGCGCGGCGTCAGCCGAGTCCTCTATAAGCTCCGAGAGTGGGCCTTCGTCGCGCTGCGCCACGCTTGCAGCACCCGCGGCCGCGGCAGCTCTCAGGCTGGCGACCAGCGCGTCGACATCGACATACTCTGCGGCGGAGACTTCGGCGGTGGCATCCGCCAGGCGCAGCACGCGATCGGCACGCAGGCCGTAATCCTCGCCGCCGCAAGTCACAAGAATGAGTTCGCGTCCCTCGCCCCTTTCGGGGAGCGCCAGAATCGGGACAACCTTGCCGGCGATCGCCGCGACGCCATCGATGCCGTCGGGCAGGAGCGGCGGAAAGATAACGGGCGGCATGGCAACGACTTTGGCGACGCGCTCCGCCGCGACGGCGTAAATCCTGTCGCCGCGCATGAAGAGCACGTCGGATCTGGCGGCCTGCGGTCCCGGCTCAGGCATCGCCGCCTCTTCGGCGGTAGGCGAGCGCACCCGGCGCCCACAGCGTTTCGAACGCGGCGGTATCGCTCAGCGTGTCAGTCGGGCCGAGCAGCAGCAAGCCGCCGGGGCGCACCGCGCCCGCGAGCCTTTGCTGCGCCTCGCGGCGCGCGCGCTCGCTGAAGTAGATGAAGATATTCCGGCAGAACACCGCATCGAAGGGCTCGGCCGGCAGCGCGTCGGCGATGATGTTGAATTGCGAAAAACGCACGACGCGCTTTAACGCCGGCGTGGCGGCCCGCATCGGGGGCGTGTTTTTGTCAGTGGCGGCGAGCAGCGGGAAATGATGCAGCAGGGCCGCTGCCTCGCTGCGAAAGGAGGAGAGCGGCCCGGTCTCATAGACGCCCGCCTGTGCCCGCGCCAGGGCAGGGCGTGAAATGTCGGCGCCGATAACTTCAAGCCGCCACGGCGGGAGAAGCGATATTCCGTCTTCTGTGACCTCCGCCTTGCCCGCTTTCGTGAGCACGTCCAGGGCCAGCGCCGCAATCGAATAGGCTTCCTCGCCCGAGGCGCAGCCGACCGACCAGAACCGAAGGAGACGCGAACGCGTAGCGGCGCGCGCGATCATACCGGGCAGCAGCTCCGCGAAAAACGCGAGCTGCGTCGCGTCGCGCATGATGTAGGTCTCATGCACCGTCAGGCTCTCGATGAGTGCCAGCCACTCCGGATCGCTCGCCGGCAGGGATTCGAGCCGCGCGACATCGGCCTCGAATTTGGCGAGAGCAACAGGCGCGAAGAGGCGCAGCAGTTTCTCTGCCGCCGATTGCGTGACGCCGAGCCCGGTGCGCTGCTCCGCGCCGGCGAGCAGCCGCAGGACAAGCTCCTGACGGCGATCTGGCGGCGCGGCGAAGCGGAACGATGAGCGCGCCAGCGACTCGCGCGTTAGCGCGTCACGATGCGCGGCCATTGCATCCTGCAGGATCGCTAACGTGTTTTCGATCGGGCGCGCCACGGATCTCCTTGGGGCCTCAGGCCCAGATTTCCTTGTACTTGTCGAGCTCGCCGCGCGAGTGGCCGGCGAGCTTGCTGAGGTCGAGCATGGTTGCGGTGATCTCTTCCGCCGCCGTAGCGTTCGACTGGCCAATCCGTGTCAGTTCGTTGAGGCTTGCGTTGATTTCGGAAATCGACGCCTCCTGCTGCGCCATCGCGGTGGCGATCGAGCCGATCAGCTTGTCGCTCTGCCGCACGGCGTCAGAAATGCGGCGCATCTTGTCGCTTACCTCGCCGGCAAGCGCGACGCCTTCGCCGGCCTGCGCGGTCGAGCGGCCGACGAGTTCGCCGATCTCCTGCGCCAGAGAGGCGGAATTTTCGGCAAGCTTGCGGACCTCTTCCGCGACGACCGCGAAGCCCTTGCCGTGATCGCCGGCGCGCGCCGCCTCGATCGCCGCATTGAGGGACAGCATATTGGTCTGGCTGGCGATGCGCGCGATGGCGTCGGCGATATAGCGGACCTTGCTGCTGCTCTCGGCGAGGACATTGACGATGTTAACCATGTCGGACATGCGCGTCATGCCGTCGGCTGCCAGCGTTGCGGCAGCGGCGGCCTGCTCGCTGGCGAGGTGGGTGTTTTTAGCGACATCGGAGATGGCAAGCGTGCTTTGGCTGACGCCGCCGGCCGTTTTGCGCAGCGAACTGAGCTGCAGATTCGAGCCATCGGAGACCTGGCTGACCGCATTGCTCGCCTGTCCCGCGGCGACGGCGATGCGGCCGACATCATTGGTGATTTCGGTCGTCAGCGAATCGGCGGCGACAGCCTGGTGCTGAAAGGCCTGGATCGCCTTGGCCATCTCGCCGATTTCGTCGTCACGGCCGGTCGGCACCGGCGCTTTGACATCCCCCTTGGCAAGTCTCTTGATCGCCTCGGCGACCATGTTGAGCGGCTTGACGATGAAATGGTTGATCGAGAAGAGCACCAGCACGGTGACGATGGCGGCCGCGACAAACCCGCAGATACCAAGGATGCGCAATGTCGGCTCATAAAAGGCCGCGGCGATGCTGATGCCGGCGATTGTCGCCGCCAGAGCGAGGAGAGCCATTATTGCGAAGATCTTAAGCCCCAGCCGCATTGCGCTCAGCTCCCGGAAATAGATTTGCGACAAGTGTATACTGGCGGCGAAGGAACCGCACGCACTAGTTGGCGAATTCAGATCGCGGCGTTACTTGGCCAATTCCGCCGCGCCGCCCGGCGTTTCGAGCGCCGGTGCGGCCTCCTCCGCGTGGGCCTCGACGAGCAGCGCTGCGAAGCGGCGCAACATCCAGACGATGCGCTCGAACAGGCTGGTAATCGCATAAAGCGCCTGCTGGTCCTGTGCCGATACGGATTTGTCCGCGGAGACGACACGCCGGCGCATCTGATCGACGAGGCTGTCGCGGTCGGCAGCCATTTTCTGCAGCAGCGCGAGATCGTCGGCATCGCCGTCGCGGACCGCCTCGTAGGCGACCATCAGGAGAGCGGCGAGGCCCTCGGAAAGATTTTCGGCGAGCGAGCGGAGCGCCGGCAATTCGAACGGTTTGGCCAGCACGCCACCGAGCTCGTGCATGGCCTCGTGGAGCGATTGCAGGAAGCCGTTGCGGGCCTGTCGATTGGCGATCGCGACCAGCACCTCGCGGCTTGCCCCGGCGTCGGACAGATCGGTGAGAAAGCGGCCGATCACCTCGTCGAGGGTTGTCGCTGCGGCGAGCACTGTACCGCGCTCGCGGATTGTCTCGCCGCCTTCGAGCAGATCGGCGACGCCGAGATAGAGTGGCAGGAAGCTGAAGACGCGGGCCTGCTCGCGATCGACGAGAACGAGGGCGGTTTCCGGCTCCGCGAGTGCCTGATCGTAGAGATAGCGCGGCTTCGAGGCGGTCTCCTCGAGCGACGGCGGCGCCATGTAGGCGAGGAGCGGATTAAGGGCGCGGTCGAAGACCGCCTGCACCGCGACGGCGGCGATCTGGCAGGCGAGATAGACGAGTGCCACTTGTTTGCCGATATCGCTGGTGATCAGGCGGATGAGCGCCTCCAGCAGCGGGACATGGAAGGTGCGCTCGACGATGACGAACGGCAGCAGCGCGGCGACGCCAAGGATCTTGACGGCCGCTTGCAGGATGGCGAGCTGGCGCGATGAGCCCTCCATGCCGGCCGACACGATATAGGTGCTGAGCCCCGAGCCGACGCTCGCGCCAAGGACCGTCAGCAGCGCCTGGCCGAGGGTGAACAGGCCGGCCGCCGACATCGAGATCGCGATGACCGCCACGGTCGAGGAGGATTGCAAGGCGACGGCCAGTACGACGCCAACGCCGAACGCCAGAATGCTCCAGCGCGCCGATATCTGGAAGAATTCACGCACCCACTCGATGCTACGCAATTCGTGGTTGCCGTTGTGCATCAACTGCAGGCCGAGAAAAAGCAGGCTGATCGCCAGCAGGGCCGCGACGAAGGGGCGCCAGCGCGGCGAACGATCGAGATTGAGGTAATAGAACAGGCCCGTTGTCGCGGTGAGCAACAGGACGAAGAGATGGATGTCGATAGCCACCGCCAGCACCAGCACCGAGGTGCCGACATTGCTCCAGACGAGAATCGGCCGGGCCTGGCGCGGCGTGATCATCTCCGCCTTCGCCATGCTCATCAGAATAACGGTGATGGCGTTGGTACTCTGGACGAGCGCGCCGGCGAGCGTGCCGATGGCGGCGCTCATCGCATAATTGCCCGTCGAGCGGGCCACCCATTGCCTCAGGCTCCGGCCGGCGAGCTGGCTGAGATTGGCGGCAATGCCCTTGGTCCCGACGAAAAACAGGCCCAGACCCGCAAGGATCGAAGCGAAAATATCGAGGGTCTGCATCTAGCTTGGCTAGTCAGCCGACGTGACAGTTTTACGACAGCCGCGAAGACGGCACGGCCGCTCCACAGTTTCGGCGCTTCACCTGGCCGGAAGAATCACGTTGCCGAGAGATTGGAGAGCGCCGCATCGCGCGAGGGCAGAATGTCGAGAATGCGGTTGAAGCCGCTGATGTCGAACACTTCGGCGATCTGGGGGTTGAGCGAGCAGAGCACGAGGCGGCCGCCGGCGGATTTCATCCGCTTTGCGGCGAGAAGAACGATGCGAAGACCGGCGCTGCTGATATAAACGAGATCGGCGAAATCGAGCAGCAGGCGGCGCTGGCCGCCGTCGATCTGCTGCAGCACGTCGCGCTCGAAGGCGGGCCCGGTGACATTATCAATGCGCCCCGTGGGTCGCACTTCGCAAATATCGTCCGCCATGTTCCGAAAGTCCCGTACCCGATGTTTTAGGGATCGCGTCAGATATAGCTTATTGCGCCGCCCGCAGCAACGCCAGTGCGTTCGCCGTAACCACGCGGCGCGCTATTTAAGATTTTAAGTATAGTCAGATTTCGCAGAGGGCCACTTTTGGGAAGAGGCGCGGCGATTTGCCAAAACGCAGCTCTCGGTTTGCCCCGACGTCATGTCCCTGATGCCGCGTTCGGCGAGCACTTGTTTCGGTACTGCAGCCCGCCAACAACCAAGCGGCGTCACGCGTGCGATTGCGCCGGCGAGCGAAGACTCGCCAACCCACTTTGGACGCCTGGCCAGCCAAAAATGCCCTTTTGCCCGGATCAGCCCAGACCAGGTCCGCTTCGCGAAGGCATTGAACTTCTGCGGGTGGGACCGGCAGTCGCGCGATAGACGAAGCCCTCGATCTACAAATGCTATCCGAGCTGGTTGAGTTTTCACCCTAGCCCGCCCTGAAACTAATGCTCTGCCCATTTACATTGATGTTTAAAACATCTATAAGCATGTTCCATGCTCAACCTCTGAGGCAGGCGCATGATCACAGCGGGGCAGATGCGGGCGGCGCGGGCTCTCCTGGCGATGGATCAACGCGATCTCGCTGAGCGCTCCGGCCTGTCGCTGCCGACGATCCAGCGGATGGAGGCGAGTGAAGGCGTCATCCGTGGCAATGTCGATTCGTTGATGAAGCTGATCGCCGGGCTCGAAGCCGCCGGCGTCGTGCTGATCGGCGAAGGGACGACGAGTTCGGGCGGGGGCCGCGGCGTCCGGCTGAAGGACTGAGCCGATGCAACGCCGCCGCCAAGCCTGCAGACCAGGAGAGTCATGATGGCGCTCCTGTTGTCGTGCGTTGCCGGCGATCTCATCCTCTCGGTGCTGGCGGTGATCCTGAGCGGCTGGCGCTACGCGACGCCGATCGTCTATGGCGGCACGCTCGTCATCTCGGCGATCCTGAGCGGCATCGCGCTCTTCGCCGTCGCACAAAGCCCGATGTCGATCACCTTGCCGCTCGGTCTGCCCTGGCTCGGCGCGCATTTCCGCCTCGACGCGCTGGCCGCGGCCTTTCTGCTTATCGTTAATTTCGGCGGCGCGGGCGTTTCGCTCTATGCGCTCGGCTATGGCCGGCACGAGCCGGAGCCCGGCCGCGTGCTGCCCTTCTACCCGGTCTTTCTCGCGGCGATGAATCTCGTCGTCATCGCCGCCGATGCCTATAGCTTTCTGCTCGCCTGGGAACTGATGTCACTCGCCTCCTGGGCCCTCGTCATCGCGCGCCACCGCACAAACGGCAATCTGCGAGCCGGCTACATCTATCTGCTGATGGCGAGCGCCGGCACGTTCGCGCTGCTCTTCTGTTTCGGCCTGCTCGCCGGCGCGCAAGGCAATTACGCCTTCGCGGCGATCCGCGCGCATCATCTCGCTCCGAGCCTTACGGGACTCGCGCTGGCTCTCGCCCTCATCGGCGCGGGCTCGAAGGCGGGCCTCGTACCGTTCCACGTGTGGCTGCCGCTCGCCCATCCCGCCGCGCCGAGCCATGTCTCGGCGCTGATGAGCGGCGTCATGACCAAGGTCGCGATCTACGCCTTCATCCGCATTGTCTTCGATCTGATGGGCCCGCCGCAATGGTGGTGGAGCGTCGCGCCGCTGCTGCTCGGCGGCGCAACCGCCGCGCTCGGCGTGCTCTACGCGCTGATGGAAACCGACATCAAGCGCATACTCGCCTACAGCACGATCGAGAATGTCGGCATCATCTTCATCGCCATCGGCCTCGCGCTGGCCTTCAAGGCGAGCGGCCTTGCGGGTGCCGCGGCCCTGGCGCTGACCGCGGCGCTGTTCCACGTGCTGAACCATATGCTGTTCAAGAGCGTGCTCTTCTTCGGTGCCGGCACGCTGATCGTTTCGACCGGCACGCGCGATATCGAGAAGCTCGGCGGGCTGATCAATCGTCTGCCTTATTCCTCCGCCGCCGTCCTCGCTGCGAGCATCGCCATCTCCGCGCTGCCGCCGTTCAACGGTTTCGCCTCCGAATGGCTGGTCTTCCAGAGCATTCTGGTGAGTCCGCAATTGCCGCAGATGGGACTGAAGCTCATCGTCCCGGGCGTCGGCGTGCTGCTGGCGCTTGCCGCTGCACTCGCTGCCGCCTGTTTCGTCCGCGCCTTCGGCATCACCTATCTCGGCCGCCCGCGCACGCCCGCCGCTGCGGCAGCGCGTGAAGTCGACCGCTGGTCGCTCGCCGCCATGCTCGGCCTTGCCGCACTTTGCCTTTTCGTCGGCCTCTTTCCCGGCCTCGCGATCGATTGGCTGCAGCCTGTCGCGAGTGCCATGGTCTCGGGCCGGATGCCGCCGCAGTCCAGCATCGCCTGGCTCTCGATCGTCCCCGTGTCTGCCTCGCG
Organism: Methylovirgula ligni; assembly: GCF_004135935.1. NCBI lineage: Bacteria > Pseudomonadati > Pseudomonadota > Alphaproteobacteria > Hyphomicrobiales > Beijerinckiaceae > Methylovirgula > Methylovirgula ligni. Next base: position 986,078 of record NZ_CP025086.1, on the reverse strand, counting down.
CAGTTCCTACAACGGCCTGCTCCTCTTTGGCTTCATGGTCGCGGCGGCGACCATCGCCGCGGCGATGGTGCATCGCTTCGCCTCGCGCGCCGTGCGCATCGCGCCGTTCTGGGATTGCGGCTATCCGAATCTCGGCCCGCAGGTGCAATATTCCGCCACCAGCCTGTCGCAACCGATCCGCCGCGTCTTCGGCAGCGTCACGTTCGGCGCCCATGAAACGGTTGACATGCCCGCCCCGGAAGATCCGCGTCCGGCGAAGCTCGTGCGCACCATTCGCGATCCGGTCTGGGACTTTCTCTATGCGCCGATCGCCGTCTTCATCGACCGCGCCGCCGGCTTGCTCAATCACATCCAGTTCCTGACCATCCGCGTCTATCTCGCGATGGTCTTCGTCGCTCTTGTCGCCCTCCTGACGGTGCTGGCGCTATGGGGTTGATCGGCGAAATCGCGCTGCAATTCTGCCAGATGGCGCTCGTCGTCATCCTCGCCCCGGCAGTGGTCGGTCTCGTCCGCAAGATGAAGGCGCGCCTGCAACGGCGGATCGGACCACCGGTCTTGCAGCCTTATCGCGATCTGCGGCGCCTCTTCGGCAAAGAAGTCGTACTGCCGGAAAATGCGTCCTGGCTGTTCCGCGTCGCGCCCTATGCCATCTTCGCGCTCACCTGGGTCGCGGTGGCCTTGGTGCCGACGTTCCGCACCGGGCTGCTGTTTTCCTGGTGCGGCGATCTCATCGCCATTGTCGCGCTGCTCGGCGCCGCACGCTTTCTCCAGGCGCTCGTCGCGCTCGACACCGGCACCAGCTTCGGCGGCATCGGTTCCAGCCGCGAGGTGATGATCGCCTCGCTCGCCGAGCCGGCGATGATCATGGTCGTCTTCACCGTCGCGCTCGCCGCTGGTTCCTCGCAGCTTTCGACCGTCGCGGACTTCATGGCGCATGTCGGCGGTCTGCGCGTCTCCTTCGCCATGGCGCTCGTCGCCCTTATCATCGTCGCGCTGGCCGAGAACGCCCGCATTCCGGTGGACAATCCCGCCACCCATCTTGAACTCACCATGATTCACGAGGCTATGCTGCTCGAATATTCCGGGCGGCACCTCGCCATGATCGAATGGGCGACGGCGCTGAAGCTGCTGCTCTATATCTCCGTCATCGGCTGCATCTTCTTTCCCTTCGGCCTCATCACCACCGGCGGCGGCGGCCCGCTGGCCTATGTCCTCGCTATCGCCGCCTATCTGTTCAAAGTTATCGTCGCAAGCCTGCTGCTCGCCAGTCTCGAAACGGCGATCGCCAAGATGCGCGTCTTCCGCGTGCCGAACCTGACCGGCATTGCGCTGATGCTCGGGCTGCTCGGCACACTGCTTCTCTTCGTTTCGGGGGGCCTGTGATGACGCAAGCCTTCGCCTTCGACGTGGCGCATATGTTCGCCGGTCTGCTCGTGCTGGTGAGCTTCATGATGCTCTATCAGGACCGGCTGCTGCCGCTGATCGACGCGCTCACGCTGCATTCGCTGCTGCTGGCCTTTTCGGTCGCCTGGCAAGCCTATGTGCAGGACAAGCCCGACCTCTACGTAACAGCCTTCATCGCGCTCGCCTTCAAGGCCATCATCATCCCCATGGCCTTTCGCCGCATGGTGGTGCGGATGAACCTGCATCGCGAGATCGAGACCGCCGTCGGCACCGGCATCACCATGCTGATCGGCATCGGCCTCGTTGCCCTTTCGATGGACCTGATGCTGCGGGTGACGGCCGGCGCCAACGCGCTGGTGCGCGAGGATGTCGCGCTGGCGCTCGCCGTCGTCCTGCTCGGGCTGTTGATGATGGTGACGCGGCGCAATGCCATCAGTCAGGTGATCGGCTTCATGTCGCTGGAGAACGGCCTGATCCTCGCCGGAACCGGCGCGCGGGGTATGCCCCTCGTCGTCGAGATTTCCGTCGCCTTTTCGGTTCTCATCGCCTTCATCGTCATCGGCATCTTCCTGTTCCGCATCCGCGAACGTTTCGACACCGTGGATTTGCAGGCACTCGACAATATCCGCGAGGCGCGCCGATGATCTTTTCTGCGCTCAATCCCGTGCTGGCTTTGCTCGCCACTTCGCTGATCGGCGCGGCGGTGCTGGCTTTGATCCCGGATTATCGCCTCTCGGCACGGCTCAACATTCTCTTCAGCGGCGCGGTTCTCGCCTTCGCGGTGACGTTGTTCTACTATCGCCCGCCAACCAACAATTTTCTGCTGACCGACGATCTCAATGTCGTCTTCATCGTGCTCAACGCGCTCGTCGGCTTCACCACCAGCATTTTCAGCGCGAGCTATATCGGCCACGAGATCGAGACCGGGCGGCTGACGCCCGGCTATCTGCGCTTCTATCATGCCATCTATCAGCTCATGATGTTCGGCATGGACCTGGCGCTGACGGCCAACAACATCGGCCTCATGTGGGTCGCGGTCGAACTCGCCACGCTCTCGACCGTGGTAATGGTCGGCATCTATCGCACCAATGACGCGCTCGAAGCCGCGTGGAAATATTTCATCCTCGGCAGCGTCGGCATTGCTCTCGCGCTCTTCGGCACGATCCTCGTCTATCTTGCCGCCGTCTCGGCGCTGGGCGAGGGCATGGATTCGATGGCCTGGACCAATCTGCTGCATAGGGCGAGCCGGCTCGATCCCTCGCTCCTCAATGTCGCCTTCGTCTTTCTGCTGCTCGGCTACGGCACCAAGGTGGGCCTTGCGCCGATGCACGCCTGGCTGCCGGACGCACATGCGGAAGGCCCGACGCCGGTTTCGGCCGTGCTCTCCGGCCTTCTGCTCAATGTCGCGCTCTATGCTCTCCTGCGCTTCAAGATGATCATGTCTGCCAATGCGGCGACGATCCCCGTCGGACCGCTGATGATCACGCTCGGCATCGGCTCGCTGATCTTCGCCGCCTTCATGCTCTACCGGCGGCGCGACATCAAACGCCTGTTCGCCTATTCCTCGATCGAGCATATGGGCATCATCGTCTTCGCCTTCGGCATGGGCGGCCCGCTCGCCAATTTCGCCGGGCTTTTGCAGATGACCATGCACAGCCTGACCAAATCGGCGATCTTCTTCTCGGTCGGCCATATCGCGCAGGTGAAGGGCACGCAGCGCATCGCCGACATCCGCGGATTGACCGCCAGCCATCCGGTGCTCGGCTGGACGCTCGTCGCGGGCGTTGTCGCGATCGCCGGCCTGCCGCCCTTCGGCGTCTTCATGAGCGAATTTCTGGTGCTGACCTCCGCCTTCGCGCGCGCGCCGCTCCTTGCCGCGCTCGTCGTCTTCGGCCTGCTCGTCGCCTTCGGCGCGCTGCTCTGGCGGCTCGGCGGGCTTGCCTTCGGTGAACCGCGGGGGCCAACGACGCCGGTCACAGCCTCCTATCTACCGATCTTCGCACATCTGGCGCTGGTGTTCGTCGCCGGCTTCTACATGCCGGGGCCGATGGTCGCCTGGTTTCAGAACGTGGCGGGCCTCCTCAAATGATCGACCCGCGCCAGACCGATCCCTTCTATGGCCTTACCGGCGAGCCCGTCGCGCGGCATCAGCCCTGGCCGCGCCTTGTTGTGCGGGGCGAAGTCTGGGTCGAGGCCAGCGAGCGCTTGCGGAGCGGCGCCCTGACGCTGATCGATCTGTGGGGCGAGCCGCAGATCGTGCATATGGCGCTTGCGCCTAGCGCCGAACCGGGCCGCATGCTGGTGCTCAGCATGCCATGCCCGGACGGGCGCTATCCCTCCGTCGGACAGGCGCATCCTCCGGCGATCCGGCTGGAGCGTGCCGCAGCGGATCTCTTCGGCCTCATCCCCGCCGGCCTGCCGGACCGGCGCCCCTGGCTCGACCACGGCGCCTGGGGCATCACCGCGCCGCTTGGCGCGCGTCATCCCGCGCTGGAACCGGCGACGGGCTATCCCTTCCTGCCGGTGGAAGGACAGAACATTCACGAGATCGCCGTCGGCCCGGTCCATGCCGGCATCATCGAGCCCGGGCATTTCCGCTTCAGCGCCGACGGCGAGACCGTCGTGCGGCTCGAGGAGCGGCTCGGCTATGTCCACAAAGGCACCGAGGGTCTCATCCAGGGCGCCGACCTCGAAGCGGCGGCGCGGCTCGCGGGCCGCTGCTCGGGTGATGCAACCGTGGCCTATGCCTGCGCTTTTTCCCGCGCCGTCGAGGCGGCGCTTGGCTGGGCAGTGCCGCCCCGCGCCATATGGCTGCGCGCGCTGATGGCAGAACTCGAACGGCTCGCCAATCATCTCGGCGATGTCGGCGCCGTCTGCAACGATGCGGCTTTTGCGATCGTGCTCGCGCATTGCTCGGCACTGCGCGAAGATGTGCTGCGGCAAAACGATAAAAGCTTCGGCCACCGGCTGATCATGGACCGCGTCGTGCCCGGCGGCGTGAAAAACGATCTCGATGCGCCGGGCATCGCCCAGCTCAGCCGCTTGGTTCTCGAAATCGATCGACGTTTCCAGCCCCTCGCCGAACTCTATGACAAGACCGCATCGTTGCAGGACCGCACGGTCGGCACCGGCGTATTGCGGCCGCAGCTCGCCGCGCAATTTGGCGCCGGGGGATTCATCGGCCGCGCCTCGGGCCGCACTTGCGATGCGCGGCGCTGGCCGGGCTACGCGCCCTACGACAGGCTCGATTTCGAGATCCCGGTGCTGAACGATGGCGACGTGAACGCGCGCATCTGGATTCGCATCCGCGAGATCACCCAATCGCTCCGGCTGATCGAGCAGATTCTGGCGGACCTGCCCGCCGGCGCCATCTACGCGCCGCCGCCATTGCGCGCCGCCGAAGCCGCGGAGGGCGCCGCCTTCGCGGAATCATTCCGCGGTGATGTTTTCGTCTGGACGCGGATCGAGGCGGATGGCCGCGTTGGGCGCTGCCGTTTGCGCGATCCTTCCTGGTTCCAATGGCCGCTGCTCGAAGCCGTCATCGAGAACAACATCGTCGCCGATTTCCCGCTCTGCAACAAATCCTTCAACTGCTCCTATTCGGGGCATGACCTGTGAGCCGGGCCGATGCGTAAGACTCTCTTCGACGCGCTGTTGCGGCCGCCCTTTACCGAACCGCCGGGCACGCCCGGCGATGCCGGAATCGCCCGCGCCGCGGCGGCGCTCGACAAGGCGGCGCAGAAACATCTCGGCCGCAGTCTCGCGATCCGTGTGGTCGATGCAGGCTCGTGCAACGCCTGCGAACTTGAACTCAATGCCTTGAGCAATCCCTATTATGATCTCGAACGGTTTGGCCTGCGGTTTGTCGCCTCGCCACGTCATGCCGATGTCCTCGTCGTCACCGGCCCTGTCACCAAGAACATGCACGAAGCTCTGCTGCGAACCTATGCGGCGATGCCTTCGCCGAAATGGGTGGTGGCGGTTGGCGATTGCGCCGCCTGCGGCGGCGACTTCGCCAGGAGCTATGCGTGCCTTGATGGCGTCGCATCCGTGCTGTCGGTCGATCTACACATCGGCGGCTGCCCGCCGACGCCGACGCATCTCATCGAAGGTCTGCGCGCGCTGCTTGCCGTTTGAACGCGATGGGGTTGGACAGATTGTCCAATACAAAATTTCACGCGCTGCGGCAGACATCTCGAGTTGACCGGTATCAATTCAACTTCACCGTCATTCCCAGTAATTTCCGCGACGATGTTTTTAAGGCTGCCTCGGTCGTTGGCGGATCAGCTCGACGTTGTTTCGACCGGGGAAAGTGCGCTGGATCGGCGCTATCCGTTGAAGGCTCACGCCTTGCCTCATTCGCCGCCAATTCTAAAAGATAAACGAGCATTGCGAGCCGATCTGCCTTAAGGATCGTTCGAAATAGCCCGTGCGCTCGTTCGGCTGCGCGGCATGCGCGGCTTTAGGCTTTGCGGCCGGTGGTGCCGAGCGGGGGAAGGTAGCGGTGCTACCCGCGAGCAGCGACGATTAAACGATGCGTCGAGGCCGCGGGCAGCTTAGTCAGATCATCCTTTAGACACCGCGCCCACGAACGAGACGCCAAAGGGCGATGAGGATGCAGGCGCCGATGAATCCTGCGATCAGATAACCGAGCCACCCGCCCAGGCCGACGCCAAACAGCCCAAGCAACCAACTGGCCACCACGGCGCCGATGATGCCAAGAATAATGTTCACGATAATGCCGGTGCCGGATCCCATAAACATTTCGGCAAACCAACCCGCCAGGCCGCCGACGATAATCGCTCCGATCCAGCCAATCTGCGCATCATGCATTGCACGCTCCTTTAGTTAGGACGATTTGTGACGCACCATCGCATATGCCACCAAGGCGAGATGTGCGTGAAATGACTTTATTGTAAGCGGTGCGTCATAGTCGGCTCTATGCCGATTGCCAGAACGCTGAGCGCCAATGCCCAGGTACTTTCTTATCATTTTGGTGTCGGACGCGGGCGACAAGCGGGTGATGGCCACCCGCCTTCGCCCATTCAATGGCTTCCTTTTGCGTTTTAAAACTCGCTAGCACGCCGTGTTCAGTATCCTCGATAACATAATCGTCGATATGCGTCCCCTCGGGGCGTCCTTTCGGACGCGCCTCGACATAAACATTGTTCATGACGTTTCTCTCCCGTTGCGCTCTATCGGCGCTGACGAGACAGTACAGCATCGGTTAACTTAGAGAGCAAGCCCGGGGCGTCCCTGCGGGCTGCCGCTTCCAAAACAACCGCTGCGCTGCTGCGGTGCGAACATGGCCGGCGTGGCGACGCGAGAAGCTATGAAATCCGTGCAGTGTGTCGGCGAACGCGATCGATGGCGTCAGCAGAACAGCAGATAGGAGCGCAGCCCATAAAAGGCGCATGGCGTTTCCTCATTGTTGACGAGAAATAACACCCGGCCTAGGCTTTCTAGCAATGGGCTACCGAAGCCAAAACCGCTACGACGCCGCGGAGCGCGAGGCGTGGAAGCGGCCGCCATTGCGCCGCCGATATGATTGGCGTTTGATTGCGGTCGGCCTTGTCGTTGTCTTCGCTGCTGGGCTGGTGGCACGACTTTACGTGGCAAGAACTCCCGTCCCTGTCCCAACATGTGGCGCAGCGAGTACGCCGATCCTGCCGGCGGGGACTCCGTTCAACAAGCCGCCGCGCCCAAGCTGCTAAAGGGCGGGCTACCGCGCCTCGATGCGGCAGTTCTAGCCAGAGCCGCGGCGTTTGCTGCGGGGCTCGTGGTGCGGCTTGACACCCAATAGCGAACGCATTTGAAACTACCGTTCCGATTCATCGTGCTTTAATGCTCTGAACTGTGCGGATAGTAGCGGAGGCTATTCTTGATTTGGACGACAATCAGGTTTGTTGCGCTTATTGCGGTCAGCGCTTGGATGAATTCGTCCGCTATGGCGTTGAACGACGAGAGGCTCAATCGCGAGCTACTGCGCTTGGATCCTGAGACTCGGCTAGAGCAGACCTGCGATACCGAAGTTATGTTTCAGATCAATCGCAATCAGCCGCGCTTTGAAGCTGATAAAGTCATTGCTTATACGTTTGGAGATCCGACCTTCGGCGAAAACTCCATAGCGGCGCCCGGCGGAGTGTTTCGTAGCAGAGGAAATTGGTACCATATCTCATATAATTGCATGACCGGCCCAAAGCACCTCGATGCTCACTCGCTCCATTATGAAATTGGGCCTGAGATTCCAAAGTCGCTCTGGACGAAGTATTCTTTATATAACTGAACGCGTCCGAGACATTCGGCGAAAGGGAACCGTTCCCGATTTGAGTCCCAAGGCCCTCTATCTTCTTCTCGCAGCGCCCAGCATGCTGGAAGCGGCAGAAAAAACGGCGCTCCGAAGCCGCCGTTTAAATCGCTATACCGAGTGATCAGTATTTGGCGACGACCGGCGTCGGCGGCGCGAACAGACTGAAGTGATAATCGACGCCGGCCTTCACGCTATCGAACCGGACGGCTGTCGTGGGTATCGGCTCGTCGGTGCCGAAACCGAAACGGCCAAAATCGGCGTGGAGATATTCCAGCTTCGCCGACCAGGAAGGCGCAAAGAGCCATTCAACGCCAGCACCTGCGGTCCATCCGGAACGCGTCGAAGTCCCCGTAAAATCGGGAGCCGTCTCAATCGCGGTGTGAATATTGGCATATGCATAGCCGCCGGTGCCGTAGATCAGTACATTGTTAAAGGCATAGCCGACGCGGCCGCGCGCCGTTCCGAACCAGTTTATTCTGGTTTCGCAAGGCCCCGACCCGCAACCATAACCGTTATACCGACCGATCGGCAAAGAACCGACGATGTCTCCGCCAGAGAAATCCGTTTCAAGCCCAAGCACGAATTGCGAGAACTGCCAATTGTAGCCGACCGTGCCGCCACCAAAACCGCCGCGCGGATGGTAGGTGTCCGTTGTGGCGCCATCTTGGGATTGATAGCTTTCGCCCCATGCATAGCCGCCTTCGGCGCCGACATAGAACCCCGTCCAGCTAAGGACCGGCGGTGGCGGGACATAGGCCGGCGCTTCTTTAATGCTGGGCAGGTCGGCAGCCGACGCAGAAGCGATCATTGAGGCGAGCGTGGCTGAGGAAATCATTAGTTTGCGAAGCATGTCGCCCCCAGTGAATGAAATTAAATATTTCCAACCCTATGCGCGCAGAGGTTGAGCGCCTAGTCGGCAGGGGATCGGAAAAGTAGATTTTGTCGGCCCGTGACGTAGCGGCAACAGAGGGTTATTTGCTCGGCTTCCCCGCCTTCGGCCGCCGGGTTTCGTCATCGCATTAGCTTTTCGAGCAGATGCTGCTTGCGGGCGTTCGCGCGGATTAGATATTTCTGGTGCCGCAAGAGGGATTCGAACCCCCGACCCCCTCATTACGAATGAGGTGCTCTACCAGCTGAGCTATTGCGGCGTTCCAGAACGTCCGCAGAAAAGCTGAACGGCTTTTCCGATAAGGCGGCGCTCCAAATATCTTACCTGGCGGCCGGAAACCCGCCGCGCGCTTCTCTTATGCCGGTTGCCGGCGATTTGGCAACCGCGCGGGCGTCAGCCGGTGCCGATTCCTCTTCCCCGATGCAAGCGAGACGGCCGGCGGCGTGGCGGTCAGGGCAGCCCGATCCTGTCGCCGGCCGCGGGCGCTTCGGGTTCCTCGGCAAGGCCGGGATCGTCCGGCGCGCCGGGCATGGGGAAAATCACCTTCTGGCTCGCCGGTGCGCCATTGGCCCGGAAGCTTGGCCTCTCCGCTTTGGGCGGGGCGATGATCTCGGGCGGCGCGGACGTCTGGGCCTCAGAAGTCTCGGCCGGAGGCGGGAGGACTTCGGGCGCCGCGACGACAAGACGGGGAGGCTCAGGGGGCTCGGCCGCTGGCGGTTCGAGGGCGGCCGTCCCGGCCTGGGCGATCCAGGAATCGGCCTCGATCGCGGTGCCCAGCCGGTCGGCCGGGGTCTGCCAGACGAAAGCGTCGAGCCGGCCGGTTGCGGGCGAGATCGGCGCCCATTTGGAGGCGGCGATGCCATCCGCCATCCACACCGGGTCGCGCGGCGCGCGGGCGCTGCGGGCCAGCCATTCGCGCACCTTGCCTTCGTCGCCTGTCTCGCGGTCTTCGAGTTCGGCCATGATGAGGCACATGCGCTGCGTTGGCCGCTTGTCTTCGTCGATCAGCGGCGCCATCGCGGCGCGCGCGGCCGGGAAATCGCGCGCGGCCAGCGCGGCGCGGGCGACGATGATATGGCTTTCGGGATCGCCCGGCCGGATTCTGGCAAGCGTGCGCGCCTTGGCCAGCCGGTCGGCATTGGAATCGCCCGGCCGCAGATCGAGATAGACCTCGGCGAGTTCGGGATGCGGCTGGCGGTCCCAGGCGGTCTCGACGATTTTCGCGGCTTTGCGCAATTCTCCCCGGCGGGTGAGGATCTGCGCCAACGCGACGCTGGCGGGAATGAGGTCCGGCGCCCGGCTCAGGGCTTTGCGCGCCAACACGAGCGCCTGTTCCCATTCGCCCTGCGATTCTTTCTCCTGCGCCAGCGCCGTTTCGAGCACGGCGCGCTGGCGCTCGCCCGTTTCCTTGTCGATGAGCTTGGCGGAAATCTGCCGGTCGAGCACATCGAGCGCGGTCTCCCAGCGGCCTTGTGCGGCGCGATGGTCGAGGACTGCCTTGCTCGACCAGGCGAGCGGGGCGATCTTGTGTGCCTCCTCGGCGAAATGCAGCGCCGCGTCCTGGTCGCCACGCCGCTGCGCCTCGACATGCAGGCCGCGCAGGCCGAGCAGCCGGGTCGTCGAATCCTGCGTCAGCTTCTGGAAGGCGGCTTCGGCGCCGGCGCGGTCGCCGGAGAGCTGCGCCGCCTGCGCCCCGAGCAGGAGGGTCAGCGGCTCCTGTTCGAGATGTTTGCGGGCCTCGGCGGCGGAGCGGCGGGCAAGCTGTGCATCGCCGGCGCCGATCGCGATCATGCCGCGCGAAAGGGCGGCATAGCCCTTCTCCTTGCGGCGGCGCTTCGCCCGCTGCGATAGATGCACCGGCAGGTTCCAGAGATAGCCGAAAAGGCCGAAGACGAGCGCCAGGATCAGCGCGATCGCGGCGATGATGCCGGACGCGACCGCGACCGTCGTCTGGATATTATAGCCCTGCCAGGTCAGCGAGATCTCGCCGGGATGGTTGGCGAGCCAGGAAATGCCAAGCGCCCCGGCGGCGAGCAGCAAAAGGAAAATCAGAACGCGGATCATCGGCAAACTCGTCCTACTGGCCGGCGCCCCGGCGGGAGCCTAGCACAGGTTCATGCGTACGAAAGCGCCACGATGGCTGGCGCTTGCTGGTGGGTGGTGTCTCAAGATTTCGCCTTACCGAGGTTGGCGAGCGCCGAAGCCTCGATCGCGCGCGCCGCGGCGATCGTATCGAGCCGGTGTTTCGCCGCCGTGCCGAAATCCCGCGATGCCTGCTGCGCGGGCGCGGGCAGTGCGGTCCATTGCTGATAGGCGGTTTCGACCGCGCCGGCGTCGAGCGCCTTCTGGATGCGCGCCACATGCGCGGCAAGGCTGTCGCCGCTTGTGTCACCGATCTTGCGGATACGCACCAGGCCTTCGGCATCCTTCAGCAGGCGATCGAGAAAGCCTTTGGCATGCGGCGCGGGCGCGGTGGCGAGGATGGCGGGGCTCTCGGCCGCGAATTGCGCGGCGAGTGTGGCGCTGGCCGGAACGCCGCTGCGTGCCGCTGGCTCGAGGCTGGCGAGCGCAGCCTTGTCGGCGCCATGCGCCGCCAGTGCCGAAAGGTCATCCGCAAAGGGCAGACCGGCTTCCGCCTTGCGCAGCAGGCTGCCGGCGATGAGCGCGACGGCGGTATCGTCGGCATGGGCCGCCGCGCTTTGCGCGACGAGATTCTGCGTGGCGGTGACCTGGCTTTTTTGCGCCGCGAGGCTGCCGGAGAGGCCGCCGACCTGCGTCGTCAGTGCGGTCAATTTGTCTTGCAGGTCCGTGACCTGTTGCGTCAGCGGGCCGAGGTCCGGCGCCGCTCCGGCCACCGCCGCGACGGGCTTGCGCGCGGCCAGTTTTGCGACCTCGCCGCGCAAGGCGGTCAGGGCGTCAGCATTGGCGTTGACCGCGGCCTCGGTCGTCGCCAGACGCTTACCGAAATCGCTCTGCGCGTTGGCGAGCGCCTCGGTCTGCGCGTTCTGCCGGGCGACGTCAGGCTGCTGCATTTCCAGATGCGCGAGTTGCACGCGCAGCGCATTGATTTCGGCATCCGAATTGTCGAGATAGCGCAGCCCGTAGGCGCCGCCGAAACCCGCCGCGCCGCCGATGATGAGCGATAGGAGCGCCGGGGCCAGAACGCCGCCGCGGCGGGGCCTGGTTTCGCCCGCGCGAGGCGGCGTTTCAGGGGAAGACGGTTCCGAGGGGGCCTCCTCTGGAGCCGGCTCCGGCGATTCGCTTGCGTCTTCGACGGGGGTCGTTTCGCTTTCGCTGAGGGGGAGCGCGGTGTGGGCGACGGGTTCCGATACGTCCGCCGTCTCTTGCGATTCCTGATGCGAGTCTTGCGGCGTCAGATCTTCGGCCGTGCCGTCGATGACAGCCGTGTCGCGCCGCAAGGCATTGGCAGAAAAATCGGGCTTGGGCGGGACTGTCCCCGTGTCTTCGCCCGGTTCGGGATCGGCCATGAAGCCTCCTCGCTTGCTGCCCCGCTTCCAGCGCGGGATGCGAAGACGTGTATAGCGCTTTTTTTCGCAAATCGCGCCCAACTCATGCAAATGGGCGGCGCCATCTGGATTTAGGTTGATCGAAGCTAAACGCGCGCGGTCAGCGGGGACGCGAGACTGCGGCGATACCTCCGGGATCAGGGCTGTCCGATGGCAGGATCGGGCGCAGGACGCGGTCGTAGAGCACCATTCCGATAGCCATGGCGGCGATGAAGAGCACGGCCTCCCATCCATCGACGCCGAGCGCGACGATGGCCGGGCCGGGGCAGAGGCCGACGAGGCCCCAGCCGATTCCGAAGAGCGCCGCGCCACTGACGAGCCGGGCATCGATCGGCAAGGTCCGCGGCGCTTCGAAAGGCCGGCCGGTGAGCGAAACGGGCGCACGCCCCACGAGCCGGTAGCCGAGGAAAGTGACGATCACCGCGCCGCCCATCACGAAGGCGAGGCTTGGGTCCCAATGTCCGGCGATGTCGAGGAAGTTGAGCACTTTCGACGGGTTGGACATCTGAGCGACGACGAGGCCAAAGCCGAAGATGAGTCCGCAGAGGAAGGCCGCGAATTTCGTCATCGCTCAGCCTCCGAGCAAATGGCGGACGACGAAGACGGTGCCGATTCCGGTCGCCATGAAAGTGAGCGTCGCGGCGAGCGAGCGCGGCGAAAGGCGGGCGAGGCCGCAGACGCCATGCCCGCTGGTGCAGCCGTTGCCCATGCGCGTGCCGATGCCGACCAAGAGGCCGCCGGCGATCAGCAAGGGCGCGGCAGGGGTGATCGCGAAGGGGATTTGGCCGCCGAAGCCGCGATAGAGCAGCGGTGCCGCGATCAGCCCGGCGATGAAGGCGAGGCGCCAGAGAGTCTCGCCGGGGCGCAGGGCGAGAAAGCCGCCGAAGATGCCGCTGATGCCGGCGATCCGCCCGTTGAAGAGCATCAGCAGAACGGCGGACAGGCCGATCAACGTGCCGCCAAGAAAGGCGGAATAGGGCGTGAAACTTGTCATGCCGCCATTATGGCGTGCCAGAGCATCGCGCGCAAAAGTGCTTCGCGGTTTGCGTGTTGAGCGATGCTTACTTTATTGAATCAGGACCGGCGGGGCGGGCAACTCGCCCGCCCGTCCTATATTTAGCCGGTGACGGTCTTCGCCTTGGCGAGCAGCGCCTCGGCCATGCGGATCGAGGCGATGTCGATCAGCCGTCCGTCGAGCGAGACGGCGCCTTTGCCTTCCTTCGCCGCCTGCTGCATGGCTTCGACCACGCGACGGGCCTTGGTGACTTCCGCCTCGGAGGGCGTGAAGACCTCGTTGGCGAGATCAATCTGCGAAGGATGGATCGCCCACTTGCCCTCATAGCCGAGGACGGCGGCGCGCTTGGCCGCGGCGCGATAGCCGTCAGGGTCGGAGAAGTCGCCGAACGGGCCGTCGATCGGGCGCAGCCCATAGGCGCGGCAGGCGACCAGCATGCGCGTCTGCGCCGCGTGCCATTGGTCGGCCCAGAAATATTGACGGTTGCCCTCGGCATCCTTGTCGGAGAGCACGCCGTAATCGGGATTGACGCCTCCGATGACGGTGGTGCGGGCGCGGGTCGAGGCAGCATAATCGGCGACGCCGAAGCTCATCGCCTCGAGCCGTTTGCTCGATTGCGCGATCGCCTCGACATTGGCCATGCCGAGCGCCGTCTCGATCAGCACTTCGAAGCCGATGCGCTTCTCGCGCTTCTTGGCCGCCTCGATCTGGGTGACGAGCATGTCGACGGCGTAGACGTCGGCCGGGACGCCGACCTTGGGGATCAGGATCATGTCCAGCCGCGGACAGGCTTCGACGATATCGACCACGTCGCGATACATGTAATGCGTGTCGAGGCCGTTGATGCGCAGCATCAGCGTCTTGGTGCCCCAGTCGATCTCATTGAGGCCGGCGATGATGTTCTTGCGCGCCTGTTCCTTGTCGTCGGGCGCGACGGCGTCTTCGCAATCGAGGAAGATGATGTCGGCTTTCGATTTCGCCGCCTTCTCGAACATGCCGGGGTTGGAGCCGGGCACCGCCAATTCCGAACGCTGCAGGCGCGCGCGCGCCTGCTCCACCAACGTGAAGCTCATGACTCGTCCCCTTTAAATTGACTAAAGCAGAGAGCCGGACGGTCTATTCCATCCGGCTCTCTGCGAATGAAATGCGTTCAGGCCGATACGCGGTGCGAAGCCTGGGTCTTGGCCAGAACCTGCGCCATCGTGGCGCCGAATTCGCTCGGGCTCGGCGCAACCGTCAGGCCGAAGGCGCGCATGATCTCGGCCTTCTCGGCGGCGCTGTCGCCCGCGGCGGAGATGATGGCGCCGGCATGGCCCATGCGGCGCCCCTTCGGCGCCGTGAGACCGGCAACGAAGCCGACGACGGGCTTCGACATATTGTCCTTCACCCAGGCCGCGGCTTCGGCTTCTTGCGGACCGCCGATTTCGCCGATGATCAGCACGGCTTCCGTCTCGTCGTCGTTGTTGAAGAGCGTGAGGTGGTCGAGGAAGGAGCTGCCGTTGATCGGATCGCCGCCGATGCCGACGCTGGTGGTGATGCCGATGCCGAGCGCCTTCATCTGCGCGGCTGCTTCATAACCGAGCGTGCCGGAGCGGGAGATGACGCCGACCGAGCCGCGCATGTAGATATGTGGTGGCATGATGCCGAGCATGGCCTTGCCGGGGCTGATGATGCCGGCGCAGTTCGGGCCGACCAGCATCGTGCGCTTGTCCTTCGGATAGCGCATCAGGTAGCGCTTGATGCGCATCATATCCTGCGCCGGGATGCCATCGGTGATCGAGCAGACGAGCTTCAGGCCCGCATCGGCACATTCCATGATCGCGTCGGCGGCGAAGGACGGCGCGACGAAGGTGATCGAGGCTTCGGCGCCGACTTCGCGCACCGCGTCCTTCACCGTGTTGAAGACGGGAAGGCCGATATGGGTGCGGCCGCCCTTGCCGGGCACCACGCCGCCGACGATGTTGCTGCCGGCGGAGATCATATCCTTGGCGTGGAAGGTCGCCTTTTCGCTGGTCAGACCTTGCACGATGATGCGGGTTTTCTCGTCGATCAGAATGCTCATGGTGCGTTCCTTATTGTGCAGCGGCGAGAGAGGCTTTGTGGTCGCGGCAGGCGGCGACGGCCTTGGCCGCCGCTTCACCCAGGGTTTCCGCGCTGATGATCGGAATTCCGCTCTCCCGGATGATCTTGCGGCCGGCCTCGACATTGGTGCCGGCGAGGCGGACGACGAGCGGCACCTTGATCTCGGTTTCCTTCACGGCCTGGACGACGCCTTCGGCGACCCAGTCGCAGCGATTGATGCCGGCGAAAATATTGACCAGCACGCTTTTCACGTTCTCGTCGGAGAGGACGAGGCGGAAGGCGGTCGCGACACGCTCGGGCGAGGCGCCGCCGCCGACATCGAGGAAGTTCGCCGGGCTGCCGCCGGCGTGCTTGATCATGTCCATCGTCGCCATGGCGAGGCCGGCACCGTTGACGATGCAGCCAATCTCGCCGTCGAGGCCGATATAGTTGAGGTTATGCTCGGCGGCCTGGGCCTCGCGCGGGTCCTGCTGCGAGGCATCGTGCATGGCCGCGATATTGGGACGGCGGAACAGGGCGTTGTCGTCGAACGACATTTTCGCGTCGAGGGCGAGGATATTGTCATCCGCTGTCAGCACCAGCGGGTTGATTTCGAGCATCAGCGCATCGCAATCGCGGAAGGCGCGATAGGCGCCGAGGATCGTCGTCGTCGCGCGCGCGACCTGCTTGATATTGAGACCGAGCTGGAAGGCGATTTCGCGCGCCTGGAAGGCCTGGAGGCCGACCGCGGGCTCGACGACGGTCTGGATCACCGCGTTGGGATCGGTTTTGACGATCTCCTCGATCTCCATGCCGCCGTGCTTGGAGGCGATGACGCGGACACGCTCGGCTTTGCGGTCGAGCACGAAGCCGAGGTAGAATTCCTTCTCGTAGGGCGTGGCGACTTCGATATAGACGCGCTGTATCGGCTGGCCGTCGGGCGCGTTCTGCGTGGTAACGAGCCGCTTGCCGATGAGATCCTGCGCTGCCTGGCGTACCTCTTTATAATGCGAGCACAGCTTGATGCCGCCGGCCTTGCCGCGCGCGCCGGAATGAATCTGCGCCTTCACCGCCCAGCGCGAACCGCCAAGTTCGGTTGCGACATAGACGGCCTGCTCGGGCGTGAACGCAACCGCGCCGGGCGCAACGGCGACGCCAAACTGCGCCAACAATTGCTTGGCCTGATACTCATGGATATCCATTGCCGACAAACTCCTTCGCGGGCGCCATCTGAAAAGCTGGTTAGCCGAGTTTGTCGAGCTTCGCCAGATAGCAAAGCGCCGCCATGGCGCGAAGCTATTGTCGCAGGGCGCTTTTTTCGCGTTGCGGTATCGTTTTGCGAGCTTGCGGTTCCGCCCGTTTTCTGCACGGATCACATGACAAATCAGCGCCGCTGCGGTTTCGCGTCACGCTGCAAACCCGACGGAAACTGCGCTAACGTGCCGCAACTTTTTTGCAGTGCCGTATAAAGCTCAGCTTGCCGCGCGGCGCGACAATTTCGCAGAAGCTGCAATAAAACCGTCAAACCACGGGCCGGGAGAACGCAATGGATGAGATAAGCGCCAGAAACGAGGGCGACCTTCTGCCGGCTCGGTTGATCGACGGCTACGAGGTCTTCCTGCGTGGCCGCTTTCGCCGCGAGCAGGATCGCTATCGCGAACTCGCCGACCACGGCCAGAACCCGAAGGTTCTGCTCATCGGCTGCTGCGATTCGCGGGTTTCGCCGGAGGTGATCTTCGACGCCGACCCAGGCGAAATCTTCGTCGTGCGCAATATTGCCAATCTGATTCCGCCCTACGCGCCGGACGGCGAGCGCCATGGCACGTCGGCGGCGCTCGAATATGCGGTGAAGATCTTGAAGGTCGCCCATATCGTCGTGATGGGTCACGCGATGTGCGGCGGCGTGCGCGCCTATGTCGAGACCCACACTGGCGAGGACGTCAAACTCGCGCCGGGCGATTTCATCGGCCAATGGATTTCGCTGCTTGGCGCGGCCGCTGACAAGATCGGCCCGCGCCAAGGGCCGATCGCCCCCTATGCCGAAGAACTCGGGCGTGCCGCGATCATCGAATCTCTCGCCAATCTGCGCACCTTTCCGGATGTGCGCGGGGCCGAGGCGGCGGGGGAACTTGCCTTGCACGGCGCCTATTTCGGCGTCTCCGACGGGCGGCTGTTTGGGCTCGACGCGGCTTCGGGGACGTTTCTGCCGCTGGCGGAAAGGGCGCATGCGGCGGCCTTTACGACGCCGCGGTTCTGAAGGCCGAATGTCCGATCCCTTCAACCTCCAGCGTTTTGTCGATGCACAGGCGTCTCTCTATGGGGAGATCTGCGCGGAACTGCGCGCCGGACGCAAGGCGACACATTGGATGTGGTTCGTCTTCCCGCAGATCGCCGGGCTTGGTCATAGTGCGGCTGCGCAGTTTTATGCGATCGGTTCCACCGCGGAGGCACGCGCCTATCTCGCGCACCCGCTACTCGGCCCGCGGCTTCGCGAATGCACCGATCTGGTGCTCCGGACCGACGGCCATTCGGCGCACGAGATTTTCGGTAGCCCGGATGATCTCAAATTCCGCTCGTCCGTGACTCTCTTTGGCGCGGTGGCGGACGATCCGGCGCTTTTCGAAGCGGCGCTGCAAAAATATTTTTCCGGGCGCGGCGACCCTCGCACCCGCGACAGCCTTCTCCGCGGCGCCTGATCGGGGCGAAGACAACCGCCCCGGATTTATGAAAATGTCATGCGCGAATGCGATCGCGCCATGCTGCTGGTGCTGTCGCAAAAGCTCTACTAAGCTTTGGTCCGGACATTGTCTGGCTGCATCGGCAGTCTCGAAAGTGCCTTGGCGTGTAGGAGATATTCATGTTGAAATTCGTTTCCAACGGAATGCGGATGGCGCGTGTCTTTCAAGCTGTCGCGGCGTTTCTGGTTTTGTCGACGGCGGCCTATGCCGATTGCGCGAGCTTGCAAAAAGGCAAGGAGATTTTCGCCGACACCTTCACCGATAATACCGGCGGCTGGCCGACCGATCCGGATGCCTCGCTCGGCAAGACCGGCCTGACCCTGAAGCTCTATACGCCCAACAGCTCGTGGGTCTATCTGAACAACACGTTCAACGCGACGGATGGCGACTATTGCCTCGAGGGCACGCTCCCCGCTTCGCCGGCCCCAAAAAACCTCGCCTATATCGGCCTCGTCTTCCTCGCCAAGGACGCAAAGACCTTTATCGTCCTTCAGGTCGACAGTTCGGGGGGTGTCCAGCTTTATCGGAAGGTCTCCGGCAACTGGACGCAGATCAACGGCACCCTCAACAGCGCCGCCCTCGGCCTCAAGCTGGGCTCACCCGTGGTCTTGCGGGCGGTCGTCAAGGGCTCGCTGCTCTCGGTCTCGGTCAATGGGACCGATCTGCAGAAGATCCGCGTGCAAGTGCCCGACGGCCCGCTGCAATTCGGCGCCTATGTGCAGACGGATAGCAATGTCGCCAAGCCCGGCGTCAGCTTCGAGTTCTCGAAGTATCGCGTCACGGCCGGCGAATAAAAGCTTCGGCCTGCCGAAGCATTGGCGTCCCGGAAGGGAGTCGAACCCCTGACCTGCGGTTTAGGAAACCGTAGATTCTCGCTTATTTTCGTTGATTCTAAAGGAGTTTCTATCGTTTTATGTCGCGTTTTGTCGCGTTCGTAACCGGAGGTAACACGCGGAATCAATTGAAAAGCGCCGCCGAAGCCGCCGCGAATTCTGCGTGGTCGTCGACGCGCGGGAACAAGTGCGAGTACGTGTCGAGCGTCATCGCAATGGTCGAGTGGCCGAGGCGCTCTTGAACGATCTTGGCCGGCAATTCGAGGCCGCCGTCAACCTTGCGATTGATGCACCAGGACGCAAAAAAGTGTCGCAGGCTATGCAAGCCGGAATATTTCGCAGTGACGATTGGCTTGCCGTTTTCGTCCTTCGCCGACTTCCCTTTTTCATCCAGCACGGGCACCGTAACGCCGGCCGCGATCCAAGCTGGGATCAGGCCGCGCTTTACAATGTTGCCATGATATTCTGCGGCGCCCGTTCCGGTTGCGAAGACGATGGCGTGGTCGGCGCGCCTGGCGGGCGGAAGGGTTGCCTTATGCTCACGCAGCGCATTGGCAAGTTCTGGCGGAATAGGCACCGTGCGCTCGCCCGCAGCGGATTTTGGCGGCCCGGCGGAATTCTTGAAGTCCACCCGCTGCCGGACGTGGATCTCGCCGCGTTTCAAATCGACGTCACACCAGCGTAAGCCGCGCAGTTCCGAGGCCCGCAGGCCCGTGAAAACGGCTGTCATAAGGATCGGCCTATAGGTGCCCGTGAGGGCCGCTAGAAACGCCCTAATCTCGTTGAGCGATGGAATGTCGGTGCCAATCTTCAACTTGCCCCTGTGGCGCTCGGTGTGGCGTTTCTCTGCGCCGCGCCGCCGCAGTTTCCGAACGTCGCGCACGACATTACGCGCGACCAAACCACGTTCCTGGGCATCTGAGATAAGCGCGCCGAGATTGGTTATTGTCCGCCTGACCATCACGGCCGAGCGAGGGTGGCCTTTTTCTTCGCCGGGTGCTGGATCACCGCGGCGAAGGCGGTCCTCAAGTTCGCGAATTGCCGGTGCGGTTAAGCCCGAGAGTTTCGCGCGCCCAATGTAAGGCTTTATGTGAAGGCGGCAATGCTGCTCATACGCGGCGATCGTCGCGGCCTCAAGGCCAGCTTGGCGGCAGGACTCCAGCCAAAGGTCGGCGGCCTCTGAGATCGATACGCTGCTGCTGGCCGCGGTATGGGTACCTTCGGCTATTTCGACGCTTGCCCTTGCGAGGAAGGCTTCCGCATCTTTTTTGCGTTCAAAGGTTTTGATATGTCGACGGCCGCTTTGGTCGACGTAATCGGAAATCCAGGCTTCTTTCGCGCCTTTCGCCGTTGCCCACGTCCGCTTTCTGATGGCCATAAAAATCCCGCCTGATTAGAGCGGGATTATGTTGCAACAAAAACCGTAGGTCCGCAACAGACGAAATAAATGTGAATTAATTTGCTTTTGGGGAATAAATATAGTATAAAATGCAAATCAGCCCATTGAACCGAGATTCGCACGAATCTCAAAACCTGTCAAGCGCTATTTTCTGAGGGGGACCGATGCAACCCGCCAACGATGACGTGCCACTTGCCGAGGACATTTTGAGAGGCGCTGCGGCTATCGCCGAGCACATGGGATTTGAGCGGCGCGTCATCTACCACCTGGCTTCGAAGGGCGCCCTGCCCGTCTTCCGCATGGGCGACATCGTATGCGCGCGCAAGAGCACGCTGCTTGCATGGGTCAAGCAGCAAGAAGCTGCCGGCAAGGTGGCGGCGTGACCGTCCTCGGCCGCGCGACTCTATCGCAATCACGCGCGCTTAAGATCCGCGACCAGCACGACGAGACTGGCGCCCTGCTCGCAACGTTGGAGCCGCTCGGGACGGAGATACGGTCGCGCCTCGACCTCGCCGAGAAGGCATTAGGTAAGGCGGAAGACCATTATAAAGCAGCGGGTCTTCAACTGATTGAAGTCAAGAAGCGCATTGCGGCCGGCGGACCAGACGGTGACGGCGCTTCGACATTCGAGGCATTCCTGAAACAGCACGCCATAGGCCGTTCGCGCGCCTATGACATGATTGCGATTGCGGATGGCCGAAAGACGCTTGAGGGCATCCGGGCGAAGACCGCGCAACGTGTCGCCGCTCACGCGGACCGAAGCAGAACCGCACTGGCGTCCGTTAGTAACGGACAGAGTGCGAAGCTCAGAAAGAAAGCCGAGCGGGGGGCGGAGCTAGCTTCTCGTGAGGAACGCGACAGTGTGGAACGACAGCGTGATATGCAAGCGGATGAACTCGCTGCCAGACTTGCGATGCTTCTGTTGTCTTCAACGACACCAGAAGCTCTGCGACAGATTCGAGACGTACTCCAAAGCGAGAGCATAGCCGAGATTCATGAATTGCGATATCACTGTGGCATTAAGTACAGTCCGATCCTCAAGGCCATAGATCGCGCTTTAGCCGACGTTGATACGGGGCCGGGCGACCTGCTAGCCGCTTTTGATCGCTCACGTCACGGTGAGATTTTTAATCTGTTATTCAGCGCCCCTGCTGGCGTCACCGACAAGCCGCTCGAAGCCGCCCTTGGCGCTTATGATGCGCTAGGGCTTGAGGACCGGCTTTGCTTTCACGACCTGCGTCCTGAGCCGCTTTTGCGGCTTGCAGCCGCCTAACCCAGAGTTTCCGCTGCCGCGCCATTTCGCATCTGTCACCCTTAGAGCGGGTGCGCGGCGGCGGGATTCCTCCCAGAGAAAACCGCGCGTTTTTTGAAGTTTTTTATGAGTTTTCGCGTATGCGGAACCAACGGCGCGCATTGCGGCGCGCAATCCCTAAATTGGAGTCGAACATGGGCAATCGCAGTCGACGTCGCGCATGGGAAATCAGTGTGCTTGCCGATCCGCGTTTGAACGAAACTGACAAGCGCGTTGCGCTAGCGGTCGCCGAAATGGATCGGCGTGGCTTTGTCCTGTGCGAGCGAGACGACGACTTTTATTTCGAACGAAAAGATCAATGGCAAGCCAAGTTGGCCGCCTGACAGGAACTAAAATGAAGCTTTTATCTATCGAGCGCGCGCGAGGCGGAAGCGCCGGAGTGCGCGATATTGCTAAATTTAGCGTTCAAATAACCGACGATTTGCGACTCGTCGGCGTGCGACTTGTCGAAACCGATTCGGGCCGACGCCTTGTCTATGCGCCATCGGCTGGCGGTAGCCGGTGTGCCACTTTCAGTACCGAGCTTGCCAAGGCGCTCACTGCCTTAGCTTCTGAATCCCTCAACAATCTTATGGACCGCCAAGTCAATGCATACAGCAACGCATCCTGAGACCAAAGAACCCTCGCCGATTCGAGCAACCCCATTTGAATGGATCGATCCGTCCGATATCCCCTTGCGCGGTGAAGATCTGGACTTCGAAAGCGAGTTCCCGGAATACGAGAAAACAGACGAGGATCGCGGGCCGGCGAACGACAATAATCCGCAACCTGAATCTTCTGCCGGCCCTCAGCCCGAACCGCTGTTGGTCATCAATCCAACCGACTGGCAGGGCCAGCCCGTTCCCGAGCGCCAGTGGCTTCTTCCGGGCCTGATACCAAGCCGTACTGTGACGCTGCTGTCTGGCGACGGCGGCACAGGCAAGACGCTTCTCGCCCTGCAGATAGGCATGGCCACCGCGCTTGATTGCGCCGCGTGGGGTGACACGAAGCCCAGCGCCGGCCGGTGTCTCTACATCGGCGCCGAGGACGAGCCCGATGAATTTCACCGCCGCATGGTGGCGATCCTGGAAGGCTTTGGTCGTTCTTTTTCCGAACTATCAGAGTTTCGTTTGATGTCTCTGGCGGATCGCGACGCCTTGCTCATGGCCGAGCACCGGGGCAAATTAACAGAGACACCGTTGCTGCAGCCGGTGATCGACGAGATTTGCGCATTCATGCCCGCGCTTGTCGTTCTTGATACCAGCGTGGACTTCTTCGGCGGCGACGAGGTGAAGCGAGTCCAGGTCAAGCAATTCGTCGGTGCCTTGCATCGCCTCGCGATGACGCTTGATTGCGCGGTACTTCTCTTGAGTCATCCCTCGGTGCAAGGCATGACGACCGGCACCGGCCTTTCCGGCTCTACGGCGTGGAACGGGGCGGTGCGCAGCCGCCTGTACCTGACGGCCGCAGCCGAGAAGGACGCCGACCCTGACGCCCGCGTGCTCACGACCATGAAGGCCAACTTCGGCCCGAAAGGCGGAAAGATAGCGCTGCGCTGGGATCGTGGCCGCTTCGTCGCGGACGATGGCACCCAGACCAATCCAGCCCGCGCGATACTCGACAAGCGCACTGACGGGATTTTCCTAGAGTTGCTGTCAAAGCTCACTCGGCAAGGACGGTGCCTCAGTCCAAGCCCAAGTCAATTATATGCGCCCACCGTTATGGCGAAGCATCCCGACGCGAAGGGCGTGTCGAAGAGTGATCTAACGGGCGCATTGCAGCGGCTTCTCGACGCCGAGAAGATCCAGATCGTGAAGGAAGGACCACCTTCGAAGCTTCGGAGCAGACTGATCGTTGCATCGGAGAATTTTGGGCCGGATCGCGTGCCTTCCAACTAACGCTTCCAACGCCCTTCCAACGCCCTTCCAACGCTTCCAACGGGGGGTGTGCTCCAACCCCCTTATACCCCCGGTTGGGTTGGAACACCCCAACGCCGTTGGAGGCGCTGGAAGTTCCAGCCCAGAAAGCAAGAACGAAACCTTGCCGAGTGCGAAGGCCGGCACGCTTCAGCAACCGGGCTTCAACCTGGCCGGCCACCACATGGGCGACTCGCCCAGAGGCGCCGCTCACCGGGCCAAAGGCCCTGCCGCATTAGCCGCTAATTTGTCTAGACGAGGAGATTTAAACGATGGCGCAATTGCGCACGCCGCGCGACCACGCGGATGACACAGCAAAAATTATGAAGGCGCTGCCCAAAAACGACTCCGATATCACGCCGGCACCGAGGCACGTTGAGCGACCGCGCCACCGCGACCTCGCTGACGAACTGCGGCCACTGCTCGATTGGCGGCGGCTGTCAAATCCCGACTCGTCGGCATGGTGCGCGCCCGATAACGACAATGAACGTCATGTCGACGAAGACGGCGTCGCGCTCAACGTTCGCGACGTTGAGGCAGAATGGGAAATCCGGCCCACCGTCAATGAGATCATGAATGCGGTTGAGGAAGGCGGTACCAAAGCCGCCCTGAAGCTCTGGAAAAAAGACGATTACGGCACGCCGTATGGCGCCGAGCAGGAACGCGACGAGGATCGGAAGGTCGCAATCGCGGCGCTGAAGTATCTGCTCGCGTATGTGCAAGGAACACCTGTCGCGCCCGCTGAGCGGCATGATCCGCGCTTTACGCCACCGGGCATTGGCGCCCCGGAAAGCCCTAGGCGGCGTGCTCTGCGCGATTTGGCGGCGAGTCTCGGCGTTACCCGCGACGTGCCTCTTGATGAGGCCCGCAAACGCTGGAACTTGCCGCCTGTCGCCAACGATAACGAACCAGCATTTCCTTGGCGGCCTGCGGATCCCCGCGAGATCTTTTATACCGGGCGCGTGCGCAGCAACCCAGATGCAAGGCAAGCTGGCCCTGAGAATGACGGAATTTCTCGTCGACAGGGGGCGTTGCAAGAAGCGGCGCATCTTCGAGGGAAGCTCAGCAGGCACACGGTTAAAGCTCTCGACATAGCGATCGAGGCCCAGAACTTCGCCGAGGTTGGCGCGGCGTTCGGCTTTCTAGGCAAGAACGCCGAGCGCCGGGGGAAGCAGCTAGTCCTTGAGTCTTGTGCTGAATTGAAGGCGGCGCTCGCTAAAGGGTAGCGCGTCCCTTCTTGCAGTCTCGCAACGTATATATATGAGGCCGTTTTCTTCTTCCTCGTCGACGGCCTCGATGGTTGCAGTTGCGGCGGCGAAATCACGAGCGTCGCCGCGACTCCCTGACATTGCGCCGTCTAACGCGGCGCTGGCCGACTCCGGATGAACGAGCGGCCACCTTTCCTCGCGCGGCTTTTTTAACCTTTTCTGTCGCGCGCAACTGCCGATCCTTCGGGATCGGCGCTTTTATTCGCCTAAATAAAACTGGAAACGCCAATGTCCTATAAGCTTGCACAAACCGCCGATGCTGTCGGAATGAACGCGCGAACGCTCAGCGATTGGCTCGATCGCGGAATTATTCCTGCTCCGCGTAGCGGTAAGGGCAATCACCGAGCCTTCGGCATTCGGGATGTGGACCGCATCGCTATCGTTCACGAGTTGACGCGCATCGGCTTGCCCGTCGCCGAAGCCGCGAAGGCCGCGTCCGTATTTTCAGATGAGCGCTCCAAGTACCGGCCGCGTGCGCAGCTTCACCAAGAGGGCAAAACATTCCTTGTGATCGACAGCGATTGCGCGCGAGTCGTCAACGCTCACACGCGCGAAGAATTCGAGTCGTTGATGGCCGGAATGTTTTCCAGAGATCACGGGGTGGTGGCGTTGAACGTCAATACCGTCGTTGCTCAGGTTGATGCTGCGCTTGCGTCTGGTGGGTCGGCGCCAAAGCTGCCAGCGGGCGCGCTCTATCGCAATGGCAAGAAACTGCACGTTGGCTAGTGGCTACCCCCCCCCCCGGCCTTCCTGGTTCCCCCTCAGGGCCGGTACCACCCCGGGCGACGCACCACCTCGATTGGCATCTGTTGCACAGAAATTTTTTGTGAATACAGCATCAACATATCCAACTCATTGATCAGGAATATTTTTCTTCGAAAGGAGATGCCGCATTCCTACGCATAGTCTGATTCAGACCGCCGCTCTTCTCGGCGTAAATCGAAGCACCGTTTCAAACTGGATTTCGCGCGGTTGCCCGGTTGTCTCTCGTGCCGACCGCAGCACCAAAAAAGAGTGGCAGTTGTCGCTTCCGGACGTTGTCGCGTGGCGGATTGCGCGCGCCGTCGACGATGCGGTTTCTGGCCTTTTGTCGCCGGATGGCAAGATTTCCAAAGACGAGGCCGACCGCCGCAAATCCGTCGCCCAGGCGAGAATGGCCGAAGTCGATCTTGATGAGCGCTTGCGGGCGGTCGTCCTCGTCGCCGACGCGAACGAAAATATGTCCGATTTCGCTCAGGCCCTGCGAGCAGGACTCAACAATGTCGCTGTCAAATGCGCCGGCCGCGCTTCGCTGATGAACAGCCCACACGACATTCGCCAACTCATCGAGGACGAAATCAATCGCGCCATGCGGGTCGCGCAGCAGCTTCTGAATGAGAAATGGGCAATGACTTGCCGCGGCGAGCCGCCCGATGACGACGCGGGTGCCGAGGCCGACATTGGAGAGGAACAGCTTGAAACAGATGAATAATCAAAAGCGCTACACCGAGGCCGAGCAGGCCGCCATCCGCGAAGAGGCTCGCGCCGCCATTGAGGCTGCGAAGCGAAAGAACCTTGAAAAGCTTCGCCGCGCCGTAATCGCCCGGCTGGTCGAGGCCGGCACGAAGTAGCGCCCACTAATTAGGGGCAACCTTTCGGACGGCGCCGCAGGTCCGCCGAACAACGGGAATCTGGCCTCCGTGCCCCTGACATACGTTTTGCGGACAAGGCCCGAACGACCTGCACCCTTTCCCATTCACGAGGAACGAATGACAAAACTCAAACCCGCGCCAGCCGCTGAGCCGAGCGTCGCCGACGCCGAGCGCGCCGTTAGCGAAGCCGCTTTAGAGTTTGCGGACATTAAAGCCAGGATCGCCAGCGCCGAAGCGGCGCTACCCAGGCTGGCGCTCGATCCGGACGACTCCAAGTTCGAGGAAGCCTCCCTTCAAATAGATCGATTGAAGCGCTCGAAGCTGCGCGCCCAGGCTCGTCTTGAGCAGGCGAAAGCCGCCCTTATCGCCGCCAATGCAAGGGCGAAGGAAAGCCGTCGCAAAGCCCTTTATGATGCCGGCCTCGCCGCTGAGGCGGAAATCAAGAAGCTCGTTGATGAATACGGCCGCCGAGCCGCAGCCGTTGTCGAGGTGTTGCGCGAAATTGCGACGCACGCCGATGCCATCAATGTGGCAAGCGAAAACCGGCCACTGTATTCGCCCTTATTTGACGTTCGCGGCCTCTATATAGGCGGCTGCGTCGTTCTGCCCAGCGCGCATGATGAACATGGTTATATCTGGTCGCGCGGCGAGCCCGAGCCGGAAGATGCCGAGACGACGCCCACACCAGCCACGCCGTTCATGCCTCGCGCGCGACCCCTTGCTGGCGAAAAGCTTAGCGGACGCACGCTGCCGGATGGAACGCGGCGGATCACGTTGCCACCGAGTGATTGGGGCACGCCGCGCGAGTATACGGAAGTGCACTCGCACAACCTCGAAGCGAATTGAGAAAGTACAAAATGAAAAATACGAAATTTAGCCCCGCAAAGATAAGGTCGGCGAGTTACGACGCCGATGCCAACACGATCGATATCACGTGGAGCGTCGGCGCGGACGTTTTACGCGAAGACTATGAGGGGCCTTTCATTGAAAGGCTTTTGATGGGCGAAGGCAACGTCCGCCTAGACCGACTCAACAGCGGCGCGCCGTTTCTAGGCGTTCACAAATCAGACAGTCTTGACGACGTTATTGGCGTTGTTGTCGCAGGCTCGGCTCGGATTGAAGATGGCAAAGGGTTGGCGACCATCAAGCTGTCCTCTGCTGCGGGCGACAGCGACACGATTTCTAAAATTCGAGAAGGCGTGATCAAGAATATCAGTGTCGGCTATCTCATTCACAGCAGCACGCGCATCGAAGGTGAGAACGGCGAGCCGGACGTGGTCGAAATCAGCGATTGGGAACCGCTTGAGGTTAGCGCGGTGCCAATTCCTGCGGATGCCGGCGCACAGATCAGGTCGGCTGGCCGCAAGCGACCCTCGCAACGTTTGTCGCCAATGCAGCGTGGTGCGGCCGAGGCGACGCGCCTTCTTCAAGCGACGCGCACTAGCGCCGAAGCGAAGGGCGCATCCGAAGCACGCGCGGTGCTCGGGTCGATAGGCCGCATGACGCCGGTTCCCAAAGTCGGAAAAATCGACAAGCGCGAGGTCGAGGCCGGCGCGCGCGAGGCGCGGGCGTTGCTCAAAGGCAGACGGGCATGAGCGCGCCTATTGGCTACTCGACGCCGACAATAAGCCGGCGCTTCACCAGACCGTTGTATGCGAGGCGCGACGATGTACGCGCGGCGGCAAACGCCGTCTTCAAAGACAGTGTTCACGATGAGAAACAGCCGACTACTGACAACGAACATTATATCCGATTGAGCGACGATCCGCACGACATACTTGAATCGAGACGCAAATAAATGGCCGACGAAAAACTGAGGTTGCAGGCCGAGGTTCAGGACAACATGAGTCCTGCACTTCGAAAAATTCGCGACCAGCTTAATTCAATTCGCGTCAGCCCAGGCATGGAAGCGGCGACCGACCAAATGAAGAAGCTCGGCGACGGGGCCAAGGACTTCGCGACAAAAGGCGCGTCAGTCGCTGGCATGATGGATGCCCTTGGGGTTGGTGGTCTAGCTACGGCGGGCGGCCTAGCTGCAGTCGTCGCGCAAATGCGCGAGCTTGGGCAGCGTTCGCTCGACATGAAGGAATTCGCGCGCGAGACGGGCGTAAGCGTCGATTGGCTGAACGCCTGGAGTCATGCCGGCCAGCATTTTGGCGTTTCCGCCGATGCGATGAATACGGCTCTTAATAGCCTATCGGCACAAATGCCTGGCCTTGAGAGTCGGACTAGTGAGCTTTACGCATTGCTCGCGCAACGTTGGCCGACGCTGGCTGACAAGCTGCTTGGCGATAATCCAGAGCAGCGCATGAAGGACGTTGTTAACTTCCTCAACAACGACGCGAAGTTGAGGGCTGATCCGCAATTGCAGAAGAAGCTTGCGGGTGAGTTTTTCAGCAACCCGGATGATGTTGAGAAGCTGTTTCGCGATGGTGCGACGGGATTCTGGGACGAGTTTAACAAGCAGGCCAAAGCGCTCGACCCGATAAACAAGGATTTGCTTAAGCAGGCTCAAGTTTTCAGGGACGCGCAGATCGGGTTTAATGATGCTCTCGACAACTTTGAGAATAGCACCGGGCCTGCTTTTCTGAAGCAGATGACTTCCATCGTCGATGAAGCCCGTACTTTGATGGACGACCTCGGTGGCAAGAAGGCTAATCCGGGTGAGCCCAACAAGCTCTGGGGATCGCTGAGTTCGGGCGACGTTACCGGATTTGGAAGTGAGCTTGCAAAGGTGTTCGCCAACTCGGTGATGACCGAACTCGGCCTTTCAGAGAAACAGAAAGCCGATCTTCTCAGCAGCGCCCCAGCCCAGGCACCCCATCCCGCGCCTTCTGGACGTTATGGCTACCACCCGTCGAGCTTTGAGGGCAATTCAAACGGATTGTTCCAAAGAACGTCCTACGGCGACCCGGTTATGCGTGCCTCGGACGCCGGCCTCGCCGGCCTAATTTCTGACGGCACGAAGTCTGGCGTGCTCGCGGCGTTTCGTGAGTTGATGGCCGGCAACGAAGCCGACCAGTCTTCGGCCGGCGGCGGTTTTGCCAAAGCCTCTTATGAGACTAGCGGCGGCGATCCTGTCGCTGTCGGCCGTGCGATTGGAAGGCTAGACGGCTCTGCTTCCGGCGGCGCCTATCATGATCCGAACGCCTTCTATGACGCAATCATTTCGGCGGAAGGAACGGGCAAGCACGGGAGCGCATACGACACTTCTCTTGGCTACACCAAGTCGCCCGTTCCGCTCACGAGCATGACGTTGGCGCAATCGCTTGAGTGGGGCGATTGGATTCGAAAGCATACGAGGATCGGCGAGCTTACGAATTCGTCCGCGAAAGGTGCGTTTCAGATTGTGAACGCCACGCAGCGGCTGGCTATGAAGGCCCTCGGGCTTCACATGGACGATCTCTTTTCAGAGACGAACCAGCAGCGTATGGCGTCTTGGATTGCGCACAGGCAAGGGCTGGGTGCCTGGGCATCTATGTCGACGCACCCGAGGCAGTATGCGCAAGCGCTACGCGCTCTAAAGAGCGGTGAGGACGGCCAATATCGCCGGGCCACTGGCTTGGCGGCGTCTAGCGCAACGGGATCCGGCGGGGCTGGCAAGGCCGCTGAGGGGCATATCCGCGCCGACATACACGTGCATGGCGACGCTCGGAAAGCGACCGTCAAGACGCGGGGCGCGATCGAGGCCAGCCTGCACAGATGGCCCAGTGTGCAGGACTGGGCGTGATTAGGGCGGCGGAGCGGCTCAGGTGCAGCTCGGATTTCCGCGATTGTAAGATAGTAAGAATATGTTAGTGTGTTCTTGTTATGTTCTAATGCGTTCCAACTGATTCGCTCATATTGCTTCCCCAGGGGAGAGAGAAATATGGATGCCGAGGGCCTAGTCTTAGGGGTGCTTCAGGCCGTGCCAGGGAATGTGGTGCGCGGTAGGAAGCGCCTGCAAAAGCTCGCCTATTTTGCAATAAAAACGGGGGCGGCCGCCGAAGGCGTCAAATACTCGATTCGCGATTTTGGCCCATTCAGTCTGCAAGTTGCCAATGCGGCAAGCTTTCTGTCCTTTGTAGGAGAGCTTGAGGAGCGCGACGAGCCCATCGGGCGCAGCCAGAAGTTCGTCAAGGTCTATTCACTTGCGAATCTGGGTAGTACCGCTCCGAACTTGCCGGACAGCACCCAAGTTGCTCTCAAGAAGCTATCCGAATATTCGAGCATTGAGCTAGAGATCGCTTCAACCATTTCATTTTTTATTTCGCAAGGGATGACAAATGATCAGGCGATCAAAGCTACGCGTGAACTAAAGCCCGCAAAGTCCGCAGAGCAGATCGTGCAACGCGCCGAGGAGGCCCTCGCTGAGGTCGAACTCAATGATGAAGGAAGAAGAGCGCGTCCGCTGCCCTATCCATGATCTGATTAATTTCAAACGCTCTCGCGACGAAGACATACTTCTCTGGAAGCTTGTTCAGACCAGCGCAATCCAGCGACTTCGTCGCATCAAGCAGCTAGGGTTCTCCGAGTTCGTCTATCCTGGCGCCAGCCACACCCGATTCTCTCACGTCTTGGGCGCGATGCATATGGCCAGGAGAATGTTAGATGTCTTTGCGAAGAACGAAGCCATGGAGATTTCCGCTGACCTTCCGATCAACCGAAAGGCCACGTTAGCCGCTGCACTTTTGCATGATGTGGGCCACGGGCCTTTTTCACACGTATTCGAAGAAATTTCGGATCACTTTGGGGTGGGCCGCGATCATGAGTCCTATACTCTCGACATAATTGACTCGCCCGAGATTAAAGAGATTTTGACTGAATACGGGGTTTACGAAAAGACAAGACAGTTTTTTGCTAAGGAACCTGGCTATAGCGTATTCAACGCTGTCATATCGAGCCAAATGGATTGTGACCGCTTGGATTTTTTGTGTAGGGATCGCTATCATACCGGAATTCGATCTGCGGCGATCGACCTGGAATGGCTATTTGACAGCTTGCGGATCGAGCAAGTCCCAGTAGACGACGAAGGGCACGTACATCAGTATTCGTTTGTGCTCGCCGAAAAAGGACTCGCGGTCGCTGAGGAGTTCGTGATCGCTTACATGCAGATGTATCACACAGTCTATTTTCATAAAGCGACTAGAGGCATCCAATTTCTCGTTCACGATATGCTTGTGGCGCTTTTAGGTGAGAGCGAGACAATTCCCCAGATGAGGGCCACGACGCTTTCAAATTTCATTCACAATGGAGGAGAACTCGCAACCTATATGCAGCTTGACGATAGTTCGATCCTCGCGTTGGCTCACATGGCTGCCGAGAATAATTGGGGCCACGGGACTACGCTTGCTCGGCGCTTCTTGAACCGTGACTCTTACAAATGCTTTGAAATTCCGAGTACAGTAAGCGGCAATGTGCCCAGGTCGAAATTGGAGCGGTTTCGGACAGCCCTCCAAACCGAAAATATATACTTCATTGAGGACATAATCTCGCATCGTAGTTACAAGCAGCATGCCGTGACAGACCCCAACTTTCTTAAAAACATACTTATAAAAAAGGATGGAGAAATCGAGTCTTTGGGCAATGTGAGTGGCTTCTTGAGAGCGCCTGCGCCGCGTGTTGCCCGAATATATTTTGCCAATTCTGGCGCTCGTGATCGGGCGCGAGTTGTCTATCAGGGGCTGGGATAGCGAGCCGGTTGCCACACGGCAAATTCTGCGGCGCGCCGATCACGCTGAGGAGGGCGTGGACCTCGGACCAGGTGTATTTGGCAGTGAACCGACCGCACATGGCGTTCTAATCCGTCGCAGACTTCACGACTTTCGACGTGTGAGCTTGCTTAATTAATTCAGCCACGAAGCGAGCACAAATGTCGCGCGCTTTGTACGCTAGTTCCCGGTGTTTGACTTGATTGCCGCGCTTGAGCTTCCCATGAAAAATCTTGCTCCGCAAATCGTAGATATCATCAAAAGCCTTCCAGTCTGCGTCAGACATCCCCATCTCAGCAAATGTTCTTTTGATAGACTGGCGGATGCTCTTGAATACGCTATCGGAACCAATCGCCTTCGCGACTTCTTCAGCTTGCTCTATAGGCAAGCCGGTTGAGGAGGTTGCCTGTTGTTTTAAGTTTTCAAGCAAGGCAAGCTGGTCGTTGGTCCAGGGCGACTCGTGTGAGAGCAACTCTACGGCAGATATGCACAACACCGCCTCTGCGAGCGGCTCACGAGCGCTCTTCGAGAGTCCGATTAGATTGAGGGCCGCCGCTTGGTCCTCGTCCAAACCGTCTACCTCGTCAAATGCAGAGACGGCTGCATTGAGGAAAGTCGTCGGATCGGCAGTGACCGTTACGCGCCCCTCTAGGTGATAGAAATCGCAGTTCCCGTCGTCCTCATAGACGGCCAGGCCGTGAACATCCGAAAGCAGACGTCGCCCCTTCTGCTCAGCGATCGCGTCGATCACGCCTTTCGCAAGCCCACTAGTTGCACGATTGTCTCCAAGGTCGATTCCCATTCCTTGCTTTGTGCCAGCCAGCAGAAATGCATGCCCAAGTGCTTCTCCAAAGTTGTGCGCATTCTCCTCGGTTTCAAAATCGCTTGCACTTAACACTAGCCAGTTTGACTCCTTAAATGGCACTCGGTTTACAGTTGCGACTTTCGCTTCTCTGCCGCCGAAATTAACGCGCATTTCCACTGCGTCTGAGTTAAGCGGCTTGGAAACCCTGAAGCGGTAGCGAATTGACCAAGCCATGTCACAACCCTCAACCAGATAATGTCCGAGCTAGTGGCGCGCGGACTTACGATGAAGTATCCACCGTAAAAATCGACTCGACTCGCCGACCGAAGGCATGACATTCTCGCTGAGAACATAGCACGAACACGTGAGCGAGGCAATGCAAGCTAAGAGGCCGGCCTTTGACGAAGAAGCCGCCGCAGCGGCGGCCATAGACGAAGCGCTTGCCGAGCACAACGGCGATGCGCGCGCGGCTATTCGCTCGCTGTTGGAAGCAGTGTCGTACCTGGAGAAGGCGCGCGACCGGGCGCTTGATCTCGTGTCGGTCGGCTATGCGAGAGGGAGGGTCGATTGACTGGAATAACGAGCAAAAGCGCCGACGAGCCCGGAATTATTGCGCAGTGTGGCTTTGTTTCTTAGACAAAGAATTCAAGCGGGCGCCGATATTTATGCCGGCGCATTCCAACTCGCTCGGGGAGTTCGGTGCCGACGTAAATCTCAAGCTTCCGTCATTATTGCACTTTTCCATGTCGACATCTCCTACATCGTCGTCAGCTATCTTCACCGTGACACAGGTGTCGAAATCGCCCGCAACTGCGCAATCTTGCCTGGCTTGCGCATATTCGCGGCACAGTGCCACCTGACGGCAAAACCGTAGGTTTTCAGGAGTTGAATCGGACGCCACAGACCCGATCATCCAGATCGCGCCGACGATTGCTCCGATTATCATTACGGCGGTTATTAGTGGTGGCCACCAAGGAGGAACGTTGTCTGCCAAAGGAAATCCCCGCCATGAATCAATCTAACCGAGGTCACTCCCACTCCGCGACGCCGCCGTGATGCGAACAAGTGCCGGTGTGGTGACGCGAGAAGCTGTGCGAGCCATCGTTGCAGATCGCGGTCTCGCCTTCTTGGTGCGTTGTCGCGCAAACGGGGCGGTGTACGGTGTCGCCATCGACGTCAGTGTACGAGCCGGGAGTCGCGTGGCAGCTAGTGGCGGCGGACGCGATTACGGGCGATAGCAGGCAAGTAGCGACTAATGCGGCTCGTAAGAGCATGGCGTTCCCTTATCGTTGACGGGTAGTAACGCACAGCCTAGGCTTGGAAGGCAAGCTTGTGACAGTAAGCCTTGAGGCGAGATGATGAAGTTTCAGGAGCTTCCGGAGAGCGAGCGCGCGGCGCTCAAAGAGCGGGCACGGAATGAAACGCTCATCGAGCTTTGGAAAGAAATCCCAGCTTCCAGCAGCCAAGGCTGGAACGATAGAGCCGCCCTGGCGGCGGAAATGCTGGGAGATGTTCGGTCAGTAACGGATATCGGCTGCGGCGCGATGGCGCTTGAGCGATACCTACCGCATGCGACCTACGTTCCGGTCGATTGCGTGCAGCGCGACGCGCGAACCATCGTGGTCGATCTGAATCGCGAGCCCGCGCCAGAGACGGGGACCGACGCCGCGACATTGCTGGGCGTCCTCGAATACATCCACGACGTACCGAAATTGCTTGCCGATCTTGCGCGCGCGTACCGCGTCATTTTGGTGACTTATAACCAAGCCGAGGACAGACAATCGGCTGAGGGCGTGACGCGGGATACTTGGGTTAACAGCTTCACGCGAGATCAACTTGGGGACGTTTTTGAGCAATCTGGTTTGCACATAGTTCGGCGGGAGTCGTTGGGGACTCAAACCCTGTGGCTTCTCAGGTC
Source organism: Methylovirgula ligni (assembly GCF_004135935.1). NCBI lineage: Bacteria > Pseudomonadati > Pseudomonadota > Alphaproteobacteria > Hyphomicrobiales > Beijerinckiaceae > Methylovirgula > Methylovirgula ligni. The sequence continues at coordinate 951,383 of NZ_CP025086.1, read as the reverse complement.
TCAAACGGCGGCGTTATGAACATGGGCTACCGCTCTCAAAATAACCGCGACGCCGCCGAGCGCGCAGCTTGGCGCAAGCTGCCGCTGCACGCGCGATACGACTGGCCGGTAATACTTGCTGTTATTGTTGTGATCGCTGCGTTCGCTGCGGGGTTGGCGGTGAGGTCGATTGGCTGAGTTAGGCTTGCTACTCCGTGAACGAGGGCCGAGTCCGTGAGTATGCAAAGTCGGAAGTGAATATGCGCCGGTTACGATATTTCGCCATATACCTTGCGGTGTTTTTCGCTGTGACGGCCGTAGTGCTAATTCTGCCTCGGGGCGTCGACCCAATACTTCGAAATGGGTTGAGCATAGTCACCGTCATATTTTTCGCCGGCGCCGCAGTGGTCACGGTGAAGGCGATCATCGAAGGCAAGGCGGGTAAAATCAGCCGTGCGGAACGACCCGTGACTTATTATGCTTTATTGGCCCTCATGCTTATCGGCATGCCGATAATGTTCGCCGACTTCAGCGGGATCATAAACGTGCAACGACTGCTCAATTGGTGGTCGCCTAACCAAAGCACAGCTTTAATTTACGAAAATTGGGGTCGCTCTTTCCAAGCGAGCGGAAAACTTGATACCGCAATAGCGAACTACAATACGGCGATTGAACTCGATCCCCGACTTGCTGATGCCTATGCCGAACGAGCTTCGGCTTATCAAGCAAAGGGCGATCTCATGCGCGCTAGGAAAGACTTGGAAATTGCCGCGCGAGTTCGGGCAAATCTCAACTCAGCCTTTCCGCCTAACTAATTGGATTACGCTTTTACGACCGGCCTTCTCGTCGTCGCGGCGTTTGCTGCGGGGCTGGCGGTGCGGATGAGGGCCTGATTTAACCACGTGCGATACGATGTTGGATTTTGTTTCTCGCAGCGATACGCGAGGCTCAGTAGTCGGCGGTCTTCGGGCCTCACAAAGCCGACTTCGGCGTGGAGACGCTAGGAACCGTGTAAGAGCCGTACAAAGAAGATAGCAACCCACGCAGTTCCGACGATAAGCAACACGCCAATGGGGAAGCCATAGATCGCATGATTTGGATGGCGCTCGAACCAAAGGCCCGCGAAGACGAAGCCGAGGCCCAAAATCACTGGGGAGAAGGCGACAACAATTCCCCAAAGGGCAGCCCAAGGCACTGGCGCGCCCGCCCCATCAAGTCCGGCAAACGCTATGAGTGGCCAAACCAGGTAGCATAAGGCCGCGGCTCCGAAGAGCCCGATACGCACAGTCCATCTGATAGCGATTGAACTCATAGTCTCAGGAGCTTCGCCGCGATTTGTCACTTCAGGTGCGATTCTTCCAGGTGACCAGCGTTTTCGAGGCCAGAATAGGCGGGATCAACTTCGTGCAGCAGGCACGCTGGCGATGCGTATTCGATATTTTCGTCGTTGTTCTCTTTCTGCGACATTAGCCAATCGTCCTACAACTATCTTCTCGCCGCGCCGTCGACGCCGGAAGCGGGTTCAAAGCAGCCTGACAACGGGGTCACCGAATAGATATGCGTCGGTAAGCTCAAATCCATTGATAAAGAAATCGATCTTATCGTCGGGTATGTCAGCTAGGAGCGTCCCACTTTCGCCGTTTGCGGAACGACGAATTTGCCCTTCGATGACTTGGCCGCCATGCTCGGTCAACATTTCCTCAAGCCTACGAACCACATCAGGCCCGTGATTTTTGTATTCGATTGATATTCTTCTCATCTAACTCTTTCCTAATAAACCTCGCGCATCACCGCGCCTGTCTCGGCGATATCTTCAAGCACCTCGGGATCCTTTAGCAATTCCTCGGCGGTTCGCGGCTCAGGAATGGGAAAGCCTTGCTCGCGCGCGTCTTCAAGCCATTCAGCTAGCGCCTCGCGCGCATGTGACAGTGCTTCCTCAATCGTATCGCCCATCGCGTGGCAACCGGGCGCATCTGGAAACACGACGCCATAAGCGCCGGGTTCGCCGTCAATGAGTGCAGTGTAACGAGCCATCTATATGTGTCTCCATCCCACGAGGTGTTGGGCTTAGCAGTCATTTTCTCTGAGCCACTTTTGAAGGGCAGTTTCGGCTTTCACCGGAGGGCTATTCGATATGCCGCTCATCTTGTCGATCGCCGCATCGATTGCGTGCCGATCCCATTTCCGCATCGGAAGCGCCTTGGGTATGAACCCCTTTTCGACCCATTTTCCGAATGTCGGAAGGGTCACGCCGCAGTAGGCTGCAGCCTGCGTCTTCGTCATTAGGCGCGGCAAAGCAACGTCATCTTCCTTCACTTGACGGACCTCAATCTCACGCCCGGCTGGCCGTGGTTGAGAAATTCGATGCCGGCTGCCTCAAGGGCAGTCATCACAGATTTTATGGTGTCGAGCCCGCTGGTGAGAATTTCGGCGCCTCGTTTTTCCATCGCGCTTACGGTGTTGATGTTCACCCCGGCGCGCTTCGCAAGTTCGCCTTGGTCGATGCCAGCAAGAGCGCGCGCGGCCCTAAGCTGATTCCCGGTCGTGAGCATTTTCCATCCTGATTCCTGTTACGCTGTGTTTTTTTCATAGTTTGCTGTTGACAGCAACGCCCCTGCTGAAACACAGTTAACTAGTAATGATTCATAGTCACGAGGGGACTACCAAATGCCTAACCGACCTGTTCGGGCGAGCGCTATCGCTTTGCCCCATCACCAACCTGCCGAACCAACCTTCGTCCCGACCGACGCTGGCCGCGCCTACCTCTTGCTGCAGGATATCGCAGCCGCCGGCCTCGACTTGCCGCCCGAACTTGCCGCCGAGTTGGCCGCGCTCACAGGGGGCCCAGCCAATGTGTGAGGCTTGTGACGCCAGAGAATTGCATGCGGACGAAGCTGACGAAGCCTATGCATTGCTTCTGATGATTACCGAAAAAATCCACGCGGCGCCCATCGTTACTGAAAGCGGCCGCGTGCAAGTCGTTATCGATTTAGAGGACCGCGAGTTTGACTGGCTATGCGAATGGGGAACCGGAACCGAAGACGACGAACAGCATGATCCCAGCGAGGACGACGATCCCAGGGAAGAGGACATGCCGCCCGAGCACAGCGAGAATTTGGAAACCGACAGCCGCTTTAGATTCGGGCCGGGCGAGACAACTGGCGTCGCCAATCTGTTCGAGCGAGGTAGGCGCGTTATTGTCGGGCTCGGCGAAACCGAGGTCGTCGGGACCGTTAAGTCCTGCAAGCTTGGTGCGGATTGGCCTCGCTACACTATTGAGATTGCCGAGCCGCCCGGCGTGTTGATCGAGGCCGATTCTTGCCATGTCTACCCCTCCTTAGAGGGCGTGTAGGCACAATCCCCGCAGCTACCACAAACGCCGAGCGCGTCACCACCGCGCCCGGCAGCAGCAAAAAGGCCCGCTTCGACGGGCCTTTTTCATGCGAACCATGTCGCGTTCATGTCGCGTGGAATAAAACGCAACGCTTGTAAACCATTGATATTGCTTAGTCGTGTCGCGTAACAATTGCAACACAAATATCTGGGCAATTAGCGCCTAAGCCATTGAAAGCATTGGCGTCCCGGAAGGGAGTCGAACCCCTGACCTGCGGTTTAGGAAACCGCTGCTCTATCCTGCTGAGCTACCGGGACCGACTTCGGCTGCGCCGTCGCGCGATTTGCCTTACCATGAGAAAATGACAGGTTCCAGCGACAGCCTGCGGCCGCTGCGCGTCTCTCCGGCGCGCCGCCTCCTGGCTTGCACCGCCGGTGCGATGCTCCTCGCCGGGCCGGCGAGTTTGGTGCCCTTGGACGCAGCGGCCCAAAGCCCGGCGGCTTCGGCCTGTCCGGCAGCCGGGATCGAGGCGGCCGCCGTCGCCTCGGTCGACCAGCGGCTCGAGATACATTTGAAGGATGGGCGCGTGCTGCGGCTCGCGGGGTTCGAACCGGTGCGTCCGACGCCGGACAATCCGGATTTCGACACGATTGCACGCGATGTCTTGACCAGTGTCCTGGCTAGGGCGATTCCCGGCGCCATCGGCTTCATTCCACTGTCGCCGGTGCCGGACCGCTGGGGGCGCATTCCGGTTTTCGCCTTCCTGTCGGGACAGGAAAAAGGCGCGGGGCAGCCATCGCTCGCCGAGTTGCTGCTGACATTGGGATATGGACGTTTCATGCCGGAGCCCGAAGCGCGTCCCTGTCAGGCCGATTTTCTTGCCGCCGAGGCGGGCGCCCGCGCGCGCCGCAACGGTCTTTGGCAGGATCCCTATTATGCCGTCATCGCAGCGAGCGATACGCGCGCCTTCGCGGAAAAAGCCGCGACCAATATCATTGTCGAAGGCCGGGTGCGCGACATCGATATACGGCCGAGGCGCAGCTATCTGCTTTTCGGGCCACGCGGCAGCGGCGGATTTGCGGTCACGATCCTGCAACGCGACGTCAAGATATTTGAGCAGGCCGGATTTGCGGTTCATGCTCTTATCGGCAAGCGAATCCGCGTACGTGGTCTTTTGGATCTGCGATTTGGACCACAGATTGCAGTGTCAGACCTCGCGTCGATAGAAGTCGTTTCCCCGTCCGAAGGCGCTTCGAGCACGGGCCAACCTGTTGAGGCGAAAGCTGCTGATCCGGACGAAAAGCCTCAATGAAGGTTCGCATTTGATGTCACGCCTGCCACGCAACTCCGCCGTATCCGGCTGGCGCCTGTTCGGGCTGGGCGCGGCGCTCGGCCTGGCGCTGGCGCTCGGCGCGTGCGCCGAAGTCGAGGAGCAGGGCGACAAGCCGATCCAGGTCGAGATTCCGGCCGCCGCGCCGCGCACGCTCGGCGTCGAGACACCCGCCTCGGCTGAAAACCAGAAGATGATCGCGCTGTTCGGCGGCGAATATCATGACCCCGCGGCCCAGCAATTCGTGAATGGAATTCTGCTCAAATTGGCCAAGGCGGGCGACAATCCCGAGCAACCCTATCAGGTGACGATCCTCAATTCGCCGGTCGTCAACGCCTTCGCCATGGCGCCGGACCATATCTATGTGACGCGCGGCCTTCTGGCCCTGGCCAACGATGCTTCCGAGGTCGCCGCCGTTATGGCGCATGAGATCGGCCATATCACAGCGCGCCATGCTGTGCTCCGGGAGGAAGAGGAAAAGCGCGCGGCGCTCATCAGCCAGGCGGCGGCGGTGATCGAGAGCCGGCAGAAGGGTCAGGAGGTCGAGGCAGTCGAGCGGCGCACGCTCGCCAGCTTCTCGCGTCAGCAGGAGTTGGAAGCGGATGAGATCGGCATCCGCGTGATGGCCAAGGCGGGGTATGATCCTTATGCCGCGGCGCGCTTCCTGACGACGCTCGGCCGCGACAGCGCCCTGCGCTCGAGTCTCTTCGGCCAGGGCTCGGACGTCTCCAAGCCCGATCTTCTCGCCACGCATCCCTCGACACCGGAACGTGTCGAGCGGGCCCGGCAAGTGGCGCAGGAGTATGGTCCACCCGGCACCGGCATCACCGACCGTATCGCCTATCTCGCCGCCATCGACGGGATCATGTATGGCGACGATCCCTCGGATGGCTCGATCCGCGGAACGACCTTCATCCATCCGCGGCTCGGTTTCTTGTTCACCGCGCCGGACGGCTTTGTACTGGAGAACTCGGCGCAGGCCGTGCTCGGTGTCAAGGCCGGAGGCCGCGAGGCCCTGCGGCTCGACTCGGTGCGGCTCGAACCCTCGGTCACGCTAGAGAGCTACATTTCCTCAGGCTGGATCGACGGTTTGCTGCCGAGCACAGTCGAAACGCTCACCGTCAACGGCATGCCGGCGGTGATGGCGAACGCCCGTGCCGGCGAATGGAATTTCCAGGTCGCGGTCATCCGCTTCCAGGGTGATCAGGTCTATCGGCTCATCTTCGCGATCCGCAGTCTCGACGCGGACGCGGAGAAGCGTTTCCGGGCCTCGATCGAATCGTTCCGCCGCACGACGCCGGACGAAGTCCAGGATGTGAAGCCGCTGCGCATCGTCATCGTCACCGCCCAGTCAGGCGATACGGTCGAAAGCTTGAGCAACAAGATGGCGGTCGCCGATCATCCGCTCGAACATTTCGAGCTGATCAACGGTTTGACGAGCGCCGGACCTTTGCCCGCCGGGGAACATTACAAAATCGTCACGGATTAAGCCCTTAGCCTATTGCGCCGCGGCATGGCGGCGGGAACCCCTCCACTCTTGATACGTTATTCGCCGTGAGATCTTGCGGGGTTGGCCTGCCAATCGAGGATCGTTCATGGCGCAACAATATGTGGGCTTGGACCGCCATCTCGCCGCCGCGGCGCGGGCCGCGCCGTTTCTCGACCGCGAGGAAGAGCGGACTCTGGCCGCGCGATGGCGCGACTATCATGACGAGCGGGCGCTACATCGCCTGACGCAGGCGCATATGCGTCTTGTCATCGCGGTTTCGATGCGCTTTCGCCATTATGGGCTGCCGGTCAGCGATCTTATCCAGGAGGGGCATGTCGGCCTGCTGCAAGCGGCGGCGCGCTTCGATCCGGCGCGTGACGTCCGGTTTTCGACTTATGCGACGTGGTGGATTCGCGCCGCGATTCAGGATTTCGTCCTGCGCAATTGGTCGATCGTGCGCGGCGGCACGAGTTCGACGCAAAAGTCCCTGTTCTTCAATCTGCGCCGCCTGCGGGCGAAATTGTCGGTCGAATATTCCGGCGCGGCGGTCTTCGATCAGATCGCCAAAACGCTCGGCGTGCGGCGTGCGGACGTCGAACTCATGGACGCGCGTTTCGCAGGTCCCGATCTTTCGCTGAATGCTTCCATATCGGAGGCTGATCCGGCCGCAACGGCGCAGCGGCTCGATCTCCTCGCCGACGAGGGGCCGCTGCCGGACGCGCTCGCCGAGGCTGCGATCGACACCGATTGGCGCATCGCCCGGCTCGCCGAAGCCTTGCGCGGTCTCAACCCGCGCGAGCTCGACATCGTGCGGCATCGCCAGCTCGCGGAAGAGGCCGCGACGCTCGAATCGCTTGGCGCCCGATTGGGAATTTCCAAAGAGCGGGTCCGCCAGATCGAATGCCGCGCGCTTCAAAAGCTGCGCCAGGCATTGACCGGCCCCGCTGCGGGCGAGCCTGGCGCGCGGCGTGAGTCGCTGGAAATGAACCCGCCGCCGCATATGTGATCGCCTTCGAACCGAAGCGATCGGTACAAGAAATAGAGGTAAGAAAAAGGCCCGGCGCTCGGGAGCATCGGGCCTTCGATCTCATTAAGACGCGTGTGGCGCTTATGCGGCTTCGTCGATGCCGCTGTCGTCGCTCGCTTCAGTTTCGACCTCTGCATCGGCCTCGGCCTCGTCGGCCTTACCGCGGCGCGGGCTTTTCTGCAATTGCGACTCGATCACCTTCAGCGCTTCCGTCTCGGTCAGCTTCTGCACAGCGGCGATCTCGCGGGCGACGCGGTCGAGCGCTGCCTCGTACAATTGCCGTTCGGAATAAGACTGCTCCGGCTGCGCATCGGAGCGATAGAGATCGCGCACAACTTCGGCGATGGCGACGAGATCGCCGGAATTGATCTTCGCCTCGTATTCCTGCGCCCGGCGCGACCACATCGTCCGCTTGATGCGCGCGCGGCCGGTCAGTGTGTTGAGCGCGTGCTTGACCACCTCGGGGCCGGCGAGCTTGCGCATGCCGACGGCGATCGACTTCGGCGTCGGCACCTTCAGGATCATCTTGTCCTTAGAGAAGCTGATCACGAAGAGCTCGAGCTTGAAGCCGGCGACCTCCTGCTCCTCGACGGCGAGAATCTGGCCGACGCCATGCGCCGGATAGACGACGAATTCGAGCGGCTTGAAGCCGTGCTTGACCGGCGCCGCCGGCTTGGCGGGCTTTGGCTTCTCGACAAGCGGTGCGGCGGGCTTGACGTCCGCCACGGGCTCGGGCGCGCTGGGCGCGACGGCCTTCGGCGCGACAGGCGCGGCGACAACACGAGTCGGGGCAGGCGCGGCTTCCGCCGCTTTCTTCGGGGCTTTCTGGGTCACGCTGACTTTGCTTGCCTCTGGGCGAGCGACAGGCTCAGCGGCCGGTGCGGGTTTGCGCAGAGAGCGCAAAGCCAATACCGCGGCAACTTGTGCACGGCGCTCGGAATCGACCTTCTTGACGACGGCCTCAGGTTTGGTTTGGGGGGCGGCCGGCTGCTGAACCGTAGTCACCGCCTTGTGCAATTTAGCCTCAACCGGTGCGTTGCGTCCAGCCCGCGATTTGCCGCGGCTCACATTTGTTGACCGCTTCAATTTTGCTGCTGCCGCATTTTGATTCGTTTTCGCCTTGCGTGTGGCCGCAGCCGATTTGGCCACGGCTGATTTCGCTGCTGGCCGCGCAGCTTTCGCCGCCGTGGCCTGTTTCTTCGCCCGTGCCTGCGCGGCGCGCAGTTTTGCCGCGGCGCTCTTGCTGGCGGCGCTCACAGGCTTGCGCGCAGTCTTGGTCTTCGTCACGGCACGCGCGGCGGGGGCGGCGGTGCGCGTCTTCGCCCGAACCGGCCGGGTCTTCGCGGCGCTCGATTTAGCGGCGCTTGATTTACTTGTCTTCGCGGCGGTGGTACGGGACTTCAGGGCCGCGCGCGCGATCGTGGCTTTTGCCTTGCGGGACTTGTCTGTCTTTTTGACGGATGACATACGCGCGCACTCCTTTTTTGCTTCGCCTGGCAGCGAAGCGCAGTCATGCAGCAAAGCAACTTTGCCGCCCGGGGAACGACCACGGCATTCGATGCGCCGCGGGACGGCCGAGCAAAGGATCATCCATCTACCGCAGCGCGAACCTTGGCCCCCAGGCGATTGCCGCGTGTAGAAATGAAACGCCCGACGCTCCGCTAAGCATCGGGTACGCGATCCGGATGATCATAGCCGGGCCGATTGTGACTATTAAATATCACATTCAAGGGCAAAAATCAAAGATTTGCGGCCCGAAAAAGCTGAAATGGCGCCACTTTCGGGCACCATTCCGCTTCGGCCGACCCTGGATCTCGAATTATACTTGACGCGGGTGGTTAATCGCCTTCGCCGGGTTCGGGCGAGAAATAGGCCTCGAACTTGCCGGGTTTGCCGTCAAATTCCTTCGCATCCGCGGGGTGCGGCTTCTTCTGCGAGATATTCGGCCAGGTCTTGGCCATGTCGGCGTTCAGCTTGAGCCATTTCTCCAGCCCCTTTTCGGTATCGGGGCTGATGGCGTTGGCCGGGCACTCCGGTTCGCAGACGCCGCAGTCGATGCACTCATCCGGGTGGATGACGAGCATATTCTCGCCTTCATAGAAGCAATCGACCGGGCAAACCTCGACGCAGTCCGTGTACTTGCATTTGATGCAGTTCTCGGTGACGACGTAAGGCATAAATCTCCTCCGCGCGGCATTTCCACACGCGCCGTGATGAATTCTGGCGGTTTGCTAGCGTCTTTGCGGTGCTTAAGCAAGCCGTTGCTGCGAGGCACAAAGCCCATGTCGCCGTGGCTGCCGTTAGACGGCCTCGGGCTCTACGGCAAGCCCCTTAACATTGAGGTCCACGAACAAATTCTGTGCCTCGACCGCGCTGCCGCGCCGTCCGGCGAGGCCGATGATCCGCAAAACCCGCACCTGCCGTTCGAGCGCGATGGTCAGGACTTCGCCCGGGCCGACCAGCTTGGCCGGCGTCTCGATACGCCGGGAATCGACCCGCACATGTCCGCCCGCGATAAGATCAACGGCCTGGCGGCGGGTTTTGACGACCCGGGCAAACCAGAGCCATTTGTCGAGCCGCTGTCTCTCGGCGGCTTCAGGGGCGAAAAGACGCGGTGTTGCAGCCATACGAGATCCGGACGAGCTACGCCTTCGACCTATGTCCGCCGGCAGCGAGTATCAAGAGCGATTGCGCCAGGTTTGGACGATTGGCGCCTTGCCGCTGGAATTACGCAACAGCAGGCCCTTTGCGGTCTGGCGGCAGAACCGGTGCAGCGCTTCCGCCGCGAAGGCGAGGCGCGCGCGCGGGCCCGGCGCCACGGCAATGCCGATGTCGAGCAGGGCGATCCGCTCCGGCCAAAGACGATCGATCATGGGGTGGTCGGGCATCGCGCAGGAATCGATCTTCACGGAGGCCTTGCCGGCGACGAGCCGGTTGGTCAGCTCGCGGACGAAAAGCACGCCTGGCGAAAGCGCAGCCCGGGCCTCGTCATAGGTCGTCTTCCAGAAATAGGTCGCGCCGGCGTCCTCGATCAGCAACCCCATAGCGACGGCCTTGCCGTCGAGATCGAGGCTTTCGACGCGCAGTTTGCCGCTGCGGGCAAGCGCCTCGGCCATGGCTCGCGCGAAGGCGGCACGCCCGGGCGTCGAGGCGAGGGCGGTGCGGCTCGCGCCCTTCCAGCCCTCGGCCTCCAGCGCCAGAAACTCGGCCATCGCACCGACCGCATCCGCGCCGCGCGAAATCCGGTAGGAGAGCGCACCGTGTTCACCGAGGCGGCGGAGCAGGCGCGAATCGTTCTTGCTGGCCTTGGTCTTGCGATTGACCTGTGCTGCGGCGGCCGGGAACAGGGCCGAGCGCTGATATTCGCCGAACGTCCGCAGCGCGCCGCGCTGGGCGAAGCGATCTGCGAAAAGCCGGAAGGTGGCGCCGTCACGTGGAATGTCGCTGAAAACGAGCGCGCTGGGCGCCACCGGAAGCCGCCGGATCGCCTCGAGCGAAGCCTCCAGCGCGGCCGCCGCCTGAGTGCGGTCGAGCAGCGGCACGCCGAGCGCCGCCTGCTTGTGGACCGGCACGCGCGCCAGGCCAAAGCGCATCGCCGGCAAAGCCAGCGGCATCAGCGCGAGCAAGCGCGCTTCCGCGCCGGGCTCGAAGACAACAAGAATCCTGAAATTGCGCGGCCGCAGATAGGTAAAGGCGGGCAGAGCGAAATCGGGGTCGAGGAAAATATTGGATTCGAGGCTGCGCCGCAGGAGATCGCGCCAGGCTTCGACCAGCGGCGCCATTTCATCGAGCTGGCGCAGTTCGACGATCGGCGCAGGCCGAGAAGCAGCCTCGTGCGCCGTGTCCGCACCAAAGGCAAAGGTTTTGCCGCCGAAGGCCGCAGCAGATTGTTGCATTAAGTGTCCTGACCGGTTGAACTCCCTCGATGATCGGAACCCTTCTTCTCATTATAGAACAAGCGCCCTCCTGCGGGGTTTATGAATTTTTAACCTTAACGCAGAGGCGGCGCGCGCGTTGAGCCAAGCATCGGCCTACGACGCCATCATCATCGGCGGCGGCCATAATGGCCTCGTCTGCGCTGCCTATCTCGGCGCCGCGGGTCTCAAGACTCTGGTGCTCGAAGCGCGCGATACAATCGGCGGCTGCGCGGTGACGCAGGAATTTCACCCCGGTTTCCGCAATTCGGTCGCCGCTTATACGGTCTCGCTGCTCAATCCGAAAATCATCCGCGATCTCGATCTTGCCAGCCACGGGCTGCGCATCGTTCCGCGAAAACTCTCGAATTTTCTGCCGCTCGATGATGACAATTATCTGAAGGTCGGTGCGGGCCGCACACAGGCGGAAGTCGCAAGGTTTTCGGCGCGGGATGCGGACAGGCTCGAGGCCTATTCGGCGCGGCTCGATGCGCTCGCCGATTTTCTGCGCGCCGTCGCGCAGGAGACGCCGCCGAACGTTTCGTCCGGTGGCGCGGGCGATTGGCTGCGGCAATTGTTTCGCGCGGGAAAATTCGCCGACAGGCTGCGCCGGCTGGGCCTTGAGGCCGAGCGCGATGTACTGGAAATCTTTACCGCCTCCGCTGGCGATTATCTCGATCATTGGTTTGAGAGCGCGCCGATCAAGGCGGCCTACGGCTTTGATTCCGTCGTCGGCAATTATGCGAGCCCCTACGCGCCGGGCTCGGCCTATGTGCTGCTGCATCATTGCTTCGGCGAGGTGAACGGCCTGAAGGGCCAATGGGGACATGCGATCGGCGGCATGGGCGCGATTACGCAGGCGATGGCGAAGGCGGCGGCCGTGCGCGGCGTTGAGATTCGCACCGCGAGTCCCGTGCGCGAAGTGCTCATCGAAAAAGGCCGCGCCGCCGGTGTCGTCACGCAGAAGGGTGAGGCGTTTCGCGGAAAAATCATCGTCGCCAATGTCAATCCGAAGCTGCTTTATCGCGATCTCGTTCCGCAAGACGCGCTGCCCGCCGATTTCAGGGATCGCATCGGGCGCTGGCGCTGTGGCTCCGGCACGTTCCGCATGAATGTCGCTTTGTCGGAGCTGCCTGATTTCTCCGCGCTGCCGGGGCGCGATGTGGCCGAGCATCATACCGCCGGCATCATCATCGCCCCGTCGCTGCGCTACATGGAAGACGCCTATTTCGACGCGCGGCGCTTCGGCTGGTCGCAAAACCCGATTGTCGAAATGCTCATTCCCTCGACGCTCGACGACACGCTGGCGCCGAAGGGCGCGCATGTCGCAAGTCTCTTCTGCCAGCATGTCGCCCCGGTCCTGCCCGATGGCAGATCATGGGACGATCACCGCGACGAGGTCGCAGACCTCATGATCGCGACGGTCGATCGCTACGCGCCGAATTTCAGGGCGTCGGTCATCGCCCGGCAGATTTTTTCGCCGCTCGATCTCGAACGTACCTTCGGGCTCGTCGGCGGCGACATCTTCCACGGCGCGCTCGATCTCGGCCAGTTGTTCTCCGCGCGGCCAATGCTCGGCCATGCCGATTATCGCGGGCCGGTTGGCGGGCTCTACATGTGCGGTGCCGGCACCCATCCCGGCGGCGGCGTCACCGGCCTGCCGGGCCGCAACGCCGCGCGGGAGATTTTGCGGGATGCGGGGCGCGGCTGAACATTCCCCGGCGGATTGTCCAGTTTGCGTTATTCTGGCCTTGGTTCAAATTTCCGAAATCAATAACGGCTAGGCGAGAGGCCGAGGCTTCGGGAGGCGTCGATGGTCGAGCGGGCTTGGTACATCGTCGAAGCGGGCGGGCGTCTGGGGCCTTTCCCCGAAGCGGGATTTCTCGCGCTGATCGCGTCGGGCCGCGTGACCGCCGAGACGCTTGTCTGGAGCGAGGGCATGGCGGATTGGCGGCGGGCCGGGGATGTGCCCGGCCTCATCGCCTCGGCTGCCTCGCCGCCGCCCGGGCCGCCCCCGCCCCCGCTGCCCGGCAGCGCGCAATGGGCGGCGGCCAATGCGGATTCCCTCCGCGTGCAGGGCAATGCGGTCTCGGCGGACTTCGGCGTCTGGGGTCTGTTGGGTCGCTTGCTGCTTGTCGCTGTCGGTATGCTGTTCGTCATCCCCGCGCCCTGGGTGATGCCGGGCTTCTACAAATGGTTCATCGAACATCTGCGCGTGCCGCAGATTTCAGCGCTCGGATTTTCCGGCAAGCCCGCGGATATCTGGTGGGTCTTCATTCTCATCGCGCTGCTCACCTATGCCGGCCTGCCCGAGGCCCATGCCCATCCCAAAGAGCATGTCCACGCGCTGCCGTTCCTGCTCGTCCCCGTCGAGGCGGCACTCGGCTGGCTCGTGCTGCGGTGGCTGATCCCGAACATCACCTCGGGCGGGCAGCCGCTGGGGCTGCGTTTCAGCGGCGACGTTCTCGGCTATGTCGGCTGGTCGCTGCTGCTCTACATCTCTTTCATCACGATCATCGGCTGGGCCTGGGTCACCAGCGCCTGGATGCGCTGGATCGCGGCCCATATCGAAGGCGCGCCGGGGCCGGTCAGCTTCAATGCGACAGGCCTCGAGATTCTCTGGCGCACGTTCGCCGTCGCGCTCGGATGCGCCTTCATCATCCCGATCCCGTGGGTCATTCACTGGTACGCGCGCTGGTACGTTTCCCAGTTTTCGGTGGCGGGGCGGGCTTGAGCGGCTTTAGTGCCCTTCGAAGGCGATGAGGCTGCGCACCGGCACGCCGAGCGCCTCGATCTTCTTGGCGCCGCCGAGCTCCGGCAGGTCGATAACGAAAACGGTGGCGACGACATCGGCGCCGATCTTCTTCAGGAGTTTCACCGCCGCTTCCGCCGTCCCGCCGGTGGCGATGAGATCGTCGACAAGGATCACCTTTTCGCCCGGCTGCACCGCATCGACATGAATCTCCATCTCGTCGTCGCCATATTCGAGCGAATAGGAAATCGAGACAGTCTTGTGCGGCAGCTTGCCCTTTTTGCGGATCGGTACGAAGCCGGCCGAGAGCTGATGCGCCACCGCGCCGCCGAGGATGAAGCCGCGCGCCTCGATTCCGGCGATCTTGTCGATCTTGTCCCCCGACCAGGGCTGCACCAGTTCGTCGATCGCCTTGCGGAAGGCCTTCGCGTCGGCCAGCAGAGTGGTGATGTCGCGGAAGATGATGCCGGGCTTGGGATAATCCGGAATGCTGCGGATGGCGTTCTTGAGGGTCATTGGCCGTTGACTCGTTTCAATAGGGCGTCGAGCTTCTTGAGAAGTTCCGGATCGCGCGCCTCAGGCGCGGTGATGAGCGCCGTATCGAGCGGCCGGTCGGAGCCGATCGGGCAGGGCTCGTGCTCGGCGGGGAAATCTTGCAGCAGCCGGGCCAGCAACCGCTCGGCCTTGCCGGCATTGGCCTGCAAAGTGGCGATGATCGAGGCGACATCCACGTCGTCGTGCTCGGGATGCCAGCAATCGAAGTCCGTCACCATGGCGACGGTGGCATAGGAGATTTCCGCCTCGCGGGCGAGTTTGGCTTCCGGCATCGCGGTCATGCCGATGACATCGAAACCGGCGGCCTGATAGGCGCGCGATTCGGCGAGTGAGGAGAATTGCGGCCCCTCCATCGCGACATAGGTGCCGCCGTTCACATAGCCGATGCCTTCGGCGGCGGCAGCAGCAGCGAGACGCTCTTGCAGCCGCGGCGCGACCGGATGCGCCATCGAGACATGCGCGACGCAGCCATTGCCGAAGAACGAGGATTGCCGCCCGAAGGTCCGGTCGACGAATTGATCGACGAGGACGAAGAGGCCGGGATTGAGTTCGGCCTTGAACGAGCCGCAGGCGGAAACGGAGACGAGATCGGTGACGCCGGCCTCTTTCAGCGCATAGATATTGGCGCGGTAGTTGATGCCGGACGGCGAAAGCCGGTGGCCGCGTCCGTGCCGGGGCAGGAAAACGACTTCGGTCGCCCCCACCTTGCCGAAGCGCAGCGCGTCGGAGGGTTCGCCCCAGGGCGTCGAGACGCTTTTTTCGTGCAAGTCCGCAAGGCCCGGCAGGTGGTAGACCCCCGAGCCGCCGATGATACCGACAATGGATTTGGTCATGCCGCCCCGACCGGATGGATTTCGCGGCGCAGAATTGGCCCCGGCGGCGGACCGTGTCAACGTTGCGGGCTGGCTAAAAGACGGGCAGCGGTGGGCCTCAATGGCCGCCGACGCCGGACCAGATGCGCTTCTTGGTGAAATAGAGCAGCGTCGCGAAGACGATCAGGAAGATGAGGACGCGGAAGCCGGTCGCCTTGCGCTCCTCGAGCTTGGGTTCGGCCGCCCAATAGAGGAAAGCCGCGACATCGCGCGAGTAATTGGCCAGCGTCGGCGCCGTCCCGTCGGTATAGCGCACGGCGCCGTCGGCGAGCGGCTTCGGCATGGCGATCTTGTGGCCGGGGAAATAGAGATTCCAGTTCGGATCGTCGGAATGGGTGAAGCCGTTGAGGATCGCGACGATATAATCCGGCCCCTGCTCCTGATATTCGGTGAAGGCGTCGAAGACGAAAAGCGGGAAGGGCCGCGGGAAGCCGCGGGCCTTGGCGAGGTCCGACATATCCGGCGGCGCGGCGCCGAACACCGCCTTCGCCGCCTCGGGGTTGGGGAAGGGCGGCGGAAAATTGTCGGAAGGCCGGCCCGGGCGCTTGAACATCTGGCCCTGCTCGTTCGGCCCGTCCTCGACTTGATAGCCGGCGGCGAGCGCCTTTACTTGCGCTTCGGAAAAGCCCGGACCGCCCGCTTCCGCGAGATCGCGGAAGGCGACGAGGTTCAGCGAATGGCAGGCGCTGCAGACATCATGATAGACCTTGAAGCCGCGCTGCAATTGCGCCTGGTCGAACTTGCCGAAAGGCCCGTGGAAGCTCCACGTCTGGCGCGGCGGCGTCAAACCTTCCGCCTGAAGTGGAACCTCGTTGCCGGTGTTCGTGGTGCCGGCGGCGAGCGCCGCGCCCGTCGCTATGCAGAGGCCGGCGATGCCTGCCAAGCCTGCCAAAATAAGCCGCACGCGATGCGCCATCTTGAGATGTCCCGATTCAGACTTTGCCCGGTGTCGATTTGGCGAGCACAGCCTCGGCGATGGACGCAGGCGGCTTTCTCGGCTTCTCGAACACGTTGAGCAGCGGCAGCACGATGAAGAAGAAGGAAAAATACGAGATCGTCAGGATACGCCCGGCGAGGATGAAGCCGCCCTCCGGCGGCTGCGAACCGATGTAGCCGAGGCCAATGATCGTCGCGACAAAGAGCCAGAAGAAGACGCGGAACAGCGGCCGGTAGGTCGCCGAGCGCACCGGCGAGCGGTCGAGCCAGGGCAGGAACGCGAATAGCAGGATCGCGCCGAACATGCAGGTGACGCCGCCGAGCTTCGACGGGATCGAGCGCAGGATCGCGTAGAATGGCAGATAATACCATTCCGGCACGATGTGCGGCGGCGTCTGCAGCGGATTGGCGGGGATGTAATTATCCGCGTCGCCGAGATAGTTCGGAATGTAAAAGATGAACCAGGCGTAGAGGATCAGGAAGCAGACGAGGGCGAAGCCGTCCTTGACCGTGAAATAGGGATGAAAGGGCAGCGTGTCCTTGCTCGATTGCTTCTCGATGCCGGTCGGATTGTTGGAGCCGGTCACATGCAGCGCCCAGATGTGCAGCACGACGACTGCGGCAATCATGAACGGCAGCAGGTAATGCAAAGCGTAGAAGCGGTTGAGCGTCGCGTCGTCGACCGCGTAGCCGCCCCAGAGCCAGGTCGTGATCGCATTGCCGACGAGCGGGATCGCCGAGAAGAGGCTGGTGATGACGGTCGCGCCCCAGAAACTCATCTGGCCCCAGGGCAGCGTATAGCCGAGAAAGCCGGTCGCCATCATGAGCAGATAGATAATGACGCCGAGGATCCAGAGGACTTCGCGCGGCGCTTTGTAGGAGCCGTAATAGACGCCGCGGATGATGTGGATGTAGACGGCGAAGAAGAACATCGAGGCGCCGTTCGAATGCGCATAGCGCAGCAGCCAGCCATAGTTCACGTCGCGCATGATGTGCTCGACAGAGAGAAAGGCGAGGCTCGAATTCGGCACGTAATGCATGGCGAGCGCGACACCGGTGACGATCTGCGCCACCAGCATGAAGCTCAATATGCCGCCGAAGGTCCACCAATAGTTGAGATTGCGCGGGTTCGGAAACGTGATGAACGACGAATGGACGAGGCCAACGATCGGCAGGCGGCTGTCGAGCCATCTGGCGAAGGCGCTCTTCGGGACATAGGGAGAAGAACCGCTCATCGCATCATCTCTGCTGCACCCGCTTGCCGGCCATCATGCTCAGCCGATCTGGAGCTTGTTGTCGGGGAGGAATTTGTAAGGAGGCAGGACAAGGTTGTACGGCGCCGGTCCCTGGCGGATGCGCGCGGCGGTGTCGTAGACCGAGCCGTGGCAGGGGCAGAACCAGCCGTCGTAAGGGCCTTGATGACCGAGCGGCACGCAGCCGAGATGGGTGCAGATGCCGATGACGACCAGCCATTCGGGATGTGGCGCGCGCTCTTCATCGGTCGCAGGATCGCGCAATTCACTCAGCGGCACGGCGCGGGCGGCGGCGATTTCTTTCGGCGTGCGGTGGCGGACGAAAACCGGCTTGCCGCGCCATTTGACGGTGAGGATCTGGCCTTCGCCGATATGGGAGAGATCGACCTCCGTAGAGGCGGCAGCGAGCGTCGAGGCATCGGGGTTCATCTGGTCGATCAACGGCCAGACAGCGGATGCGACACCGACGGCACCGACGGATCCGGTCGCGATGAACAGAAAATCGCGACGCGTCGGCTGCTCCAAGCTTACGCTCTCAGCCAAGACGTTTCCCCAATATTTTCAATGGGCTTTTTGCCCTTCTTTAGAGTGTCGCGCTTTTACGCTTGGGCAGCAATGCGTCGTTTCGCCACTTGACCGAAAGGACGAGCGCGAACAGGCGTGCGATGGAGGTTCAATGACGGACACTGCCGGGCCGCCGCTGACTTTGGCTCTGTATCAGCCGGACATTCCGCAGAATTGCGGGACGATGCTGCGCCTCTGTGCCTGTCTCGGGGTCGAGGCGGCGCTCATCGCGCCGGCCGGCTTTCCGATGAGCGATCGCGCCTTCCGCCGCGCCGGCATGGATTATCTCGATCATGTGACGCTCGCCCGGCATGAAAGTTTCGCTGCTTTCGCGGCCTGGCGCGAAGCCGCGGGGCGCCGGCTCGTGCTGCTTTCGACCAAGGCGGCGCAGGATTATCGCGATTTCCGTTATGCGCCCGGCGACATATTGCTTGTCGGGCGCGAATCCTCGGGTGTACCCGACGCCGTGCGGGCTGTGGCCGATGCCGGCGTGCGTATTCCGATCCGCCCGCCATTGCGCTCGCTGAATGTTGCGGTCGCCGCCGCGATGGTTCTCGGGGAGGCGCTGCGGCAAATCCGCGATGCGGCGGGCGAAGGCGGGGAAGGATAGGGTATGGTTGACGTAGCGGAATTGGCGCGCCAGCAGACCGAGGCGCGCGCCTGGTTCGAGGCTTTGCAGACGAAAATCTGCGCCGCCTTCGAGACGCTTGAAGTGGAATGCCCCGGCCCTTTCGCGCCAGAGAGTACGGCGCCCGGCCGCTTCGTTGTCACACCCTGGCAGCGCAAGGACGCGACCGGCGCCGACGGCGGCGGCGGCCGCATGGCGCTGCTCAAGGGCCGCGTCTTTGAAAAAGCCGGCGTGCATACGTCGGCTGTCTACGGAACGTTCGCGCCGGAATTTGCCAAACAGATTCCCGGCGCCGAAGCCGATCCGCATTTCTGGGCCGCGGGCATTTCACTCATTGCCCATCCCTGGAATCCGCATGTGCCGACCGTGCACATGAACACACGTTTCGTCGTGACGCAGAAAGCCTGGTTCGGCGGCGGGGCCGATTTGACTCCCGTGCTCGATCGCCGGCGCACGCAGAGCGATCCCGATTCAATCGCCTTTCACGCGGCTTTCGAAGCCGCCTGCCGGCGTCACGTGGCGGTTGCCGACTATCAGCGCTTCAAGGAATGGTGCGACGAATATTTTTATTTGAAGCATCGCCAGGAGCCGCGCGGCATCGGCGGTATTTTCTACGATTATCTCGCTTCGCCCGAGGGCTTTAAGGCGGATTTTGCCTTCACGCGCGATATCGGCGAGACATTTCTGGCGATTTATCCGGAAATCGTCCGCAGCAATTTTACCAAGCTTTGGAATGACGCGGAACGCGACGAGCAACTCGTGCGCCGCGGGCGCTATGTTGAGTTCAATCTGCTCTATGATCGTGGCACGATCTTCGGACTCAAGACGGGGGGCAATGTCGATTCGATCCTCTCGTCCATGCCGCCTTTGGTCAAATGGCCGTGACATCGACGAGTCGATAAGGGGCTTTCACATGTGCGGCGTGATGAGGGCGAACTTGCGACGCTGTCACGAATAAGTCCATGTTACGTGGAAGTGAGCTGCGGCTCAACAATTCGCTTCAGGTAGGGTTCGCTTCAGGCAGGGAAGGAGATCGTTCATGCGTTTTCAGCCACGGGTTTTCGCCGCAGCTCTTTTTGCTTTTTGTTCGCCCTGGTTCGCCAGCACCGGCACGGTGCAGGCGGCGCAGGTCGGCCTGTTGGAATGCAATGTGGCGCCGGGCGTCGGTCTCATCATTACGTCGCGTAGGGCGCTGTCCTGCCGCTTCACCCGTTCTTACGCGCCGACGGATTATTATGTCGGCACCATCCGCCGCATCGGCATCGCGATCGGCGTGAGCGGACCGGGCCGGATCGTCTGGGGCGTGTTCGCGGCGACGCGCGAACTCGGCCACACTGCCCTCGCCGGCGAATACGGCGGCGCCAGCGCCAGCGTTTCGCTCGGCATCGGTGTCGGCGCCAACGCCCTCGTCGGCGGCAATGGCGGTTCGATTGGTCTGCAGCCGCTCTCTGTCAGCGCGCAGACCGGCGTCGATATCACGGCGGGCATCACGGGCCTCCGGCTCGAGCCGGCCCCGCACCCCTAACACATCGCCCTCATTCCGAATGGGATAGCGGCCAGCCGGTCAGACGCCGGCTGGCCGTTGCCTTTCGGAAGAGGCTTGCGGCGACGCCGCCGATCCCGGCGCACCCGGTTAAAAGAATGGCTTATCCCCTGCCTGCGGCGGGGTCTTCGGGTTGCGGCCAGGGCGTAGCGCCCATAGATTGCTATGACGTTTTGTCATAGAGGCGCGCATGTCCAAGGCCCCGACCCGCCACGCCAGGCTCACCATCGTCGGCTCCGGTCCGGCCGGCTATACGGCGGCGATCTATGCCGCCCGCGCGATGCTGGAGCCGGTGCTGATCGCCGGCTTCGAGCCCGGCGGCCAGTTGATGATCACGACGGATGTCGAGAATTATCCGGGCTTCGCGGCGCCGATCCAGGGTCCCTGGCTGATGGAGCAGATGCGGCTCCAGGCCGAGCATGTCGGCACGCACTTCATCTCCGATCATATCGTCAAGGTCGAGCTTGGCAGCCGTCCCTTCCACCTCTACGGCGACAGCGGCACGACCCATACGACCGACGCCTTGATCATCGCGACCGGCGCCAAGGCGCGCTGGCTTGGTATCCCGACGGAGGAGATTTACCGCGGCTATGGTGTTTCGGCCTGCGCCACCTGCGACGGGTTTTTCTATCGCGGCAAGGATGTGCTGGTCGTCGGCGGCGGCAATACCGCGGTCGAGGAGGCGCTGTATCTCGCCCAGATCACCCGCAAGGTGACGATCGTCCACCGCCGCGACTCGTTCCGTGCCGAGAAGATTTTGCAGGAGCGGCTGTTCAGGCTGCCGAATGTCGAAGTCATCTGGGACAATGCCGTCGACGAGATCTGCGGCACCGACGCGCCGCGCAGCGTCACCCATGCACGGCTTAGGAACGTCAAGACGGGTGTCTATACGGAAGTGCCGGCCGAGGGCGTCTTCGTCGCCATCGGCCATCAGCCGGCCTCCGAGCTTTTCCTCGGCCAGATCGACGCCAAGCCAAATGGCTATCTCAAGACGGCGCCGTTCTCTACGGCGACCAACGTGCCTGGCGTCTTCGCGGCGGGCGATGTGACGGACGATATTTACCGGCAAGCGGTGACGGCGGCGGGGCAAGGCTGCATGGCGGCGCTCGAGGCGGAGCGCTGGCTGGCGGCCGAGGCGCATCACCGTGCGGCGGCGGAGTGACGCGCGGCTAGATCGAGGGGACCATGGACTGGGACAAGCTGCGCG